>NZ_JBEZNG010000010.1:0-342469 GCF_040653035.1 Streptomyces malaysiensis subsp. malaysiensis
GCGCCGGTGACGGACGTCACCGGCGCGGCTCCGGAACCCAGGAGCCAGGGAACCCAAGAACCAAGGAACCGAAGGGAACGGCGCGACCGTGAAGACGCGTGAGCTGGGGCGGACCGGTATCCGGGTCAGCCCCTACTGTCTGGGCACGATGGTGTTCAACCCGATGGGCAACCCCGATCACGACGACTGTGTCCGGATCATCCACCGGGCGCTGGACTCGGGGATCAACTTCATCGACACCGCCGATGTGTACGGCCACGGGGAGTCCGAGGAGATCGTGGGCAAGGCGCTGAAGGGGCGGCGCGACGACATCGTGCTGGCCACCAAGGTCAACGGAAGGATAAGCGAGGACCCCAACCGCGGCGGCAGCTCCCGGCGCTGGATCGTCACCGAGGTCGAGCAGTCGCTGCGGCGCCTGGGGACCGACCACATCGACCTCTACCAGGTGCACCACCCCGACCCGCACACCGATATCGAGGAGACGCTCTCCGCGCTGACCGATCTGGTGCGCAGCGGCAAGGTGCGCGCCATCGGGTCCTCCAACCTCCCGGCCTCGGAGATCGTCGAGGCGCAGTGGGTCGCCGACCGGCGCGGACTGCACCGCTTCCGCACCGAGCAGCCCACGTACTCCATCCTCAACCGGGCGATCGAACAGGAGGTCCTGCCGGTCTGCCACCGCTACGGCATGGGCGTACTGGTGTGGAGCCCGCTGGCGATGGGCCTGCTCACCGGCCGCTACCGCAAGGGCGGGCCCACGGTGCGGAACGAGCGGATGAAGTGGGTGCCCCGCCATCTGACCGACGAGCGCAAACTCGACGCCGTGGAGCGGCTCATCCCGCTGGCCGAGGAGGCCGGTCTGTCGCTGACCCATCTGGCGATGGCCTTCGCCATCACCCACCCCGATGTCACCTCGGCCATCATCGGGCCGCGCACCATGGAGCAGTTGGAGGATCTCCTGGCCGGGGCCGCGGTGAGCCTCGATGACGAGATCCTCGACCGGATCGACCGGATCGTGGCGCCCGGAACCGACATCGGCCCGCTCGATGTGTCCTACACCCCGCCATCCGTCCAACACGCGGCGCTACGGCGGCGATCGGCCGATGAGCGCGCCGCGGTGGCACGATGACCGTTCTCGGCAACCGGGCGCTGGGCCGCGCGACGCTCGCCCGACAGCTGCTGCTCGACCGCGCCGATGTGCCGGTCGTCGACGCCGTCGCGCACCTGTGCGGTATGCAGGCGCAGGAGCCGCAGGAGCCGTTCACCGGGCTGTGGTCGCGGCTGCGCGCGTTCGCACCGGGCGCCCTCTCCGACCTGCTGATTCAGCGAAGCCTGGTGCGCACCCACCTCATGCGCCGCACCGTCCATCTCCTCACCGCCGATGACACCGTGGCCTGGCGGGCCCGCCACGACGCCATGCTGCGCCAGCGGGTGCTCGGGACCTACCGCCGCGAGCTGGCGGGGATAGACCTCGGCGAACTCGGCGCCGCGGGCCGGGCGGTGATGGCCGATGGCGAGCCGCGCTCGATGGCCGAGCTCGTCGGGGCGCTCGCCGCGCGCTGGCCGGGCCCGCCGCCGCGGGCGCTGGGCGAAATGCTGATCGCCGCCCTCGTCCCGGTGGCGCAGACGCCGCCCCGCGGGCTGTGGCGCGCCAAGGGAGGGGTGCGTAACGTCCTGCTCTCCTCCTGGCTGGGGCGGGAGATGGCCCCGCCCGCCCCCGATGGCGCCGATCCGGTCGGCCAGGCGCTGGTACGGCGGTATCTGGCCGCCTTCGGCCCCGCGGCCTCGGCCGATCTGCGCGCCTGGTGCGGTCTGGCCGGACTCCCGGCCGCGGTGGCGGCGATACGGGAGGAGCTGGTCACCTTCCGCGATGAACGCGGCCGGGAGCTGCTCGACCTCCCCGGCGCGCCACGCCCCGACCCCGACACGCCCGCGCCGGTACGGTTCCTGCCCGCGTTCGACAACGCGATCCTCGGATACCACGACCGCGGCCGGATCATCGACGACGCCCACCGCGGCCTTTCGGTGGCCGGGGAGCGCGTTGTGCTGGTGGACGGCCGGGTGGCCGCGACCTGGACCGTCGACGCCGGCACCGTGGCCGTCGCCCCGCTGGGCCGCCTCTCCCCCGCCGACCGCACCGCGGTGGCCGAGGAGGGGCGGGAACTGGCGTCGTTCCTCTCCGACGGCGAAAGCCATCGCGTAAGCGTCGCCGCCTCGCCAGGCTGAGCGGCTCCGCGCGACCGCCGCGCGCGGGCGTTCACGGGGCCGCCCGGTGGGCGGTGTTCACGGGGCCGCCCCGTCAGCGGTGCTCACCGGGGCGCCCCGGTCATGGGGCCGGGTCCTCCTGGCGCATGGGGGCGGTCCGGTCGTCGGGCGTGGCGGGGCGCGCTGGCGGCGTGGAACGGCCGCCGGGGCGGGCGAAACGGCGCATCATCGGCACCTCGACCCCGCGCCACAGCAGCAGCGACACCGCCACGCACAGCGCCGATACCGCCACGGACAACACCGTGGCGGTCACGGTGTCGAACGTCCGCCGGTCCAGCAGTACCCGGATCGCGTACAGCACCGGGAAGTGGACCATGTAGAGCGCGAACGACGCTTCGCCCAGCAGCACCAGGCCGCGACGGCCCAGCCGGCTCTCCCGGCCCTGGATGTCGCGGGTGGCGAGGGCCGGGATCAGGGCGGCCACCGGCAGACAGGTCGCCGCTCCCCATACGTACTCCTCCGGCAACTCCGGCCGCACCGCGAAGACCGCCGCCAGGGCGAGCAGCGGCCAGGCGGGGCGGAGCGCCGGCCAGCGGCCCAGCTGGACCGCCCGGGCGAGCACCAGGCCGAGGATGAACTCCAGCAGCCGCACCGGAGGGAAGAAGTAGATCAGCCACCAGCGCTCGGTCGACAGCGGTGACCAACTCCCCGGGGCCGCCTCGTCGGTGACGGCCATGGCCACCATCGGCATCGTCACCACCGCCCCCGCCACCAGGGCGATCACCGGCCACAGCAGCCGCGCCGGGACCGCCCGCACCGGCCGGATCAGCAGGGGGAAAAGAAGGTAGAAGAACGCCTCGCACGAGATGGACCACGTCACCGGATTGACACTGCTGAAATCGGTCATGGCCGGAACCCAGGCGTGTACCAGCAGCAGATTCCGGACCGCCTCCCCGAGCCCCGGATCCGGCACCGGAAGCAATGCGGCGGTGCCCGTCACCATGAGCAGACCCAGCATCAAGGCCCAGGTCACCGCGTGGTTGGGGAAGATCTTCACCACTCGGCGGCGCCAGAACCTGAGGGCGGTGTCGGACGGGGACGCGTTCCACGCCAGCACAAAGCCGCTGAGGAGGAAGAACGAGGAAACCGCCGCCGCGCTCGCCATGGACGAGGCGTCGGCGGCCTCGTAGACCCCCTGGGCCTCGAAGAATCGGCCCAGCGTCAGCACATGGCCCGCCAACACCACACCGGCCAGCAGAAAGCGAAGCCCCGTCAACGACGGCAGCCGATCGCCACGCGGTAACACACCGGCCACAGAAGACCCCTCCCCATACGAAGCAGGCACAGCACCCACGAGCCTGCCCGCCGCACCGCCCCGGCCCCAAGACCGCCCCTACGGGAACATCCACGCGAACACCACCACCCCCCGGGAGGACTCGCGTCAGTGCGAGGCCGGGGGCACGGGCGAGAGCCGGTAGGCGTTCCCGTCGGTGATCACATGACCGCCGGTGGGCGGCGGGAAGTGGGTGCCCAGCAGAAGGGTGCCCGTATCGGCGAGGGAGCCGAGAAGCTCGCGGCGGGTGGCCTCGGACTGCTCGGGGGCGATGTCCACGCACGAGCCGATGGCGGGATGGGCGAGCTGGACGGGGTGGTGGACACAGTCGCCGGTGATCAGCGCCCTCTCGCCGTGGCTGTCGAGCTGGAGGGCGATATGGCCGGGGGTGTGCCCGGGTGTGGGGATCAGCCGCAGCCCGGGGGCGACCTCGGTGCCCCCGGCCGGGACGTCGACCAAGTCGAGCAGTCCCGCGTCCTCGACGGGCGTCACGGAGTCATGGAACATCCGCGCACGCGGTTCGTCCATGTCGTAGGACGCCCAGAACTCACGCTCGGTACGGGAGGTGAGGTAGCGCGCCCGGGGAAAGGTGGGCACCCATGCGCCGTCCACCTCATGGGTGTTCCAGCCGACGTGGTCGGTGTGCAGATGGGTGAGGATCACCAGGTCGACGGATTCCGGAGGGAACCCGGCGGCGGTGAGTCGCTCCAGGTAGTCGGTACGCAGATCGTGCCAGGCCGGGTTGGCCCGCGTCTTGCCGTTGCCTATGCCGGTGTCGACCAGCACCCGCGCCCCGGCCACCTCGAAGGCGAAGCTGTGGCTGTCGAGGCGCAGGATGCCCCGCTGGTCGGCGAAGTCGGGGCGCAGCCAGTCCTGTTGGGCGACCACGTCGGCGGTGGCGTCGGGCAGCAGCCACGGCCCGGTCCGCGGTGGCAGCAGCACCTCCTCGATGCGGTGGACGGCGATGTCGCCCACGGTCCAGAAGGGGATGGTGTGCGGCGCGCGCGTGCTGGCGTGCGGTGTGCGCATGGTGTGTCGTCTCCTGGGTGGCTAGTGAGGGAGGGCGTTGGTGGTGCGGGGCGCGGTGCGGCGCCGTGACGCGGTCAGTGCCGCCACCGCCGCGGCGGCGAGCACGGCGGCACCGATGGCGTAGGCGTGGCAGGCGGTACGGAGCCCGTAGTGCTGGGTGGCGGCGCCCGCGGCGATGGCGGGCAGACTCATCGACAGATAGCTGAGGATGTAGTAGGCGGCCACGGTGGTGGCCCGGTCCCGCTCGTCGAGCGAGGCGAGCAGCAGCCGCAGCGCTCCCTGGGACACGGCGCCGAAGGCGACACCGGCCAGGGCCGCGCCTCCGAACAGGGCGAGCGGGCCGGCACCGTGCAGCGCGGCCAGGCTCAGGGCGGCGGAGGGGATGACGGCCAGGCAGCCGCCGGTCGCGGCGGCGCCCGGAGCCGTGCGCCGCAGTGTCCACACGGTGAGAGCGGCGGCGGCGCCGACGGTGAAGAACACCATCCCGCCCGCGGGAGGCGGAGTGCCGGGGGCCACCAGGCGTACGAGCGCGGGCCCCAGGGAGGAGTAGAGACCGCCCAGCGCCCAGACGGCGACGACGCCCGTGCCCACGGTCAGCAGCGCGCCGCGGGCCGACGGCGGGAGGCCGAGCCGCGGGCGCAGGGACCGCAGCGCCCCGGGCCGCCGGTGTCCGGTCTCCGCGGCGCGGGCGACCGCGGCCGCCTGGGCCACGAACAGCGCGGCCAGCAGCAGATAGACGGTGACCGTGGGTGCCGGGGAGAGGGCGATGAGGAGGGTCGAGGCCAGCACGCCGGCGGCCATCCCGGCCACCGGGGTGATGCTGTTGATCAGGGCCGGTCTGCCGGGGCGCAGGGGGTCTTCGAGGTCGAGGAGCGCCGCGCCCGAGGCGCTGGTGGCCGCGCCCGTGGCCGCCCCTTGCAGGACCCGGGCGGCGATCAGCGGTCCGGGCCCGTCCGCCGCGGCCAGCAGCGCCATCGAGCCCGCCTCCAGGATCAGCGCGCCCAGCAGGACGGGGCGCCGTCCCAGATGGTCGGAGAGGGCTCCGACGGTGAGCAGGGCCAGCAGCAGCGCCAGGGCGTAGGCACTGAAGATCACCGTGATGGTGAGCGCGGAGAGGTCCCAGCGGTCCTGGTAGAGCGGATACAGCGGGGTCGGGGCGCTGGACGCGGCCAGGAGTGCCGTGAGGACCGAGGCGTGGAGGACGAGGGGGCCGAGGGGGGCCGCGCGGTGCGCCGTGGCCTTCCGGATGGGGGCGGCCGCGTAGGGGCAGTGCGCGGGGGCGCCGGATATGGCGCTGGGCATGAGACTCCTTCTCGCTAAACGCTACGATTTTGCTTTAAGCGACCGTAGCCCCTACGATCACCTAACGCAAACCCTTAGCCTTTATCGCGAGAATCGGGGTCGCCGGGAGCGCGCCGCCGCGCTGGCCCAAGAAACGGAGACACCATGTCCACCGCCGGACTCACGCCCGAGGAGGCGGCCCGCTGGGCCGACCGGGCCGGGCTTCCGCTGCCGCCCGACCGCCACACCGCGGTGGCGGCCACCGCCCAGCACATCCACTCCGTCGTCGCCGTCCTGCGCGAACTCGACTTCGGCGACACCCCGCCCGCCTCCGTCTACCGCGCGGGAGAGGAGGAGCACGATGCGGCCGTATGAACTGACCCTCACCGCGGCCGCCGACGCGATCCGGGCCGGGCGGCTGTCCCCCGTCGAGCTGGTGGACTCCGTCCTGGAGCGCATCGAGCGGCTGGAACCCCACCTCAACGCCTACGCCACGGTGACCGCCGAACGGGCGCGTCTGACGGCCCGGGAGGCCGCCGACGACGTCGCGGCCGGCCGCCTCCGGGGCCCGCTGCACGGCATCCCGATGGGGCTGAAGGACCTGATCGACGTGGCGGGAGTGGCCACCGCCGCAGGTTCCCGGGTCCGCGCCGACCACCGCGCCCAGGCGGACAGCGCGGTCGCCGCACGCCTCGGCGCGTCCGGCGCGATCCTGGCCGGCAAGACCCACACCCATGAGTTCGCCTACGGGCTGATCACCCCGCAGACCCACAACGCCTGGGACACCGGGCGGGTCGCGGGCGGCTCAAGCGGCGGATCCGCCGTGGCCGTCGCCGCGGGCACCGCGACCTTCGCCCTGGGCACCGACACCGGCGGTTCCATACGCGTCCCGGCCGCGCTCAACGGGGTCGTCGGCCTCAAGCCGACGTACGGCCTCGTCCCCCGGCACGGCGTCACCTCCCTGTCGTGGTCGCTGGACCACGTCGGCCCCCTCACCCGCACCGTCGAGGACCAGGCCCTGGTCCTGGCGGTCCTGGCCGGGCACGACCCCCGCGACCCCGCGTCCCTGGCCGGGCCCGCGCGGGACTACCGGCCGGGCGCGGGCGAGGACCTGACGGGGCTGCGCGTCGGCGTGCCGCGCAACTACTACTTCGAGCGGGTCGACGCGGAGGTGGAAGCCGCGGTCCGGCGGGCCATCGACGGGCTCGAAGCCCTCGGCGCGCGCCTCGTCGAGGTCGAGATCCCCATGACCCGCTACATCCAGGCCACGCACTGGGGCCTGATGGTGCCGGAGGCCACCGCCTACCACGAGCGCACTCTGCGCGCGGCCCCCGAGCTGTACCAGACGGATGTGCGCACCCTGCTCGAGGCCGGCGAGCTGATGCCCGCCGGGGACTATCTGCGCGCCCAGCGCTCCCGGACGCTGATGCGGCGGGAGTGGGCGCGCATGCTCCAGGACGTCGACCTGATCGCCGCCCCGACCGTCCCGGCGACCGCGGTGAAGGCCGATGAGGAGGTGATCACCTGGCCGGACGGCACCGTCGAAGCCGTCTCCGAAGCCTATGTACGCCTCTCGGCCCCCGCCAACGTCACCGGGGTGCCGTCGCTGTCCATCCCGGTCGGCCATGACACGGCGGGCCTGCCGATCGGCATGCAGCTGCTCGGGCGGCCGCTCGGGGAGAGCGTGCTCCTGCGGGCCGGTCACGCCTACGAGCGGACCCGGCCCGCCCGCGAGCTCGCGCCGGTGGTCTGACGACGGCCCCGGGCCCGGTCTGGAGCCCACCGGCGGACGGCCGGGCCACGGCGGCCGAACTCCCCTGAGCAGCCTCGGGGCGCACCGCTCCTAGAAGCAACGGAATTGCCTTAAGGCTTAAGGTGGTGGAATGAGCAGGCAGATGGTGCGCCCCGGCGGGCGCAGCGCCCGGGTCCAGGCGGCGGTGCACACCGCCGTGCGCGAGCTGGAAGCCGAGGTGGGCCGCGACGCTCTGACGGTGCCGCTGATCGCCCAGCGCGCGGGGGTCACCCCCTCCACGATCTACCGCCGCTGGGGAGCCCTCACCGAGCTGCTGTCGGACGTGGCGGTCGAGCGCCTGCGGCCCGACACCGCGCCCGGGGACCACGGCGGCCTGGCGTCCGATCTGGCGGCCTGGGCCGAGCAGTTCCTCGACGAGATGTCCTCCCCCGCGGGCCGTGCCTATATCCGCGACGCCCTGCTCGGCGACCCGGACGGCAGCAACGCTGGCCGGTGCTCGGCCTACGCCGCCGATCAGGTCGACGTCATCCTGACCCGCGCGGCCGAGCGCGGGGAGGACACCCCCGCCGTCGAGACGGTCATGGACCGGGTCGTCTCACCTCTGATGTACCGCATCCTCTTCCGCCCCGCCGGGCTCGGCGCCGCGTATGCCCGCGGCCTGGTGGCGGGGCTTCTCGAAGGGGATTCGGCCGGGAACTGACGGCGTTCCCGGCGGGGTGGGTCAGCCGTCCCGGCGGGGTGGGTCAGCCGTCCCGGCCGGGTGCGTCAGCCGCGTGGGGTCGGCGTGCGCAGGAAGTCCGAGAGGGCCTCCAGCAGTCGGTCCACGTCCTCGCCGCTGTTGTAGGGGGCCAGGCCGATACGCAGTCCTCCGGTGTCGCCCAGGCCCAGCCTGCGGGACGCCTCCACGGCGTAGAAGGAGCCGGAGGGGGCGTCGACGCCACGGCTCGCGAGATGGCGGTAGGCGTCGGTGGTGTCGTGGCCGTCGATGGTCAGCAGCACGGTCGGGGTGCGGTCCGCCGCCCGGGAGTGGACGGTGATCGGGTCGAGGGCGGCCAGCCCCTCGTCGATACGCCGCCGAAGGGTGGCCTCGTGCCCTTCGAGGGCCGTGAACGCCGCCGCCAGCCGCTCCCTGCGGCCGCCTTCGGCGCCGGGGGCCAGGGTGGTGAGAAAGTCGACGGCGGCGCGGGTGCCGGCGAGGAATTCATAGGGCAGGGTGCCGAATTCGAAGCGCTCGGGAACGGCGTTCGAGGAGGGGAGCAGCTTGTCCGGGGTCAGGGTCTCCAGGAGCTCGGACGCGCTTGCCAGAACGCCGAGGTGGGGGCCGAGGAACTTGTAGGGGGAGCAGACGAAGAAGTCCGCGCCGAGCCGCTCGATGTCCACCTGGGCATGGGCGGCGTAGTGCACCCCGTCGACGTAGAGCAGCGCTCCGGCCGCGTGCGCCCGCCGGGAGATCTCCGGGATGGCGGGGCGGGTGCCGATCAGGTTCGATGCGGCGGTGACCGCGACCAGCCGGGTACGGTCGCCGAGCTGGGCGCTGACGTCATCGGGTGTCAGTTCGCCGGTGGCGGGGTCGAAGTCGGCCCAGCGCACGGTGGCCCCGGCGGCTTCGGCGGCCTGGATCCAGGGGCGGATGTTGGAGTCGTGGTCCAGCCGGGACACCACGACCTCGTCCCCCGGTGACCAGGTCTTGGCGAGGGTGCGGGCGAAGTCGTAGGTGAGGGCGGTGGCGCTGCGCCCGAAGACGATCCCGGCCGGGTCGGCGCCGAGCAGATCGGCCATGGCCTGCCGGGCCGACCGGACGAGGGCCTCGGCGTTGCGCTCCCCCGCTGTCAGGTGGCCGCGATTGGACAGGGGGTTGGCCAGTGCGTCGGAGACGGCCTCGATGACGGGGAGCGGGGTCTGGGTGCCTCCCGGGCCGTCGAAGTGGGCCGACCCGGCCTTCAGTGCGGGGAACTGCGCGCGGATGGCGGTGATGTCGTATGTCACGAGCGACTCCTTGCAGAGGTCCTGGCACAGGGGTGACCAGGGCGATCCTAGGCAGTCGACGGTGCGGAACGGCAGGGGGCGGGCAGGGGCCGCCGCGCCGGGGAGAGGTGTTCGGGCGCCCGGACGGCCACCCTGATTGAATCTGTGCGTATGGGGATGAATCGCCATCCTCTTCCGCCGCGCAGGACCGGGACGCAGAAGGCGGTGGCGCCGACGTGAGCAGCGACTCTCCTCCCCCGCCCGAGCGACCGGGAGGGCGGGGCAGGCACCCTCGGCGCGGTGTGACCGGCGGACCGGCGGGGCGGGCCTCACGGGCGGTGGCGCGGGCCCGCGGCACCGGTTCGGCGGCCCTGGCCGCGGCGGTGCGCCGGGCGGGGGACGAGAACGGGAGGGTCCATCCGGGACTGCGGCTGGCCACCGCGTACGTATGGCGGCTGATGGTCATCGGGGTGGCCGTCTATCTGGCGTTCTCGGTGCTGGGGCAGTTCGAACTCGTCGCGATCGCGGTGTTCCTGGCACTGGTGGCCACCGCCCTGCTGCGGCCGTTGGCCGATCTGCTGGCACGGGCGGTCCCCAGGCCGCTCGCGGTGGCGCTCGCGGTGTTCGGCACGCTGTTCGTCGTACTGGGGCTGCTGGCGCTGGTGGGAAGCGCGGCGGCCGCGGAGGCGGGCCGGCTCGTGGGAGAGCTGCGCGGTGGGATCGGCCGGATCGAGCGGTGGCTGGAGGGGCCGCCGTTCCATGTCCGGCGCGGTGTGCTCTCGGGGGCCCACCAGAAGGTCAGCGACTTTGTGACACGGCATCGCGGGGCGCTGATCAGCAAGGCGCTCAGCAGTGCGGGGCGGGTCGTGGAGGCGGGCACGGCGGCGTTCCTGGCCCTGTTCTGCTCGGTCTTCTTCGTCCATTCCGGCGACCGGATGTGGCAGTGGTTCCGGGAGCAGCTCCCCGAGCGCGCCCGGTCCACCTGGGATCGGGGGGCGCGGGCGGCCTGGAGCACCTTCGCCGGATACACCCGGGGCATCATCGTCGTGGCGGCCTCCAACGCGGTCCTGGTCGGCATCGCCCTGTCCGTGCTGCGGGTGCCGCTGGCCCTGCCGCTGACGCTGCTGGTCTTCTTCGCGACGTTCGTTCCGCTGATCGGTTCGCCCATCGCGCTGGCGGTGGCGACGGTGGTGGCTCTGGCCGGGCGCGGTCCGGCCATCGCGGCCGTGGTGCTGCTGCTGATCGTGGCGGTGGGTCAGTTCGAGGGCCATGTGCTGCATCCGCTGGTGATGAGCTGGGCGGTGCGGCTGCATCCGGTGGTGGTGGCGATCTCGGTCATCGCCGGCTCCATCATCGCGGGGGTGATCGGGGCGGTCGTGGCCGTGCCCATGGTGTCCGTCGCCTGGTCGGTGACCCGGGCGCTGCGCGGACAGCCGCCCGGCGGGGCCCGACCCGCGACGGGGCCACCTTCGCCACCCAAGCGCCCATAAATTGCATCTCAGATTCGCATTAAGTTAATCTGAGGCCATGCGGCTGACGAAGTCAACGGACCTGGCCCTCCGCACGATCATGCGGCTGGCGGTCACCGGAGCCGAGCCCTGCACCGCGCGGCAGATCGCCGGGGAGATGCAGGTGGCCTATAGCCATCTGGCCAAGGTGGCGGCCCGGCTCCAGCACCTGGACCTGATCGAGACACGGCGCGGACGGGGCGGCGGGCTGACGCTCACCGCGACCGGGCGCACCGCCTCGATCGGCCGGCTGGTCCGGGAGTTCGAAGGGGTCGGCGATGTCGTCGACTGCGAGGGGGATATGCCGTGTCCGCTGCGGCAGGGCTGCCAACTGCGCATGGCGCTGCGCCGGGCACAGGAGGCGTTCTTCGCCTCGCTCGACCCCCTGACGGTCGACGATCTGGTGGCGTCCCCGACCGGTCCGGTACTGCTGGGGCTGGTCGGGCGCGCACCCGGCTTGTCCCCATGAGGCCGCCGCGCGGGGCATGAACCCCGGGCCCCGCCCCGCCGAGCAGCGAGGACACGGAGGCCCTATGCCCGGCTCACCGACCATGCCGCATAATACGAATCTAAGATACAAGTTAGGCCCGCCCATGCTCACCCAGAAGTCCGCCGAGACCGTTCGCGCCACGCTTCCCGCCGTCGGTGAGGCCATCGACACCATCACCGACCTGTTCTACCGAAAGCTCTTCGCGGCCCACCCCGAACTGCTGCGGAATCTGTTCAACCGGGCCAATCAGGCGGCGGGCACCCAACGACAGGCTCTCGCGGGCGCGTTCGCCGCGTTCGCCACCGCCCTGGTCGAGCGGCCGGGCACCCGCCCCGACGCGCTGCTGAACCGGATCGCGCATAAGCACGCCTCGCTCGGGGTGAGCGCCGCGCAGTATCCGGTGGTGCACCGTCATCTGTCCGCCGCCATCGCGGAGGTGCTCGGCGACGCGGCCACCGAGGAGGTGACCGCCGCCTGGGACGAGGTCTACTGGCTGATGGCCGACGCCCTGATCCAGATCGAGCGGGGGCTGTACGCGGAGCGGGGTGTACTGGTCGGCGGGACCTGGCGGCAGTGGCGGGTGATCGAGCGGGTCCGGGAGACGGCGGATGTGGTCACCTTCCGGATCCGGCCCGCGGACGGCCGCCGCGCCCCGGCGTTCACGGCCGGCCAGTACATCTCGGTGCGGGTGGAGTTGGCCGACGGGGCCCACCAGATCCGTCAGTACAGCCTGACCAACGCCCCGGGCGCCACCGTGCGCTCCTTCTCCGTCAAGCGCGCGGACACCGGCGAGGGCCCGGCCGGTGAGGTCTCCGGCCATCTGCACGACCATGTCCACGAGGGCGATGCGCTCACCGTCTCCGCGCCGTTCGGCGACACCGTGCTCGACACCACGGACGCGCCGCTGCTGCTCGCCTCCGCGGGGATCGGCTGCACCCCGATGGTGGCCATGCTGGAGGATCTGGCGGCGCGCGGGCACCGGGCCCCGGTCATCGCCGTCCACGGCGACCGCTCCCCCGCCGACCACGCCCTGCGCGCCGACCAGGAGCGGCTGATCACCAAGCTGGCGCGGGGCACGGCCCACATCTGGTACGAGCGGCCCGAGGGCGACTGGCCGGCCGGGCGCACCGGCCTCGTGGACCTGTCCGGGATCGAGCTCCCCGATGGCGTCCAGGCGTATCTGTGCGGACCGCTGCCGTTCATGCGGTCGGTGCGGGCCCAGCTGCTGGATCGCGGTGTGCACCCCTCCGCGATCCACTACGAGGTCTTCGGTCCCGACCTGTGGCTGACGCGGGACGACGGCGAGGGCCGCTGACGCTCGCCGCCGCGCCCGTCCCCCGATGTTGGCCGGATGAACTCGAATGGCCCAGACGCCGGTCGCTTTTGCCCGGGGGAACGTGGGACCGTACGGACACGGGTTCTGCCCATTCCGTACACAACCGGTACGCAATGGTCCGTCCGGTACCCCCACATCGACGAGGAACCATGGATCGCGAAAAGATCACTCTCAGCGGCGCTCAGGAAACCTTGCTCGCCACGCTGTACGGCAGGGCGGTGGACAGCCGTTCACCGGACTCCGTCCTGCACGACCACACGGCCCGGGAGGCCGTGGAGCGCGTGGCCTACGACTTCGGCAAAACGGGGATGACGGATACGACAGCGGTCGGCATCGCCCTGCGGGCGAAACAGCTCGACGACTGGGCGATGGAGTTCCTGGCCGAGCATCAGAAGGCCACCGTGCTCCATCTCGCCTGCGGTCTGGACACCCGGGTGCAGCGCCTGGACCCGCCCTCGTCGGTGCGCTGGATCGACGTCGACTACCCCGAGGTGATCGAGTTGCGCCGGCGGCTGCTTCCCGAGCCGTCGGGGAACTACGAGATGGTCGGCGCCTCCGTGACCGATGAGGCATGGCTGCGCGAGGTGCCCGACGACCGGCCCACCGTGGTCGTCGCCGAGGGGCTGACGATGTATCTGCGCAAGGAGGAGGGCAAGCGGCTGATTCAGCGGATCACCGACCGGTTCCCCAGCGGCCAGTTGCTCTTCGACGTCTACGGGCCGCTGGGCATCCGACTCCAGAAGATGGTCCCCGCGGTGCGCAACGCGGGCGCCACACTCCACTGGGGGCTGGACGACCCCCATGAGATCGAGAGCTGGCACCCGGGGCTGACCTGCCTCGACGCGGTGCGCAGCGTGGACATGCCGGGGGTGGAGAAGATGCCCGCCTCCGGCCGGATGAGCATGCGGCTGATGGCACACCTTCCCGGCTTCCGGGATGTGGGCCGGATCCTGCGCTACCGCTTCTAGGGCCTGTCCGGGGTTGTGATCCGTCGAGCGGGTTCGCCGGGCGGTTATTTGATGCCCACCAGCATGGAGTAGCCGTCCGTCAGCGGTTCGATCCGGCTGCCGCGGAAACCCGCCTCGGCCATCCAGGCGCGGCCGTCGGCGGCCAGGCCCTCCTGGTCCCGGTAGATGGCGTCGAATACATCGCCGCCGTGCTTGTGCTCGTTCTGCGGCTTTCCCGTTCTCAGCGCCTCGGTGAGCGATCCCCAGAAGGGATACAGCCGGCTGTTGGCCATCTCCAGAATGCCGCCGGCATACGGGGCTGATCTCGTGCCGCATAAGGCTCCCTCACTGCTTCCCGGATGTGCGTTCGCACCGCACCTGGCCGCATTTCGGCCTCGCTACGCTACCGTGCCGTTGCCCCCTACACCGGTCGCGTCCCGGGCGGGCCGGGGCCGCGCTTGACCTTGACGCAGCGGCAGGGTTTCTACTGGCACCATGCGCATCGGAGAGATCGCCGCGCTCGTCGGAGTCACATCCCGGACCGTGCGGCATTACCACCACATCGGCCTGCTGCCCGAACCCCAGCGGCGGGCCAACGGCTACCGCGTCTACACCATCCGGGACGCCATTCTGCTGGCCCGGATCCGGCGGCTGACCGAGCTCGGGCTGGCCCTGGACGAGGTGCGGGACGTCCTCGCGGACGACGCCGGGCGCGAACTGGCCGAGGTGCTGGGCGAGCTGGACGCCGACCTGGCGCGCCAGGAACACGCGATCCAAAAGCGCCGCAAGGCGCTGGCGGCCCTGCTGGCCGGGCCGCTCACACCGGACGCGCCGATCTCCCCCGCACTCGCCGAGCTGCTGAAAAGCGCACCGGTCACCTCCTCACCGACCGCCGCCAAGGACCGCGAGCACCTGATCCTGCTGGACGGGGTGGTCGGCGGTGACGCGGTGTACGCGGCGCTGCGGCCGCTGGCGGACGACCCCGCCGTGGTCCCGATGTACGAGCGGCTGGACGAACTGGAGGGGGCCGCGGCGGACGATCCGCGGATCGCGACGCTGGCCGACGACCTGGTCGCCGCCGTACCCGACGAGGTCCTGGCGGCCATCCCGGACAGCGGCCCGACGGCGACGGGCTTCGAGGAGGCGCTCCTCGCCGACTACTCGCCGGCCCAGGCCGAGGTGGTGCGCCGGGTGATGGAGAGGGTGACCGCCCGGCTGAGGAGGAGGTCGTCATGAATCGGCGGATCGCACGGACGGCGGAGCGGGCGACGGGCGCACTGGAGAAACTGGTCCCGGCGATCGTGCGCCGACTCATCCGGCACGAGATCCGGGCCCTGCACAGCCTCTGGCTGTGGGTGCTGCGCCGCCGCCACCAGATCCCCGAGGGGGCGCTGGCCTTCCCCTACACCGGGCCCCAGACGGCCATGATGTACGGGATGCTCTTCGTCTCGGTCATCGAGACGATCGCGCTGGCCCTGGTGATCCCATGGCCGGTCGTACACCGGATCCTGCTCGTCATCGATGTGTACGGGGTGGTGCTGATCCTCGCCCTGCACGCGGCCTGTGTGGTCCGGCCGCATGTGGTGGGGCCGGACGGCTCACTGCGCATACGGTACGGCGTGCTGTTCGACCTGCGGGTTCCGGCCGCCACCATCGCCACCGCCCGGGTCGACCGGCGCTATCCGGACGGACGGCTGGTGCGGGTGAGCGCGGACGGGGTGCTCGACCTCTCGGTGGGCAGCCAGACCACGGTGACGGTGGAGCTGGCGGAGCCGGTGGCGTTCGTACGGCCGCTGGGCGCGCGGGGCTCCGCCCGTACCCTCCGGTTCCACGTGGACGATCCGCGGGAGGCGGTGGCCGCCCTCACCCGGGTCCGGACGGCCCCGCCGCCCGTGCCGGGCTCCGCCGCCTGAGCACTCCGCCGGGAAGTGCCCCGACCTGCCGTCGATCGTCCGCGGCGTGGCCGATCGCGCCCAGGCGGCGGGGCCGCACATCGACACAGCCCCCGCCTCCTTCGGGGCGCCCTCAGCGGCGCCGCAGTGACGGGTCGAGCAGCGCGGGCGGGGTGTCGTGCTTCTCATGTGCGGCGAGATCGGTGCCGGGGGCCACGATCGCGTCGATGGCGTCGAGCACATCGGCGGAGAGCACGGTGTCGGCGGCGGCCAGTTGCGAGTGCAGATGGTCCAGTGTGCGGGGGCCGATGAGCGCGCTGGTCACGGCGGGGTGCGCGGTCACGAAGCCGAGCGCGAGCTGGATCATGGTCAGACCGGCCTCGTCGGCCACCTCGGCCAGCCGCTCGACGGCGTCGAGCCGGGCCCGGTTGGCGGGGATGGTGAGGTCGAAGCGCTCCGGCATGAAGGCCGAGCGGCTGGTGGTGATGTCCCGGCCCGCACGGATCGCGCCCGACAGCCAGCCCGAGGCCAGCGGGCTCCACACCAGCACACCGAGCCCGTACTGCTCGGTCACGGGCAGCACATGGGCCTCGATCCCGCGTTGCAGTATCGAGTAGCTGGGCTGCTCGGTGACGTAACGGCTCAGGTGGCGCTCACGGGCGGTCCACTGGGCCTGCACGACGCGGTAGGCGGGGAAGGTCGAGGAGCCGAAGTAGCGGATCTTGCCCGCGCGCCGCAAGTCGGTCAGCGCCGACAGCGTCTCCTCATCGCTGGTGCTCGGGTCCCACCGGTGGATCTGGTAGAGGTCCACGTGGTCGACACCGAGGCGGCGCAGGCTGTTGTCCAGTTCGGTGACCAGCCAGCGGCGCGAACCGCCCCGGTGGTTGCGCTCATCGCCCATGGGCATGCCCGCCTTCGTGGCCAGCACGATATCGTCGCGGCGGCCCGCGATGGCCTTGCCGACCATCTCCTCCGACTCGCCGCCGCTGTACATGTCGGCGGTGTCGATGAGGTTGATCCCGGCCTCGAGAGCGGCATCGACGATGGCGGTGGCCTCGTCCTGGGTGGTGCGCCCGATCGCGCCGAAGTTCATCGCGCCGAGCGCGAGTGAGCTGACCTGCACACCGGTGTGGCCCAAGGTGCGGTACTGCATGACCGTGTTCCTTCACTGCGGGGAAGCGTGGCGGCATCGCGAGATGGCGATGCGTGGTTTGGTCGCGGGCCCCTGCTCTGGCATCATAAGCAAACGGAACCTCGCTCCGGTAAAGATACGGAACGTCGTTCCGCTTGGCAAGCCCGGTAGTGTCCGGCAGTCCCGGCAGTCCCGATAGTGTCCGGCAGTGGAAGGAGCGGCGCGGTGAACGACGGCGGCAAGGGCGCGGAGCCCGCGGCCCGGTCCAAGCGGGCGGACGCCCGGCGCAACGAGGAGACGCTGCTCGACGCGGCCGCCTCGGTCTTCGTCAGCTCGGGCGTGGAAGCGCCGGTGCGCGATATCGCGGCCAAGGCCGGTGTCGGGGTGGGCACCATCTACCGCCACTTCCCGACCCGGGCGGATCTCATCATCGCCGTCTACCGGCACCAGGTCGAGGCGTGCGCCGAGGCCGGTCCGGCCCTGCTGGAGAGCAGCGAGACCCCATACGCCGCACTGACGCGGTGGATCGACCTCTTCGTCGACTTCCTGGTCACCAAGCATGGCCTCGCCGCCGTACTCCAGTCCGACAACAGCGGCTTCGACACGCTGCACAGCTACTTCATCGACCGGCTCCAGCCCGTGGGCACCCAGTTGCTCGAGGCCGCGGCCGCCGCCGGCGAGATCCGGCCCGGCCTCGAGGCGTACGAGCTCATGCGCGGCGTCGGGAACCTCTGCATCGGCGCCGACCACGATCCCCGCTACGACGCACGGCGACTGGTCGCGCTCCTCATCGCGGGACTGCGCCAACCGCGGTGACAGCGCCCGATTTCTGAGTACGTTCTGAGTATCCGGACGGATGCGGGGTCGGGCGCATCCGCCCATCGTTGTCCGCATGAGTGAGACACCGGTCAAGCAGCAGAGCACGGCCGCGTTCTACGGCCAGGCGATCGCCTCCTTCGGCGTCGCCATGGCGGCCACCGCCATCGGCATCTTCCAGCTGAGCGCCGACGCCTGGGTGCGCGGCTTCCTGGCCATCTCCGTGCTCTACCTGGTGACGTCCGCGTTCACCCTGGCCAAGGTGATCCGGGACCGGCAGGAGGCGGGGCAGATCGTCAGCCGGGTCGATCAGGCACGGGTGGAGAAGCTGCTCGCCGGGCACGACCCCTTCGAAAAGCTGTGACCACCACTCACACCGACACCCCGTAGCCGGGATCGGGCTCACACCCCCGGTGGTGGTCCGCTGGTGCCGCGTACGGTCAGCTTCGGATCCAGTACCGCCTCCCGCGGCTCCGGCGCCCCGCTCCCCAGCCGCTCCACGGCGAACCGAACCGCGTACTCGGCCATGAGCACCGCGTCCTGGCGGACGGTGGTCAGGCCGATCGGCATCGGATGGGAGAGGTGGCGCCGCCTGAGCGCAAGGATCCCGTCAAAGGTGTTCGCGGCGGCGTAAGAGGTGCGTCAGGGCGCATTCCACCTGGTCGTACGCCCGACTTAGCGTGCTCGTATGGAACGGATCATGGCCTGGTCCGCCCGGACGCCCCGTGGCCGCCGTCAGGGTGCGAACGCACGGTGGGCGGTGTGTATCGCGCTGGCGTTCGCCGGGGTGACCACGCTGCTCGACTGGGCCTCGGGCGGGCTCACCGTGGCGCGGGCCGATCTGTGGGCCCTGCTCGGAGTGGCCGCCTTCACCGTGCTCCGGCCACCGCGGGTGACGGCGGGCGGCGGCCGGCTGACGGTTCGCGGTTTCGTACGCGTCCGCCGGGTGCGTATCGACGCCCTGGCCGGGGTGTGGCTGGACGGCCGGATCGCCACCCGGCTGATCCTGTGGGATGTCCACGGCCGCCGGGTGGCGCTCGACCTCCGCGCCCTGGCCGCGGACCCCGTCCTATGGCATGAGCTGGAGACCGGTGCCCGGCGCTCCCTCGAACGCGGTACGTTGCGGCACGGCACCGAAATCCTGCGGTTGCTGGGCCGCGACCTCGACGACACGGCCGCCCGGGGGATCCTCGGGGCGTCGGGCCTGGAGTAGGCACACGGGCACCGTCGGGCCTACTCAGAGCACACCGAGCCCCCGGGGCCCCGGCGGCGGGTCAGCCGCGCAGCGCCCGCAGATGTGCGCTCCGGACGTCGGTGGTCTGGCCCTGCACCACCAGGAACAGGCCCTCCCGGGCCAGCCGCTGGGCGGGGCTGCCGAGGCCGAAGGCCCGGCCGCCGCCCGCGACGAGCGCCGCGGTGGTGGCGGCGCGCAGCACCTCGTAGGCCCGGGTCTTCACCGCGAGCCGGTCGGTCAGGCGCTCGCCCGCGGGGACCTCGTCCACCAGCACGTACGCCTCCCGGCGGACCTCACGCAGCCGTTCGGCCAGCACCTGTGCCGTCTCCTTCGCCTCCGCGTCTCCGGCGGCCGCCAGCAGGTCCAGGGCCGCGCCGGCCACGCCGAACACGGCGGGGTTCGGGTTGGTGTTCTTCGGCCGGTCCATGACCGCCCACTCCTCGTGAGGACGGCTCCGGACCACCGCCTCCTCGGGCACCACCAGGCCGTCCAGCTCCAGGCCGACCGTGCGGGTGCCGGTCAGCGCGGCCAGCTGGAGCGGCGGTGTGGGCCGCAGACCGGGCTGCTCCCGGGCGTCCGCGAAGGCGAACAGCGCCTCACCGTCGTCGGTGACCCCGGCCAGCAGCATCACGTCGTTCAGGCCCCAGCCGGTGTACCACGGCACCCGGCCGTCGAAGCGCCTGCCGCCCGGGACCCGGGTGACCCGCACCGGTCTGCGGGGGAAGGCCCGCAGATGGGAGAAGGCGATACCGGACAGCAGTGTGCCCTCGCACAGCGGCCGCAGCAGCCGCTCGCGCACCGGGGAGCCGGAGGTGGCGAGCATCCTGACCGGGGTGTGGTGCTGGGCCTGGACGAAGTAGGTGGAGCAGCAGGCCCCGGCGAGGATCTCGGCGATCTCGCGGGCGACCGCGTCCGGCGCCTGCGCCCCGCCGTACGCCGCGGGGCCGCCCACCCCGAGCACCCCGGACCTCTTGACCTCGGCGATCGCGGCCGGCGAGACACCCTCGCGGTCGGCGGACTCGGCGCCGGGGGCGAGCACCTCGTCGGCGAGGCGCCGGGCCGCCTCGATCAGCGTCGGGGCCGCGGCGGTCATGAACGCTCCTTTCGTCGGCACGTCGGCACGTCGGCACATCGGCACATCGGTCGGTCGGCTCGTCGGCTCGTCGCTTCTTCGGGGTGGGCCCGTCCGGCCACCTGTCAGGTCGCCGGGCCGCTTACGCGTGGGCGTCGGGGGACGTGAGACCGGCGAGCAGCAGACGCATGCCGCGGTGGAAGTGGGAGTCCCAGTCGTCCTCTTCGAGAAGCGGGAAGTGACCGGCGAGGGTGGGGTATTCGTCGATATGGGCGCGGATGTGGGCGTCCACGGCCGAGCGGGTCGCCGCCTCGTCGGAGCGCTGTTGCCACACCGCCTCGGAGGAGGCCGAGCCGATCACATAGTGGGTGATGGTGGCCGCGGCGGACGACAGGTGGACCCCCTCGAAACCGCCCGTGGTGAGCGCGGTGTAGGCGAACTCCGAGGAGCGCAGGGCGTTGGGCCCCACGAGGGGGCGGGAGTTGGCCAGGGCCGCGGCCCACGGATGGCGCAGGAGGACCGAGCGCAGGCCGGTCATGAACGCCTCGATGTCCTCCTGCCATGAGGCGCTGTGCTCCTCGGGGAGGTCGAGTTCGGCGAAAACCGCGTCGAGGGCCAGGTCGAGGACATCGTCCTTGGTGGCCACATGCCAGTAGAGGCTGGTGGCGTGGGCGCCGAGCCGCTCGGCGAGCCGTCGCATGCTCAGCTTCTGCACGCCGTCGCGGTCCAGCAGCTCGACGGCGGTGGCGATGATCCGCTCATGTGACAGCTGAGGCCGCGGCCGGGACGTCTTCTCCGCGCGGAACCATACGGCTCCCGGTGCGTTCTCCAGCGCCTTCTTCCCTTTGTTCCTGTTCGTTCCCTTGTTCCCATTCGGCTTCGCGCTCACGAGCCCGCAGCCTACCCCGTTGCCGTTACCGCTCCACCACTCCTACAGTGGTGGATAGATTCATACACTGTTGGGGAAATGGAACGAGGGAGAACCATGAGCGACGAAGAAGGCCATCCGCGCCGGTGGGCGATCCTGGTGGCGCTGTGCGCCGCCCTGCTCGTGATCGTCATCGACAACACCGTCCTGCATGTCGCGGTGCCCGCCATCGGCGATGCCTTCGACGCCTCGACGGATCAGCTCCAGGCGGTGATCGACGCCTATGTCGTGGTCTTCGCCGGACTCCTCATCACCGCGGGGGTGCTCTCCGACCGGTACGGGAGGCGGCGCGCCCTCGTGGCGGGACTGCTGGTCTTCGGGGCGGCGTCGGCGCTCGCCGCGGCGGCACCGTCGGTGTGGTGGCTGATCGCCATGCGGGCGCTCATGGGGGTGGGCGCGGCGCTGGTGATGCCCGCGACGCTCGCGGTGCTCGTCGTGGTCTTCCCCGAGCGGGAGCGCCCGCGGGCCTTCGCGGTGTGGAGCGCCGTCGCCTCCGTCGGTATGGCGGCGGGGCCGCTGCTCGGTGGCGCCCTGGTGGACATGTGGAGCTGGGCGGGGGTCTTCCTGATCAACATCCCCGTGGTGGCGGTGGCCCTGTTCGGGGTCGTACGGCTGGTGCCCGAGACGCGGGCGCCCGATCGCCGCGGGCTGGATCCGTTCGGCACCGTTCTGGTCACCGCGGGCATGACCGGCCTGGTGTGGGCCCTGATCGAGGCACCGGCGTACGGGTACACCGCGCCCGCGGTGCTGGGCGGGGCGGCGGTGGCCCTGATGGCGCTGATCGGCTTCGGCGTGCGGCAGCGGCGCTCCGCGGCGCCGATGGTCGATCTGCGGCTCTACCGGGACCGGCGGTTCTCCGGGGCCAGCTTCGCGGTGGCGGTGATGACGATCGCCACCGGCAGCACCCTCTTCGTGCTGAGCCAGTATCTGCAACTGGTGCTGGGCTACAGCGCGTTCGAGACCGGGCTGGCGGCGGTGCCACTCGCGGCGGGGGTCGTGGCGGGCTCGACCGTGGGCGGCCGGGCACCGGCCAGGTTCGGGCCACGGGCCTGCATCGTCGCCGGGTTCACCGTCACCGCGGCCGGATTCGTGGTGCTGGCCTCGCTCTCCGAGGGCAGCGGCTATGTGGCGGTGTCCATCGGGCTGGCGCTGGCCGGTGTCGGATCCGGTATCGCGGGGCCCTCGGCCACCAGCACGGTGCTGGGGGCGGTGCCGCCCGAGCGAGCCGGAATGGGCTCCGCGCTCAACGACACCCACCAGCAACTCGGCATCGCCCTGGGCGTGGCCGGGCTGGGCAGCCTGCTCGCCACCGTCTACCGGGGCAAGCTGCCGGACGGTCTGCCCGACGACGCGATGTCCTCGCTCGGGGCCACCCTGTCCCACGCCCGGGACCACGCGGACGGCGGGGCGCTGGCCGACGCGGCCCGCTCGGCCTTCACCGACGCCCAGTCCGTCACGATGAGCGTCGGGGTGGCGGCCGCCCTGGTCGGCGCGGCCGTGGCGCTGTTCGCACTGCCGGGCCGCGCCACCCGGGCGACGGCACCCGACCCGGAGTCCGAGGAGGCGGGGCAGCCGGGGTGAGCGGGGGGTGCGGCGCCCGGCCGGGTCGTGTCCGGGCGCCGTCCCTTTGCGCGGGCCTCGTGCCGTACCTTGGCGCGGAGCTCGCGCCGCGCCTCAGCATGGGGATCGCGCCGCGCTTGCGCGCACGGCTCACGCCACACGTCCGCATGGGGCTCACGCCGTACCTGACCACACGATGGGGCTCACGTCGTACCGGCTCACACGGCCGGCGCCACACCTCGGCACGGGCCTCGCGCCCCACCTACGCGCATGGCTCGCGCCCCTCGGCACGGGCCGTGCGCCGCACCTCGGCGCGGAGTTCGTGCCGTACCCGAGCACGGGGCTCATGCCACACCTCCGCGCATGGCTCGCGCGCCATCTCCGCACGGCCGGGAGGCTCAGTGGCGTCCCGGTAGCGGCGGGTGCAGCAGCAGGACCGATGGCACCTGGTCCGGGCAGGCGAAGCGCAGCATCTGGTGCCCCACGCCCGACAGGCCGGTCATCAGCCCGGGCGTCTCGCTCCTGGTCGGTGAGCCGCACACCCAGCCTCTCTCCGCCGCGGTGTCCAGCTTCGCCCCGAGCGTGCGCATCAGCCGGCCGGGCTCGGCCCGGCCGGATCGCTCGGCCAACAGGACGAGTTCGAGGTTGCCGAGGTCGCCGTGGCACATGCTGTCGCTGCCGCGGCCGGTGAGCCGATGCGCTCCGCCACCGGTGTGCGAGTCCGCGCCGTGGCCCTCGGGCCGCAGCGCCACCAGGGCGTCGGCGGCCAGTTCCGCCTCCCGGCCTGCCATGCCGGGCCTGCCGATCAGGTCGAGCCGGGACATCCCGATTCCCGCGGCCCCGTGACACCACAGCGACCGGTAGGGCGAGGGCGCCTCGGTGCGGAAGTCGGGCCAGTTGCCCGCCTCGGCGTCGAACACCTCCGTCTCGTACACCAGCCCGCCGTGCACCGCCCGGGCGCGACCCTCATCGGGTGCGAGCGGGGCAAGCCGGGCGAGCGCGGTCACGATGCCCGCCGTGCCATGGGCGAATCCGGTGAGCGGCCGGGCGCTGTCGATCCGGTGGTGCTCCCAGGTCAGCCCCCGCCCGCCGGCACCGGGGACGGCTCCGGCCACCAGGTGCCGGGCGGCCCGGCGGGCGAGGGCCGCCGCCCGTCCGTCGGTGTCCAGTCCGGCGTCGACCAGGGCGAGCAGGACGAGGGCGCAGCCCGCGGACCCCGCCACGATGTCGTACGCCTTGGTGCCGCCCAGGGCCCGCTCGACAGCGGAGAGCACCGGCTCGCGCACCGCGGCCAGATGTGATGTGCCGCCGTGCAGCCGGTCCAGGTGCGCCAGGAAGTACAACGGCCCGAGCAAGCCGCCGAACGCCCCGATGTCGGCCTCCGATTCGGCACCGCCCGCGCCACGGCCGGCCGCGCCCCCGCCGCCCGCGTCGCGGGCCCCGAGCCGGCGGACCACCTCGTCGGCGACGTCCAGCGCCAGCGAGGCGAAGCGTGGGTGGCCACCGACGCTGCCCAGCCGTGCGAGGAAGAGGCCGATGCCGGAGAGCCCGGAGTAGAGGTCCTGGTCGAGCGGGGCGAGGTCCCACACGCCATATGCCACCGGCCGCGGTGCGATCCACCCGATCCGCCCCCGTCCGGCCGTGGCCAGGCGCCGCACCCGGTCCCCGATCTCGGTGGCGGCCGCGACGAGTTCACCGGGGTCGGCGGTGCGGGTGCGCGGCCGACGGCGGGTGGCGGGTGGCGCCTCCAGCAGGCTGATGTCCACCCCACCGGCGAACGACCCGGCGACGATCCGCTCCTGGAGTTCCCGGTCCTCCGGTCCCATGGCCTCGATGCGCCGCCGCACGGCCACGAGGGCCGGTTCGGCGAAGAAGCCGGGCACCGACCGCCCGTCGTCGAGCAGGAGCTTCCGCGCCCCCGGCAACGCCTCGAACAGCGGGATGTCCCCGCGCAGCACCGCGTCCATCTCGGCCCGTGCCACCACCTCGCCGGCGGGGCCCGCGTACCGGCCGCCGCACAGCCGGGCCGTGCCGCGCTCCCGTTCCAGCGCGTCCCGCAGGAAGTCGGGGTGCGTGCTCTCGGTGAGCACCTTGGCGTAGACATAGCTGGGCCGGGGCAGGAAGCGCACCGGTGTGCCGGCGAAGCCCGCCACCAGTCCGCCGGGAGCGAGGAGTTCGGCCCGTTCGGCGGCGATCCAGTCGTAGCCGAAGCGGAATCCCGCCAGCACATCGGATACGTGGTCGTCGAGGCGGGCGTGGCTGCCGTCCGGGAGCCGCGGGCGGTTCTCCGCGCCGGGCGTGCGCACGTGTTCCCACACGATATGCACCTGATCGGTGCCCGCGTTCTTCTCGACGGGCACCGGGACGACGGACGGCTGGTCGCCGGATCCGTTGAGTCCGCTGTAGTCGGCGGCGGACGCGCCCGCCACGGCCCCGTCCAGCACCACCTTGGTGGGCAGCAGCGCGGTGGCGCGCACCGATGCGCGCAGCGCGGCGAGGGCGGGCTCCTCGGGCTCGGCCTCGGCGGTGTCGCCGGAGCCGTTGGGACCGCTGGGGTCGTGGCGGGGCGCCTTCGCAGGCGGGCGGGGGTGCAGCAGCGCTTCGAGGTCGACGAGCACCGGGTGTTCTCCGGAGGCGATGACGTTCTCGTGGTGGAAGTCGGCGCCGTGCAACGCGTGCACCAGGGCCAGCAGCGCTCCGGTGCGCCAGTAGAAGCCGGCCATGTCCCGCGGTGTCGCGCAGGGGCGGGCGGTCACGCATTCCGCCCAGCCGTGGTCGGCGCGGGTCAGGGTGCGCGGGGTACGCAGTCCGTACGGGCTGTCCTGGTTGAAGCGGCGCAGCAGCCGGGCGAACTGCTCGTCCACGGCGAGCGAGCGCGGTTTGTAGAACACCGGTGGCGCGGCGCGGAATTCGACCCGGCACACCGACCTGCCCCGGCGGTGGACATCGCCGTGGCCGAAGCGGACGGACACCACCCCGCCGGGACGGGCGCCGGACAGCAGCGCCTCGCACAGCGGGGCGAGGTCATCGCGCAGATGGCGGGCGAAGCGGAGGCGATCCGCCACCCAGCCGTCGAGCAGTTCGGCCACGCTCCGGGCCAGCACCGGGTACTCCGACCACAGGCGGTGCCGCACCTCGGGCCTGGTGAGGGAGTCCACGAAGAGGGCGTAGCGCTCCTCGCCACTCGCCGCGGACGCGAGCCGGCCCTCGACGCGCGCCACATTGATCTCCAGGATCATGGTGGGTTTCAGCAGCACCGCCAGCCGGTTGACGGGCACGCTTGCCGTCAGGGCCGCACACAGCCCGTCCAGGTCCGTGGGGAAGGGGCCGAGGCGGCGCAGGGCGACGCGCAGCCGGTCCTGGGCCTGCCGGACGAGGGGTTCGGCGATCCGCAGCAGACCGGGCAGCGGCTCCTCACCGCAGGGGCGGTCGGACACTCGGTCCGCGGAGCGCACCCGGCCCGCCCACACCGGGCGGCCGGGCAGCCGGGCGACGAGCGCCGCGGGGTCCTCGCCGAGCAGCCGACGCAGTTCGGGCGCCGTCACCCCGACCGCGCGCAGCCCGTCGGTGAAGCGCTCCTCCGGGCCCCGGAAGGGCGCAAGCGCCCGCCACCCGGCAAGCCGGTCCGCCGCCGGGATCGGGTCAGCGGGGTCCCGCGGCGCGGAGGAGGGCGTGATGCGCTCCCGCAGATAGCGGGCGGGGGCCCAGAAGTCGGGGGCGAGGGATGCGGTGTGGCCGCCGGAGGGACGGCTGGACGGCATGGTGAGTCCTTTCCTGGCGCGGGCCGCTATACGCGTGGTGGCCGCCCGAGAGGCGGCCACCACTGGATTTCGCGTGTGTTGCGGAGGGTCAGCCGCAGCAGTCGAAGAACGGCTGCGTGGAGAGGGTCTCGGCGGCCCCGGTGCCGGTCTCGTCGGGGAGGTCGGCGCTGAGGTCCACCGCACCGGCCGGGTGAGCCGGCTCCACCGCGAGGCCCTCGCGGTACATGGCGTTCTTCCAGGCGGTCACTGTGGTGTTCATCGAAGTCCCTTTCCCTATCGGTGATACGGCGCGGCATCCGGTTCACGGCCGGTCTCCGCAGAGCATCGGGACATTAACCCGCACCGGTACGGAATCCCTACCTCCGCTCTCCGCGCTCACCACTTCTCGCAGGTGACCAGTCGATAGAGAGGCGGTAGTTGTTCCACAGCGCATTCATGGAAGCGACCGGTAGCGTGCATTCCCGGATGAGCGCTCCCGCGATATCGCACAACGTTTTCCATTCACCTATCCCGCCCCTTCCTCTTCCGTCAGGACCCAGGAGGTTGCTGTGCATGGACGGACCGTTGCGTTCCCCACTCGATGACGACGACGGTGATGACGCCGGAGATGGCTCCCCGAAAGGTCCGGAATCCGGCGGTGTCGCGGTAGCGGGCTCCTTCACCCTGGACCTCTTCCGGGAAAGGCTGGTGGAGCACCCCTTTTTCGAGACGTTCCGGGACCGTGTGACCTGCGCTCCGTACGGGCAATTGACGCCGTTTCTGCTGACCGCGCCTTCGGCCCGCACAGTGGTCCTCCTGGTCCGCTGGGAGGACTGGTTCCGGCACGCCGGCGAGGCCGCGCGTGGGGATCTCTCCCCACCGTCGGTGGTACGGGAGTTCGCCGAGCGGCTGGAGTCCTTCTGTACCCGTCACGCCTCCCGGGTCCTGCTGGTCGTCTGCCCCTCACCGGCGGACGGCCGGGCCGCGGGCGGGGATCCGGAGACCGCTCTGGCCGAGGAGGAGCTGGCCCGGCGCATCGCGCGGCTGCCCGCGGTCACCGTGGCGTGGGCCGAGGGCTGGGCCGGGCATCCGGGCGACGGCGAGGTCCATGACCCGTATCTGGACCGGCTGGCGCATCTGCCCTACACCGAGGCGTTCTTCGGCCTGCTGGCCGACCGGGTGGCCGGCCTGCTGGCCGAGCAAATGGCCGGACCGCCGGCCGACCGGGGCGCCGGGCGGCCGACGGCGGGGAACCGGCCCGCGCCCCCGCCGAGCGCGGCCGATGGGCCCGGGGCAGGGTGGACGGGGACGGAGTGGAAGGAGACGGCCCGGCCCGCACCGCCGCCCGACCGCACCTTCCGCAGGCTGGTCGACGCGGCGGGGGATCTGCGGGCGGAGAACGGCGGTACGGGGATCGTGCCGCTCGCCTGGCGCCCATGGCTGCCCGCGGACGCCGCCGACGGCCCGGGATGGGGACGCGCCGCACGCGCGCTGGACGCCCTGCTGGCCGATCTGGTCCTGGCCGTCCGCGAGTTCCGGCGGCACAGCGGCAGACCGCTGCTCATCACCGTGCCCCCGAGGGAGCGCGTTCCCTCACCGCTCACCAATCTCTTCGGCCACGCCGAGGATTCCGTATGCGCGATGACGGCGGAGCTGACCGATATGACCGTCGTATGGGCCGCTCCCGCTGATTCCGCGGGCGCCGTGCCCGGCGAGGACGAGGAAAGGGTCCCCGAGTGGAATTGACCGCGATCGTCGCCGATGTGCTGGGAATCGCGCCCGAGCGGGTCGTGGATTCCGCGCGCCCCGGCGAGCTGGAGAACTGGGACAGCGTACGGCATGTGCATCTCATCATGCGTCTGGAGAAGCAGTACGGAGTGTCCTTCGACTATGCGGAAATGACCCGGCTCACCTCCGTCGGCGACATTCGCTCGGCACTGCGGGAAAAGGGCGCGGACACGGGTGTGGCCAGGGATGGGGAAACGGGCGGGCGATCCGGCGGGGAATCGGGTGCGGAGCCCGCCGCGAGAGCGGAGAACGGAAATGTCTGACACCATGTTGCGCACGGCCGTTCCATCTGAGCGGCTCTCGGCGGTGAGCGACGAGGACCTGCGGACCCTGCTGCTGATCCGCCACTTCGAGACCGCGCTGCTCGACCTGTTCGCCGCCGGTGAGCTGCACGGAACCGTGCACACCTGCCTGGGGCAGGAGTACGTACCCGTGGCACTGCGCCCGCTTCTGCGGGACGACCACGTGCTCAGCAACCACCGCGGCCACGGCCACTATCTGGCCCGGTACGACGATCCGGCGGGTCTCCTGGCCGAGATCCTGGGCCGTGAGGGGGCCGTCTGTGACGGCGTGGGCGGCAGCCAGCACATCCACCGGGACCGCTTCCTGTCCACCGGAGTGCAGGGCGAGAGCCTTCCGGTGGGCTGTGGCATGGCCCTGCACACCAGGCGGCGCGGCCGGTCCGAACTCGTGGTCGGGTACATCGGGGACGGCACATGGGGCGAGGGCGCGGTGTACGAGGCCCTGAACATGGCGGCCCTGTGGCGCCTTCCGCTGCTCGTCGTCGTGGAGAACAACGGCATCGCCCAGTCCACGCCGACGGGGGCGCAGATGGCGGGCGGCGTGGCGGGCCGTGCCGCCGCCTTCGGCATCCCGTACGAGCACATCGACGGCATCGACATCAACGCCGCGCGGCGGCGGCTGGCGGAGCCGGTGGCCCGGGTCCGCGCGGGCGAGGGCCCGCTGATCGTCGAGTTCGCCACTCACCGGCTCGGCCCGCACAGCAAGGGCGACGACACCCGTCCGCCCGAAGTGGTCGAGGAGGCCCGGCGGCACGACTGGTACCGGCTCTACCCGGCCGTAGCACCCGAGCAGTTCCGCCGCCTGGACGGCGAACAGCGCGCACTGGTGGCCGAGTTGGTGCGCGAGGTCATGGCACGGCCGCCCGCGCGGTGGACCGGAGCACCGACGGGAGGGACCGCATGACCGCCACGACGACCGCCACGACAGCCACGACAGCCACGACGACGAACGCCGCGCCCCGCGTCGCGGAGGATCTCAACGGCGCCCTGCGCGCCCTGTTCGACGACGATCCGCATCTGTATCTCCTCGGCGAGGACATCGCCGATCCCTATGGGGGCGCCTTCAAGGTCACCAAGGGGCTGACCGGGGAGCATCCGGAGCGTGTGCTCGCCACCCCATTGAGCGAGGGCGCGATCGTGGGGATGGCCGGCGGGCTGGCGCTGTGCGGGGAGAGCGCCATCGCGGAGATCATGTTCGGCGACTTCGCGACCCTCTGCTTCGACCCGCTGGTCAACTTCGCCGCCAAGTCGGTGTCCATGTACGGCCACCGGGTGCCGATGCGCCTGGTGGTGCGCTGCCCCGTCGGCGGAAACCGGGGCTACGGCCCGACGCACAGCCAGAGCCCGCAGAAGCACTTCATCGGGGTGCCCGGCCTCTCCCTCTTCGAGATGTCGCCGCTGCACGACAACCACACCGTGCTCACACACATGCTCTCGCTCGGCGAGCCGTGTGTGTTCTTCGAGGACAAGACCCTCTACGCCCGCCGGATGGTGACCGGCCGTGCGGTGGACGACCTCTTCGAGGTCCGTTACCTGGGCGGGGCCGGCCGGTGGGCCGAGGTCGGCGTGGCCGGTGAGGAGGGCGGCGACTGTCTGCTCATCGCGGCGGGCGGCATGGTGCACCGCGCCCTGGGCGCCATGCGGGAGCTGCTGCTGGAGGACGAGATCTGCTGTCGGCTGCTGGTGCCGTCCCGGCTCCACCCGTTCGACACCGGACCGCCCGTGGCGGCGTTCACCGACGGCGCGCACATCGCCGTCGTGGAGGAAGGGGCCGCGGGCGGCACCTGGGGCAGCGAGGTCGCCGCCCGTCTCCACGACGAGCTGTGGGGCCGGCTGCGCCGTCCGGTGGGGCTGGTCTCCTCCCGCGACAGCGTCATCCCCGCGGCGCCACATCTGGAGAGGCAGGTCCTTGTGCAGCAGGACACCATCCGCGACGCCGTCAGGAGGGCAGTGCGGTGACCGCGGTGCGGGTACCGAAGTTCAACAGCAACGACGCCGCCTATCTGCTCCTGGAGTGGGTGGTCGAGGACGGTGAAACCGTCACCGACGGCCAGGAGATCGCGCTGCTGGAGACCTCCAAGGCCGTCGTCGAGCTCAACAGCCCCGGGGACGGCGTGCTGGAGCGGAAAGCGGAGGCCCACACCGAGTGCGCCGTCGGCGACCCGGTGGCCGTCCTCCACCCGGACCGGACCGCCTATGAGCGGGGCGCCACGCCGGTGGCGCCGCCGAACGCCCCGGCGGGGCCGTCCGCGCCGCCGTGCTCCGTGACCCGCGGGGCACGTGAACTGGCCGAGGAGCGCGGCATCCCGCTCGAGCGTCTGTACGCCCTGGGCCGGAAGGTCGTACGGCGCTCCCATGTGGAGGATCTGCTGGCGAAGGCGGCAGGGCGGGCCCACCGCCCCGGGGAAACGGACGCCCCCGGCCCTCAGGGGAACGGCATGGCGCCGCCGGGGGCCGGTACGGACGAGGCGGTGGACGGCCCGACGGAGCCCCTCTCCGCCGTGCAGCGCGCCGTCGCCGCCACCGTGAGCGAGTCGCACCGTACCGTCCCCACGGCCTTCGTGGCGGTCCGTGTGGGCGTTGACGCCGCGCTGGAGCACGCCGCCCGGCTGAGCCGCTCCGAGCGGGCGCTCATCGGACTGCCCGAACTGCTGGTGGCCGCCATCGCGGCGGTGCGTACGCGCTTTCCGCACTGCTTCGCGACGCTCGTCGGCGAGGACGCGGTGCGCGTGCGCCCCGCCGCCCACGTGGGCGTCACCATCGACACCGGGAACGGCCTGTTCGTGGCCACCGTCCGGGACGCGGAGACCCTGACGCCCGCCGACATCGCCCACCGGCTCATGGAGTTCCGGCTGCGCTCCCTGCGGGGCGGTTTCCGTGCCGAACACCTCGCGGACAGCGCGGTGGCCCTCTCGTTGCACACCGAGGACGATGTCGTCCTCGCCCGGCCCATCGTCTTCCCCGGCCACACGTGCAGCGTGGCGCTTCCCGGTGTGCTCGACGAGGTCGTACTGGACGCGGACGGCGCGCCCCGCCGACGGCGCGTGGTGAACCTGGGGCTCGCCTACGACCACCGTGTGCTGAACGGCCGTACCGCCATGGCCTTCCTCCGCGCGCTCAAGGAGTTCCTGGAGAGCCCGGCCCTCCCGGCCGCTCCCGCCCCCGAGCCGTCGGAGGCGCCGTGATGCCGGTCCTTCCCGCCGACGCGGGCCACAATGTGCGCGCCTGGCAGCGCCGCACCGCCCCCGCCTGCTCCGACGGCCCCGTCGCCCCCGGTCCGCGCGTCGCGGTGCTGGCCTCCTTCACCGCCGATCCGCTGGTGCCGCATCTGGGGACTCCGCTTCATGACGCGGGGACGCACCCGGAGTTGTTCATGGCACCGTTCAACCAGATCGCGCAGGAGTGTCTGCGTGACGACAGCGCCACCGCGCGGTTCCGTCCCGACGCGCTCGTGGTGTGCGCCCGGCCGGAGGACCGCCCCGCCGTCGCCAGTGGCAAACGCGAGGCCGACGCGGGCGACCCGCGCACGCTGGAACCGCTTGCGGCCACCGCCCTGGACGCGGCCCGCCGTTGGGGCGCACTGCTGGTGTGGGCCCTGCCCCCGCTGCCGTACGAGCCCTCCCGGGGCGTGGGCGACTGCGGCGATCCGCGGGGTGCCATGGCCCGCGCCGTGGCCTCCCGGGAAGCGGTACGGGGACGGCTGGCCGTGGATCCCGACGCCTGCGTGGTGGACCTGGAGGACACGGTCCGCGCGGTCGGTGTGCGGCACGCCCGCCATCCGGCGCTCTTCCGGCTCGCCCGGGTGCCGTTCACCGAGGACGTCTTCTTCCGGTTCGGCGGCGAGCTGGCCAGGGTCCTGCTGGCTCGGAACGGGCAGGGGTGCCACGGGGTCCTGGCCGATCTCGACGGGCTCGTGCTGGACCCGGCCGCGCCGTTCGCCGGGGACTCCGCCGCCGAGTTGGCCTCGGCGCTCGACGAACTGCCCGCGGGGCGCCGGCTCGCCTACCGGACCGGCCACCCGGTGGCCGAGGCGCACCGCGCGCTCGCCACGCTGGCGCCCGCGCTGGCCCGGCTGCCCGCCGAGTGGATCGCCGAGGGCCGTACGGCGGTGGAGGATCTCGCCCGCTTCGCCGGGGCGCGGGGCGTGACGACGTCCACCATCGCCGTGCTGACCGGGCCCCCGGCCACTGAGACGGACACCGCGGCGGCGGCGCCGCACCGGCTCGTGGTCTGCGACGGCTCCGCCGACCAGGTCAGGCTCGGGCTGCTGGACGCGGGCGCGTTCGACACCGTGCCACCGGTCACCGCGTACCCCGGCGGCACACCCCCCGCCGCCGAGGGGAACGACACCGCCACGCGGTCCGACGGCGCCGACGCCACACCGGGCGACGACTACGCCGCCTTCCTGCGCGGCCTCGGCGTCTTGGCGGAACTGGCCGAGCCCACCGGGCCGGATCTGTCGGCCGAGGCGGACGTGGCCGCCCGCGCCCACGACTTCACCCTGGCCCTGTCCCACTCCCCCGAGCATTTCGCCTCTGTGGGCGACGGCGGACGGCTGCTGCTGTCCGCGCACGTCCGCGATCGATACGGCGACTACGGCACGTCGGCGGTGATCGGTGTACGCGCCGCGGGGGCGGTGTGGCATGTGGAGCTCTTCTCGCTCTCCTGCGTGGTGATGGGCAAGGGCGTGGAGGACCTGCTGCTGCGCTCGCTGGTGGAGCGGGCGGCCGAGCGTGGCGCCACCGAACTCGCCTTCCACTACCGGGACACCGGCCGGAACCATCCCGCCGTCGGCTTCCTCCGCGCCGCCGCGCGCCACCACCGGGCGCACAAGGGACGCGATGTGTGCGTGACATCGGTGGAGCACACCGCCGCCACGGCGGGTGGCCACCACGAGGACGGAGGAGGAACCGATGACTGACAGCGCCGTACACACCGGGACGGCAGCCGGGCCCGCGCCCCGCGACCACTCCCGCCACCGAGCCTCCGTCGAGCAGAAGGCCCTGATGCTGGTGGAGGAGGTCCACCCGGACACCGCGGCCTACACCGTGCCGGTGGTCTTCCGGATCCGCGGCCCGTTGCACACCGCCGCGCTGCGGCGCGCGGTCGCCTGGCTGATGGCTCGGCACGAGGCGCTGCGCACCACGTTCCACTGGGACGACGGCACCCTCTACCAGCACATCCTGGACGGCCAGGACCCCGCCTGCCGCCCTGAGCTGTCGCCCGAGGACCCGGCCCCCACCCCCTGGCGAGCCGTCGTCGAGAGCGAGGCACTGCGGCCCCTGGACATGCGCCACGGCCCGGGGATGCGGGCGCGGCTGCTGCGGCTCGCCCGGGAGGACCATGTGCTCTCGCTGGTCTTCCACCACGCGGTGGTCGACGGCTGGTCCCTGCGTCTGCTGCTTGACGAACTGTCCGCCGGATACGCGGCGTACGCCGCCGGGCCGGAGGCCCCGGCCCGCTCCCCCGCCGTCCCGTACCGGGTCCACAGCGCCCGGCAGGCCACGGCCGAGTGGCGGCGCGGGGTCGAGGCGGCGCTGGTCCACTGGCGCACCCGGCTGGCGGATCCGCCGGCTGGGTCGGGCCCGCGGACCGACCGGATGCGGCCCGCCGTACAGGACCTCACGGGCGGCGTCCGCGGCCGCCGCCTCAACGACGGTCTGGCGGCCGCGGTGCGGTCGGTCTCCCTCGACCAGGGGGTGACCCCGTACATCACGCTCCTCGCCGCCTACTGCGCGCTGGTGCGCCGCGCCGGCGGCGACACCGATCTGCTCGTGGGCTCCCCGTGGGCGGGCCGGGAGCGGGCGGAGGACGAGGAGGTGGTCGGCTGTTTCGTCAACACCCTGGTCCACCGGGTGGACCTGTCCGGCGACCCCACGTTCGCCGAACTGACCGGGCGCGTGAGGGAGTCGGTGCTGGCGGCCGTCGAGCATCAGGTGCCCTTCGACCGGCTGGTGGGTGAGGTGGCGCGGGAGCGGGACCCGGCGCTGCCGCCGCTGGTGCGGACGACGTTCGGCACCGAACCGCCGCACCCCGGGCTGGTGTTGCCCGGCTGCGCCGTGGGGGCGGTACCGGTGCACAACGGGTGCGCGAAGTTCGATCTGTCGTGGGTGGTGGCCGACGAGGGCGATGTGCTGTCCGTACGTGCCGAGTACGCCACCCGGCTGTACGACGCCGACACCGTCGACCGGCTCATCGACCGGTACGAGGTGCTGCTCACCGCCGCCCTCGACCATCCCGGGCTGCGCTTGAGCCGGCTGCCGCTGCTGCGCCCCGCCGAACACCGACGGCTGGTGGGCCGGTACGGGCGGGGCCCCGCGCTGCCGGGTGGCGGGCCGGGGCGCGCCGAGGAGGCGTTCGCCAGGCAGGCCACCGCCACCCCGTCCGCCATCGCGGTGGAGCAGGGCGGACTGCGGCTCACCTATCGGGAGCTGGACCGCCGCTCGGACCGGCTGGCGGCGGTGCTGCGCGGACGCGGCGTGGCGGCGGAGCGCCTGGTGGGCCTGGTGGCGGACCGCACACCTGACTTCATCACCGCGGTGCTGGCGGTGTGGAAGGCGGGCGGCGCCTATCTGCCGCTGGACCCCGACCACCCGGCAGAGCGCATCCGGTATGTCCTCGACGACGCCCGGCCCGCTCTGCTGATCACCGACCGGGAGCAGCCGCCGGATCGTGTCCCGCGGACGCTGCCCGTGTTGCGCCTGGACCGGTGGAGCGCCGGTCACACCGGTCCCCACGACACCGCGCCGGAGCCGACGGCCGTACCGGCACCGTGTGCGTCGCCACGGAGCCTGGCGTACGTCATCTACACCTCCGGCTCCACCGGCGCTCCGAAGGGGACCCTGATCGAGCACCGCGGGGTGGTCAATCTGGCCGCCGCGCAGCGACGGCTGCTCGGTGACCTGGGCGCGGCCCGTGTGCTCCAGTTCGCCCGGGTCACGTTCGACGCCTCGGTGTGGGAAATGGTCATGGCGCTGCTGAACGGTGGCACGCTCTGTCTGCCCCGCGACACCGGGCCGCTGTCCGGCGGCGCCCTGACGGCGGAGGTGCGCGAGAGCCGGGCGACCCATCTCACCGCGCCCCCTTCGGTGTTGTCCTCCGTCCCCCCGGAGGACGGCCCCGGGCTCGAGGTGCTCGTGGCGGCCGGTGAGGAACTGCCCGAGACGCTCGCGGACCGCTGGGCGGGACGCTGCCGGCTGGTCAACGCCTACGGCCCCACGGAGACCACCGTCGCCGCGACCGCCACCCGCTGTGCGCCCGACGGCGGACGGCCCGCCATCGGCGGCCCGATCGGCGGCACCGAGGCGTATGTCCTGGACCCGGCGATGAACGTGGTCCCGGTGGGCGTACCCGGCGAACTCCACGTCGGCGGCGCCCCGTTGGCCCGGGGCTATCTCGGCCGGCCGGGGCTGACGGCCGAGCGGTTCGTACCGCATCCGTTCGCCACGGGGCGGGGTGAGCGGCTGTACCGCACCGGGGATCTGGTGCGCTGGCGCTCCGACGGGCAACTGGAGTTCCTCGGACGGGTGGACCGCCAGATGAAGGTCCGGGGCGTCCGGGTCGAGCCGGGCGAGCTGGAGGAGGCGCTGCGAAGCCACCCCGCTGTGGGCAACGCGGCCGTGACCGTACGGGGCGAGGACCCGCGGGAGCGCCGGCTGGTGGCATACGTGGCGGCCACCGGCCCCACGCCGCCGACCGCCTCGGGGCTGGCGGGGCATCTGCGGACACTGCTGCCGGGCTATCTGGTGCCATCCGCCTTCGTGGTGATGGACCGGCTGCCGGTCACCTCGCACGGGAAGACCGACTACGCCGCCCTGCCCGCACCGGACGGGGACCTGTCCGGGCGGGGGCGCGACCACACCGCGCCGGAGGGCCCCACCCAGACGGCGCTCGCGGCGATGTGGGGCGAGGTGCTCGGGGTGGAGAAGGTCGGTGCCGACGACGACTTCTTCGCGCTGGGCGGCACATCGGCCGATCTGGTCAGGCTGCGGGACCGCATCGAGCGCCGGTGGCGGACCAGGGTGCCGATGGCCGAGCTCTTCCGCGCCCACAATGTGCGCCTGCTCGCCTCCCATGTGGACCAGGAGACCGCCGCCGGGGAGCCGGAGCCGCGCTCGGCCGCCGGTCCAGGTCCCGCTCCCGACGCCGCCCGTGACAAAGACGCCGTCCGTGACAAACGGCACGCCGCCGTCGCCGCACTGCGTGCCAGGAAGGGGAGGACCCGCGATGCACGCTGATCACCCCGAACGCCGAGGGCCCGGCTCGTCGGCCGCGCCACCGGACGGCACCGCACCGGACACCGGGCAAGCGCCTCACACCGGGGAAGCGCCGGACACCGGGGAGGCCGGGCTGCTCGACATCGCCGTCGTCGGCATGGACTGCCGCTTCCCGGGGGCCCGTGACCCCGAGGAGTTCTGGCGGCTGATCCGGGACGGCGTCGAGGCCGTATCCCGGTTCGGCGAGGCGGAGTTGAGGGCCGCGGGGGTGGACGAGGACATCCTGCGCCACCCGGACTTCGTGGGCGCGGCGGGCGTCGTCCCCGACGGGGACACGTTCGACGCCGACTTCTTCGGCTACCCGCCCGCCGAGGCCGCTGCGCTCGACCCGCAGCAGCGGATCTTCCTCGAATGTGCCTGGCGCGCACTGGAGGACGCCGGACACGACCCGGCCGCCTTCCCCGGCGACATCGGGGTCTTCGCGGGACAGACGGTGAGCACCCATCAGCCGGCGCCGCTGGAGGCGCTGCTCACCAGCCCCATGGACGTCTTCCAGCAGATGTCCTCGAACGACAAGGACTTCCTGCCGACCCGGGTCTGCCACAAGCTGGGCCTCACCGGGCCGGGTATCAACGTGCAGACCGCCTGCTCCACTTCGCTCGTCGCCGTGCACATGGCCGCCCAGAGCCTGCTCAACGCCGAATGCGACATGGTCCTGGCCGGGGGCGTGTCCTGGACGGCGCTCAGGTCTCGGGGCTACCGCCACCAGCCGGGCGGCATCATGTCGCCGGACGGCCACTGCCGCCCCTTCGACGCCGACGCGGCCGGGTTCGTACCCGCCGACGGGGCCGGTGTGGTGGTGCTGCGGCGGCTGGCGGACGCCCTGGCCGACGGCGACCGGATCTACGCGGTGCTCAAGGGCAGCGCCGTCAACAACGACGGTGCGGACAAGGTCGGCTACACCGCGCCGGGCCTCACCGGTCAGCAGCGCGTCGTCGCCCAGGCGCTGGCCAACGCCGATGTGCACCCGGACACCATCGGCTACGTCGAGGCGCACGGCACCGCCACCCGGCTGGGAGACCCCGTCGAACTGTCCGCCCTCACCCGCGCGTACCGCTCCCGGGGCGCCACGTCCACCGGCCGGTGTGCCGTGGGTTCGGTCAAGGCCAACATCGGGCACACCGATGTGGCAGCGGGTATCGCCGGATTCCTCAAGACCGTGCTGATGCTGCACCACGGGCATCTGCCACCGAGCGTCAACCTGTCCCGGGTCAGCGAGGAACTCGACGTGGCCGACGGCCCGTTCCGCTTCGCGCGGGAGGGCGAACAGTGGAAACCCGGGGAGTGGCCGCGCCGGGCGGCGGTCAGCGCCTTCGGCATCGGCGGCACCAACGCGCACGCGGTGCTCGAAGAGGCCCCGGCGCGCCCCCGGATGCCCTCCAAGCGGCCCTGGCACCTGATCACCCTCTCGGCCCGTGACGAGACCGCGCTGCGCCGCAGCTCCGAGGAGTGCGCCGGTTTCCTCGAGGCCGAGCCGGAGGCCGACCTCGGGGACGTCTGCCACACCCTGGCGCGGCGCCACCCCATGCGGCACCGGCTCGCGGCCGCGGTGCCCGACCGCCCGACGGCCCTCGACCGGCTCCGGGCCGGTGCGGTGACGCCCGCGGTGCAGTACGGGGACGCGGGTGGCGAGCGGCCCGACGCGACGGTGTTCCTCTTCCCGGGCGGCGGAGCGCACTACGCCGGGATGGGCCGGGGCCTGTACCGGGACGAGCCGGACTTCCGCCGCGCCTTGGACGAGGGGCTGGCCCTGCTGCCCGACACGGAGCTGCGCGGACGGATCCGGGAGGCCCTGTCCATACGCGGTGGCCACCGCGACGGCGGCCCCGACCCGCTCGCGGACCCGGCCGTCGGGCTGCCGGCGCTGTTCCTCACCGAAATGGCCCTCGGCGAACTGCTGCTGGCCCGAGGCGTGCGCCCCACCGTCTTCCTGGGGCACAGCCTCGGGGAGTACGCCGCGGCCTGCTTCGCCGGGGTCTTCGACAAGGAGGACGCGCTGTCGGTCGTGGTACGGCGGGGCGAGATCCTCGCGGATATCGTCGGCGGTGCGATGCTCAGCGTCACCGCCTCCGAGGAGGACGTACGCCGTCGGCTCACCCCGGCGCTGTCGCTCTCGGTGGTCAACGGGCCGCGGATGTGCGTGGTCTCCGGGCCGGGCGAGGCCATCGAGGCCGCAAGGGCGGACTTCGCCGCCGACGGTATCGACTGCCGGCCCGTCCCCATCGCCACCGCGGCGCACTCGGCACTCGTGGACCCCGCCCTGCCCGGCTTCCGTGCCTTCCTGGCGGGCATCCGGCTCCGGCCGCCCGCCCGGCATCTGATCTCCAACGTCACCGGCCGGCAGGCGGGCGCGGAGGTCGCCGAGCCGGGCTACTGGGTGGACCATCTGCGGGGCACGGTGCGCTTCGCCGAGGGGCTGGCCGGTCTGACGGCGGAGCGGCCGGTGTTCGTCGAGGTGGGGCCCGGCACCACGCTCTCCACCGTGGTACGCGCCCATCCGCGGACCGCGCGGGCCACCGTCGCGCACACGCTGCCGCACCCCGACGCCCCGAGCGAGGACAGTGAGATACTGCTGGGCGCCCTGGGCCGCCTCTGGGTGAGCGGCGTGGACATCGACCCCGCCGCGCTCTACGACGGGGAGACCAGGGCGCGACAACCTTCCGTGCGCTATCCGTTCACCCGGCGCGGGTTCACCCGGCCGGACCATGACCGGGCGACGCCCTCGGTGGCCGCCGGAAACGCCGCCGGAAACGTCCCGGGCAGTGGCCGCCCCGGAGCCGCGCTGTATGCCGCGAGCTGGCAGCGGACACCGCTTCCCCCGGCCCCGCCGCCGGGACGCGCCCTCGTCCTCACCGACGGCTCTCCACTGGGCGAGGGGGTGCTGCGGTGGCTGACCGAGCGGGGAACGGCCCCGCTGGTGGCGCGCGCGGGCGATCCGGGCGGTGCGTTCCGCCGGGACGGGCAGGAATACGTCCTGGACCCCGGCGACCCGGAGCAGTGCGCCCAACTGCTGGACGCGGCGCGGGAGGAGCAGGGCTCCGGTGCGCCGGGCGATGGCGCCACGCCTCTTCGCGTGCTCGATCTGTGGTCCGGCCGTGGCGAGACCGGGACGGGGAACGACGGCGGCCGACCGGAGCGGGAGCCGGTGCCCGCGGGTTTCCTGGCGCTGGCCCATGCGCTGGGGCGGAGCGCCACGCCGGTCGAGCTGACGCTGGTGACCCGCGCGGCCTACGGGGTCACCGGTGCCGAGCGGCCGGATCCGTTGGCGGCATGCCTCGCCGGGGCCGCCCATGTGCTGCCCCTGGAGCTGGAGCACATACGGCTGCGCGTGGCCGACGTCGACCCCGGCGAGTGGGCGGAGAGCGGGGAGTCCGGGCTTCGAGCCCTCGCCGGGCCGCTGGCTGCGGAGAAGCCCGCCGAGCGCGGCGCCGACCCCGTGGCCGCCTACCGGGGCGGACATCGCTGGACACGCCGCTTCCTGCCACTGGCGCGTGGCGGCGAAACACCTGCTCTGGTGCCCGGGGGCACATATGTGATCACCGGGGGCCTGGGCGGTGCGGGCCGTCATCTCGCCACGCGTCTCGCGGAGCGCCACTCCGCCCGGCTGATCCTCGTCGGGCGTGGCGCGGAGGAATGCGACGCCCTCGACGGCGATCCGCGAATCGTGGTGCGCCGGGCGGATGTCACCGACCGTGCCCGGATGGCGGAGGTCTTCCGGGAGGCCCGAACCCGTTTCGGTGCCCTCGACGGGGTCGTCCACGCGGCCGCCGCCCCGGCGGGCGGAATGCTCCAGTTCCTGACCCCCGGGGCCCTGGCGGAGGGGCTGAGCGCCAAGGTGGCCGGAACGTATGCGCTGGTCGACGCGTTGGAGGCGGCCGGTGAACGGCCCGGGTTCCTCGCGTTGTTCTCCTCGCTCGGCTCCTTCTCGGGTTCGGTCGGGCTCGCCGCGTACTGCGCGGGCAACGCCTTTCTCGACACCTTCGCGGTGCACGCCTCCCGCACCCTCGGCATCCCGGCGCTCTCCCTCGACTGGGACCGCTGGCAGGGCACCGGGATGGCGCGGGAGGTGGAGCGGCGGCACCGGGAGCTGACAAAGCGGGACCTCGCCCCGGGCCTGGACCCCGGCCAGGCCGCCGAGCTGTTCGCCGACGCCCTCGCGCATCTCCCGGTCCACCAGCTCGCCATCTCCCTCCGCCCGCCGGACGAGCTGCTCGCCGGCCCCGGGACACCGGCCCCGGAGCCACCCGGCCGCACCTCGCCGGACACCGCCGACGGCGGTGGCACCGGCGATGGGCTTCCGGCGGACGAGTCCGCCGGGGACGGATGCGAGGACGAGCGGGAGCGTGCGGTGCTGCGCATCTGGGAGGAGACCCTCGGTGTCAGCGGCATCGGCGTGGACGACAACTTCTTCGCCCTCGGCGGCCATTCGCTGACCGCGATGCGCATCGCACAGCGCTTCAACGACCGCTTCGGCACCACGGTGACCGCCCAGGACCTGCTCAGGTCGCCGACGGTGGCCGGACTGGCGGGACTGGCCGGGGACGGCCCCGAGGAGAGCCATGAGTGACCCGCACCGCGCGACGGACCCGGCCACGGCACACCGCCACGCACCCGCGGGAACCGGCCGTAACGCATACGAAGGGGAGGGACCGGCATGACACAACACCCCACGGCGGGCGCCGCGTCCGACGGCTCGCTCGACGCACGCGACGCACGCGTGGACGAGGTCCTGACGGAGGCTCTGAAGTCCGTCCTGGGCAAGGCGGGGGCCGACGACGAGGCCCTCTTCAGCGACCTCGGCGGGGACTCGCTGCGTGCCGTCAGGGTGCTCGCCGCCTGCTGGCGGTCCCTGGGCGTCGAGCTGCCCCTGCGGTCGCTGGCCCCCTCCACCCGGCTGGGCGACTTCCGCCGCGCCCTGCGGGAGGCGGTGGGCGAAACGCCAGCGCCGGGCACCCCGGCCCCGGGCGTGGACCCCGGCGGCGAGCAGCAGCGCCCGGAGCCCGATCGGCCCTCCGCGAACAGCGCCGCCTCCGAGGACACGGGCCGGATCGCCCGGCAGCCGTACGGCGCCGCGCTGCCCCTGTCGCCCGGTCAGGAGAGCCTGTACGCGCTGTACCGCGCCGACCCGGCGAACCCGGCGTACAACGTGCCGCTGACCCTCCGGCTCGACGCGCCCGACGGCGGCCCGGACGGGCGGCGGATCCGCTCGGCGCTGGAGGAGCTGGCGCTGCGGCACACCGCGCTGCGCACCGTTTTCACCGAGCGGGACGGCGGGGCGGTGGCCTCGGTGCGGGAGCGGCCGGACACCGCTTGGCGGACCGAGGACCTCTCCGCCCTGCCGCCCGCCGAGCGGGAGGAGCGGGCGGAGGCGCTGGTGAGGGAGGCGTCGGTCACCCCGCTCGAACTGGACCGCTCCCCCGTACGGGCCCTGCTCATCCGGCTGACGGACGACAGTGGCCTGCTGGTGCTCGTACTGCATCACATCGTGTGCGACGCCTGGTCGCTGCGTGTCCTGGTGGACGATCTGCTGGAGCTGTGCGGCGGCCGGGACCCGGTCCCGGACGGCTCCGGGGCCCCGCTGGGCGCGGTGGACGTCGCCGCCTGGGAGCGCGATCGGCTCAGCGGCGAACGTCGGGAGCGGCTGACCGCGTTCTGGCGCCAGGCCCTGGACGGTGTGCCGGAGGTGCTGGAGCTGCCCGCCGACCGCCCCCGCCCGGCCGTCCGCACCTTCCGCGGCGCGCGGATTCCGGTGCGGCTCGACCGCACGCTGGTCGCGGCGCTGACCACGTACGCCAGGGAGCGTGGCGTCACCCTCTTCACGGCGCTCGCGGCCGGCTGCGCGCTGACCCTGCGGCGGTACACGGGCCAGGACGACTTCGTCCTCGGCTTCCCGGTGGCCGGACGGGTGCGGCCGGAACTGGACCAGGTGGTGGGGTACCTCACCAAGACGGTGCCGCTGCGGGTCCGGCTGGACGACCGTCCCGCCACCGGCACACTGCTGACCCGGTTGCACGAGGGCATCGCCCTGGCGCAGGAGCACGCGGAGTTGCCGCTGGACGCGATCGCCGACGCCGTCGGGGTGCGGCGGGCTCCGGGCGTACCGCCGCTGGTGCAGTGTGCGCTGGTGCTGTTCGCCGACGGCCGGCAGACGGTGGCGCCGCCGGGGCTGCGGGCGCTGCGGGCGGAGCCGGGTACGGGCACCTCGAAGTTCGACCTGAATTGGTACCTGGAGGAGCGGGACGGGGAGCTGGCGGGGTATGTCGAGTTCTCCACCGACCTGTTCGACACCGCCACGGCCGAGCGGCTGCACGGCCACTTCGCCGGGCTGCTGCGCGCTCTGGCCACGGCCGACCCCGAACGGCCCGCCACGCGGCTGCCGATGCTCACCGCCGGGGAGCACACGGAGCTGCTCGGCCGCGCGCAGCCGCTGGGGATGGCCGGTGAGGCGGACTGGCTGCCGGTGCACCGGATGTTCGAGCGGGAGGCCGCGGCGCGACCGGACCACGCGGCGCTGTGGCACTCGGGTGGCAGCGTCACCTACGCCGAACTCGATGCTCGCGCGAACGCCCTGGCCAGGGCCCTGGCCGCCCGCGGGCTGGGACCCGAGGACCTCGTCGGTGTGCACATCGGCCGCTCGCCGGAGCAGATGGCGGCGCTGCTGGCCGTGTTGAAGACGGGCGCCGCCTACCTGCCGCTCGACCCCGCCTACCCCGCCGACCGGCTGGCCTACATGGCGCGCGACGCGCGGCTGGCCGCCGTGCTCACCCAGGGGCAGGCTCCCGCCTTCGCCGTGGCGGCCGGAGTAAGCGAGGTCATCGACATCACCGCGGTCCACGACACCGGGGGCGGCGCGCCGGACACGGCGCCGGCCGGACCCGATGGGCTGGCGTACGTCATCTACACCTCGGGCACCACCGGCCGGCCCAAGGGTGTGCAGATCACCCACCGCGCCCTGGCCAATGTCATCACCGCCTCGCGGGCGGACTTCGGCATCGGGCAGGACAGCCGGGTGCTCCAGGTGGTCTCCTTCAACTTCGACGCGTCGGTGTGGGAGATCTTCATGGCCCTCGCCTGCGGCGCCACGCTGTGCCTCGGACCACCGGACGTGGCGCGCGCCGAGCGGTCGATCGAGAGCGTCATCCGCGACTGCGGGGCCACGCTGATGTATCTGCCGCCCGCGCTCCTCTCCCTCGTCGACCCGGCGGCGGTGCCCGGTGTCCGGCTCGCCATCACCGGCGGCGACCTCATCACCGGGGAGCTGCGCCGCCGGTGGACCGATCGGTGCCGGTTCTTCGTGGCGTACGGCCCCACCGAGGGCACCATCGTGCAGACCTGGCAGGAGCACACCGCGGACGTCAGCGCCGCGCTGCCGATCGGGCGGCCCTTCGCGGGGGTGCGGCTGTACGTGCTGGACGCCGAGCTCGACCCGGTGCCCATCGGGGCGGTGGGCGAGGTGTACGTGGGCGGGCTCGCGGTGTCCCGGGGCTACCGGGACCGGCCGGGTCCGACCGCGGCGGCGTATCTCCCCGATCCGTACGCGGCGTGGCCGGGCGCCCGGATGTACCGCACCGGGGACCGGGTGCGGCGGCTGCCCGGCGGCGAGCTCACCTTCGTCGGCCGCACGGACCACCAGGTCAAGGTCCGCGGCTACCGCATCGAGCCCGCCGAGGTCGAGGCCGCGCTGCTCAAGTGCCCCGGGGTGGAGGCGGCCGCGGTGATGGCCGAGCCGGGGCCGGGCGGCCGCTCCCGGCTCGTGGCCTACGCCGTCACCTCGCCGGACCGCCCGGAGGCGCTCGCCGGTCTGCGCGATGCGCTGCGGGCCACCTTGCCGGACCACATGGTGCCCTCCCGGATCCACCGGGTGCCGACCGTTCCGCTCACGGCCAACGGCAAGGTCGACCGCGCGGCGCTGCCCGCTCTCGCCGACGTCGACGACGACGCGCTCATCCGGCTCCTGGACCAGGTCGAGGGGCTCGCACCGGAGGACGGGAGGGCCACCGCATGAACGACCCCACGACGGCCGGGATCGAGGACATCTATCCGCTCACCCCGTTGCAGAGCGGCATGCTCTACCACTCACTGCGGGCCGAGGAACCCGGCGCCTACACCGAGCAGTTCGTCTTCGTCTGCCGGGCGGAACCACCGGCCCGCCGTCCGCGCGCGGACACCCTGGGCGCCGCCTGGCAGACGGTGGTGGCGCGGCATCCGGTGCTGCGCACCGGATTCGTCTGGGCGGAGGTGGAGACGCCCGTCCAGGTCGTCGCCTCGTCCTGCGTACTGCCGGTCGAGGAGCGGGATCTGACCGGTCTCGGCCCCGAGGAAGCGGAGGCGGGCGTCGAGGAGTTCCTCGCCGCCGACCGGGCCCGCGGCTTCGACCTGGCCAGGCCGCCGCTGACCCGGCTCGCCCTGCTGCACGCCCGGGACCGGACGTACCTGGTGTGGACGGTGCACCATCTGGTGATCGACGGCTGGTCGATGCCGAAGATCCTCGCCGAGGTCGGCGCGGTCCACCGGGCGGGAGGCGACGCGGCCCTTCCGGAGGTCCGGCCCTTCCGCCACTACGTGGACTGGCTGGACCGGCAGGACGACGAGGCGGCCACCCGCTTCTGGAAGGACCGGCTCGGCACCCTCCCACCGGCCGACCGGCTGGCACTGCGCCCCGGTGCGGAACGGGAGCGCCGGGGCCGCGCCGCGGCGGGCAGTGCCGAGCACGAACTGCCCGCGGAGCTGTCGGCGACGGTCCGGGGCGCCGCGCGCGGCGCCCGGGTGAGCCTCAGCACCTGGTTCCAGGCGGCCTGGGCGGTGGTCCTGTCACATATCGGGCCCGGCCCCCAGGTGTTCGGCGTCACGGTGGCATCGCGGCCGCCGGACCTGCCCGGTGCCGACGGCGTCATCGGCCCCTGCGTCAACACCGTGGTGCAGCGCCTGGACGTGACCGGCGGCGGCACGCTGCGCGACTGGCTGCGGCACATCCAGCGGGGCCAGACCGCCGCCCTCCCCCATCAGCACCTCGGCCTCCCGGAGGTGCGGCGGGTGTGCGGCGCGCGCGGGGAGACACCGCTGTTCGAGTCCATCGTCGCCTTCGAGAACTACCCGGACCAGGGCACTTTCCTGGACCTGGGCCCCGGCACCTCGGTGGAGCTGTGGCGGTATGTCGAGGACACCACCTACCCCCTGACGGTCGTGGTGCTGCCCGGGGAACCGGCCCTCGGGCTACGGCTGTTCTACGACCCCGGGCGCTTCGGCGCCGAGGAGATCCGCACCGTGCTGGGCCGGGTGGAGGCGGCCGTCACCGCGATGGCACGTGGCCTCGACGCCCCGGTGTCCGCCGTACGCGCGGCCTCCGCGCACCCCTCGCTGGTCCGCGGCGCCGACCGGGACCACGCCCCCGACGGCCCGTCCGCGCTCGCCGGGATGTCCCTGCACCGCATCGTCGAGGAGCAGGCGGCACGCACCCCGGGCGCGCCCGCCGTGGACGACCACGGCCGGGTCTGCGACTACGCCGAACTCGACGCCGGGGCGGCCCGGTTGGCGGGTCGGCTGCGCGCGCTCGGGACGGGCCGGGACACCGTGGTGGCGCTGCTGCTGCGGCGGACCACCCGGGCGCTGGTGAGCATCCTCGGGGTGCTCAAGGCGGGGGCCGCCTATCTGGCGCTGGACCCCGACCACCCCGACGAACGGCTGGAGTTCCTGCTCACCGACTCCCGGGCGGCGGTGCTGATCACGGAGGAGGGCACCCATGGCCGCCTGCCCGGAGCGGGTCCGCCGCGGCTGCGTGCCGACGAGTCGGCCGCCGGCGCGCCGGCGCCGTCCGCCGAGAGCGGCCCGGACGACCTGTGCTACGTCACCTACACCTCCGGCTCCACCGGACGCCCCAAGGGCGTGGCCATGCGGCACGGCGTGATGGCGGGGATGCTCGACTGGGAGTTGGCGGGCGGCTCGGTCCCGGCCCCCGCCAGAACGCTCGCACAGGTGTCGTTCACCTTCGACGTCTCCGCTCAGGAGATCTTCACCACCTGGGGCAGCGGCGGGTGCCTCGTCCTCGCCGACGAGGACGACCGGACGGACTTCGAACGGCTGGTGGCGCTGGCCCGCGACCGGGAGGCGCAGCGCTGGTACATGTCCCCGGTGGCGCTCCGCCATGTCGCCGAGGCGGCCGCGCGTACCGGCGTCCGGCTCCCCCGGCTGCGCGAGATCATGACCGCGGGCGAGCCGCTGGAGGTGACCGACGCCGTCCGTGAGCTGCTCACCGGGCCCGAGGCGCACGTACGGCTGGAGAACCAGTACGGCTCCTCGGAGTGCCAGGTCGTCAGCAGTCTGCGGCTGACCGGCGACCCCCGGACCTTCCCCCGGCGCCCCGGCATCGGCTCCCCCATCGACGGGGTCGACCTGTATGTGCTGGACGAGGAGTGGCGCCCCGTGCCCGTCGGGGTGCCCGGCATGATCTGCGTGGGCGGGGCGGCGGTCCCCCGCGGCTATCTGGGCCGCCCGGGGGCCACGGCGGAGCGGCTCCTGCCCGACCCCTTCTCGCGGTGGCCGGGGAGCCGCATGTACGCCACCGGCGATCTGGGCGTGCTGCACGCCGACGGCACCCTGGAGTGCCTCGGCCGCGCCGACGACCAGGTCAAGATCCGCGGGCACCGGGTCGAACCGGGCGAGGTGCGCGCCGCGTTGCGCGGCCTGCCGGGGGTGCGGGACGCGGCGGTCGTCGTACGGGACACGGCCGGGGAGCACCGGCTCATCGGCTATGTCGTGCCGGAGGACGGCGCGGCGCGGCCCGAGGACGGTCCGCGGCCGGAGAACGGCGCACGGCCCGGGGACGGCGTGCCGCCGGAGGCGGACGTACCGCCCGAGGACACGGCCGCGGAAGAGGCCCGGTTGCGCGCCGCGCTACGTGAGAAGCTGCCCGCGCCCTTCGTGCCGTGGCGCATCGTCCGGCTTCCGGCCCTGCCGCTGACCACGAGCGGCAAGGTCGACCGGAGCGCCCTGCCGGCCCCGGGGGAGCCGCCGCGCGGCGCCGTGGCCGGCACACCGGGAGAGCGGCCCGCCATGGAGGCGATGCTGCGCCTGTGGGAGGACGTGCTTCCGGCGGACCGGGTGGAACCGGACGCGGACTTCCTGGCACTGGGCGGCGAATCGCTGCTGGCGATCCGGCTCACCGGCCGGATCAGGAACGTCTTCCCGGTCGGCCTGGGGGTGAGCCGGCTGCTGAAGGAGCGCACCCCACGGGCGCTGCTCGCCGAGGTCGACGCGGAACTCGGCGGCCCCGCGGCGTCCGACCGCGCCGCACGGACCTATCTGCGCGACCGGTCGGCCACGTCCGCGGCCCCGGAGCCCCGGCCGGCCGCGCCCCCGCGGAACGTCACCCGGACGTCCGAAGACATCCCCGTACCCACAGGAGAGCGACCATGACCACCCCGGGTTTCACCGAACGGCTCGCCCGGCTGACCCCCGCCCAGCGCGAGGCCCTCGAGCGGCTGCTGGACGAGCGGCGCGCGACCACCGCCGCCACCGCCCCCTCCCCTGCCGACGGGCGGCCACGGAACGCGACCGAGGAGGCGCTGGCCCGGATCTGGGCGGAGTGCCTGGGCGTGCCCGTCCCCTCGGTGCACGACGGCTTCTGGGCGCTGGGCGGCGACTCGATCATCGGCATGCAGATCGCGGCGCGGGCCGCTGCCGAGGGAATCGCCGTCTCCCCGCAGCAGGTGCTGGAGGCGGAGACCGTGGCGCGGCTGGCGGAGCTGGCCACGACCGGGGAGGCGGTGCGGGACGAGGCGGACCAGCCGCTGGGCGAGGTTCCGCTGACGCCGATTCAGCGCTGGTTCTTCGAACAGGATCTGCCGGGCGCCCGCCACTGGGACCAGACGCTGTACCTCCCCGTCCGCAGGGCCCTCGACCCGGAACTGCTGCACCGGGCGCTGTGCGCGGTCGCGGCCCACCACGATGTGCTGCGCAGCGCCTTCCGGCAGGACGCGGCGGGCGGTGGGGACGGCTGGCGGCACGAGGTGCGGAGCGCCGCCCCCGATCCTCCGCTGACCGTCGTACGCCTGCCGGAGGAGGACGGCGCGGCGCGCCAAGCGCGGGAGGACGCGGCCGTGGAGAGCGCGCAGCGGTCGCTGGACCTCGCGGACGGGCCGCTGGTGGCTGCCGTACTGCTCCAGGAGGACGACGGCCCGGCGGGCCCTGGGCGGCTGGTGCTCGTCGCCCACCACCTGGTGGTGGACGGCATCTCGCTGCGGCTGCTCACCGACGATCTGGAGCGCGCCTACCGCGCCCTGGAGGGCGGCCGGGAGCCGATTCTGCCCGCCCGGACGACATCGTTCCGGCGCTGGGCGCAGCTGCTGCGCCGCTGGGCGGACCATCCCGATGTCGCCGGGCAGCTCCCCTACTGGCGTTCGGTGCCGGACGCCTCGGCGGCGGCCCTGCCGTTCACCGCGCCGGACGAGCCGGGCGAGGGCCCGCGGGCCGACACCATCGGCCGTAGCGCCACCGTGCGCAGGCGGCTCGGCCAGGACGTCACCGAGGCCCTGCTGCGGGACGCCCCCGCCCGTGGGCTGTCCCCCTTGAACCTGCTTCTCGCGGCGCTGCTGCGGGCCTGGCCGCGGTCGCCGGGGGCGACGGAGCTCCAGCTCGATCTGGAGGCCCATGGCCGGGAGGTGGTCGAGAGCGGGGCCAATGTGTCCCGCACCGTCGGCTGGTTCACCTCGATCTTCCCGGTCCGGCTTCCGCTGCCGTCCGCCGCCGGCGGCGATCCGGCGGAGGAGGTGGCTGACGAAGTGGCGGCCGTGGGCGGCAGGCTCGACGCGGTGCCACACCGCGGCCTGGGCTACGGACTGCTGCGGTACCTCTCGGGCGCGCCGGGGGCGCGGCTGGCGGAGCTGCCGCAGTCGCGGCTGAGCTTCAACTACCTGGGACGGTTCGAACGGTCCGTCGACGACGCGGTCTTCGGGGCACCCGCGCAGGTGCCCAGCGTGCTCCAGAGCCCCGACGCGCCCCGCCGCTATCTGCTGGAACTGGTGGTGACGGCGGTCGAGCGCGAACTCGTCGTCGAGCTGACCCATGCGCGGGACCACCTCCCGGACGAGGCCGCGGAAGCGCTCACCGAGACCTACGTCCGCCACATCGGGGAGCTCACCCGGCAGGCCACGGGCGGCACCGGGGCGCGGACCGGCGGGGTGGCCGAGGACCAACTCGCCGCCATCAAGCGACGGATGGGGATGGCATGACGACACCCGCGGAGTACGCACCGCTGTCCGAGGCGCTGGCGGGGCTGGACGCGCTGACCCGGATCACCGAGCGGGTGCTGGCCGGCTGGCCCGAGCACCGGGACTTCCTCGCCATGCGGTTCAGCGGCTGCGACGCCGAGCACCTCGCGTTCTGCGAGAGCGTCGCACGGTCGCTCCTGGCCATCGCCGGTGACGGGCTGGACCGCTACGCGGACGGCTACCGCTGGACCTGCGAGCGGATGCTCGAGGAGGACTACCACTTCCAGCTGACCGGTGAATACCGCTACCGGACCTTCCGCGAGGTCCAGGACGGCCTGGGCCTGGACGCCGCCTATATGACCCGCTACACCGACGGGCTGCTGCTCTCGCAACTGCTCTGGGTCAACCAGGCGCGCGCCCTGCACCTGTACGTCACCGGCTTCCTCGGCGCGGTACGGGAAGGGGAGAGCCTGCTGGAGGTCGGCCCCGGGCACGGCCTGCTGCTGGCCCTGGCCGTCGAGCGCGCCCGCGCCCGGATCACCGGCTGGGACGTGAGCGACGGCAGCGTCGCCAGCACCCGTGAGGCGCTGGCCCGGCTGGGGCACACCGCGTGTCTGCGCCGACAGGACCTGCACCGGGCCCCGGCGACCGAGCGTTTCGACCATGTGGTGGCCAGCGAGCTGCTGGAGCACGTGGACGAACCGGAGGCGGCCCTGCGCCGGCTGCGGGACCTGGTCCGCCCCGGCGGCCGGCTCTTCGTCAACATCCCGGTCAACAGCCCGGCGCCGGACCACATCAATCTGTGGCGGACCCCCGAGGAGGTCTCCGCCTATGTACGGGAGGCGGGCCTGGAGGTGCTGACGGAGGCGGTGTTCCCGATGACCGGCTGCACCGAGGAAGAGGCGCGCGCCACCGCCTCCACCCTGTCCTGCGTCCTGATCTGCCGTGCGTGACAAGGGCGCGCGGCTCTGCGGCGGGCGGCGCCGTAAGGCTTCCCGGCACAGGCTTCCGAGCACAGCAGCGAGCGGAGGGAGACCCATCCATGCACGACGAGCAGCGTGATGAGCGGTCGTACCGCGTCGTGGTGAACGACGAGGAGCAGTACTCCATCTGGCCCGGCGACCGTGAACTGCCCGGGGGCTGGCGCGAGGAGGGGACGCGCGGGGACCGCGAGACCTGCCTGGCCCATATCGACCGAGTGTGGACCGATATGCGGCCCAGGAGTCTGCGCGAGGAACTGGCCCGCCCCCGGCAGGGCGGCTGAGGAACGGATATGGCGGACCACACACGCTCATGGCGAAGCGAAGGGACGGCGGCATGACCGACAGCGCACCAGAGGACCGCACCGTGGACGTCACGGGGATCGGTTTCGGGCCCTCGAATCTGGCGCTCGCCACCGCGCTCGCCGAGCCCTCGGCCACCGGTCCCGGCAGGCCGCTGGAGGCCGTCTACTTCGAACGCAAGGACCGGTTCTCCTGGCACGGCGGAATGCTGCTGGACGGCGCCACCATGCAGATCTCCTTCCTCAAGGACCTGGTGACGCTGCGCGATCCGCGAAGCCCGTACAGCTTCCTCAGCTACCTCCACCACGCCGGCCGGCTCTCGGACTTCATCAACCACAAGCTGCTGTTCCCGTCCCGTATCGAGTTCCACGACTATCTGGAGTGGGTGGCCGGCTTCTTCGAGGAGCAGGTCGTCTACGGGTCCGAGGTCGTGGATGTGCGTCCGGTCGCCCGCGAAGACGCGGTGGAACACATGGACGTGGTGGTCAGGCAGCGGACCGCCGCCGGGGAACGTACCGTGGTGCAACGCACCCGCGACCTCGTCGTGGCCACCGGCCTGGAGCCGTCCCTGCCCCCGGGGACGGTGTGCTCGGACCGCGTATGGCACAGCTCCGAGCTGCTGTACCGGGTGGAGCGGCTGCCGCCCACGCCGCGCCGGATCGTCGTGGTGGGGGCCGGACAGAGCGCGGCCGAGGCGGCCGAGTTCCTGCACAGCCGGTTCCCCTCGACGGACATCTGCGCGGTGTTCTCCCGCTACGGCTACAGTCCCTCCGACGACAGCCCGTTCGCCAACCGGATCTTCGATCCGGCGGCCGTGGACGACTACTGCGCGGCCGCCCCCGAAACCAGGCGCATGCTCCTCGACTACCACCGGAACACCAACTATTCGGTGGTCGACCCGGAGCTGATCGACGAGCTGTACCGGCGGGTCTACCAGGAGAAGGTGCGGGGGCGGCCAAGGCTCAACATCCTCGGCGCTTCGAGGCTCACGGCCGCGGAACCGACCGGCGACGGTGTGGACGTGGTGGTGGAGTCCCTGGTCACCGGGGAGCGCACCCCGATGCGGGCCGACTGTGTGGTCTACGCGACCGGTTACCGGCCGACGGATGCGCGCGGCCTGCTGGGCAGCATGGCGGGGCTGTGCAAGGCCGATGAGCTCGGCCGCCTCGAGGCCGACCGGCGGTACCGCGTCATCACCGAGGGGGACGTGCGGTGTGCGATCTACCTCCAGGGCGCCACCGAGCACAGCCACGGGATCTCCTCCAGCCTGCTGTCCAACACCGCCGTACGGGCCGGGGAGATCGCGGACGCCATCCGGGCCGACGCCGTACGGGCCGGGGCCCGGGCCACCACGCGATCACAGCCACAGCCACAGACCTGAGGGGGATGCCGATGTTCGTACCTCAGCACTACCGGACCGATGACCGGCGGTGGCCGGTGCGGATCGTCCAGGACAATCCGCTGGCCCTGCTGATGTCCACCCGCGACGGGCGGGCCCCGTTCGCCAGCCATGTGCCGGTGATCGTCCTGCCGCGGCAGCGGGAGGAGCTGGAGCGCACCGGCCGCTGGCAGGGGGCCGTGCTGCACGGCCATATGAACCGCGCCAATCCGCACTGGAAGTCCCTGGCCGACGGGCAGCCCGCCGGGCTGGTGTTCCAGGGCCCCGCGGGCTATGTCTCCCCCGCCGTCTACAACACCTCGCCCGCCGTGCCGACCTGGAACTTCACCGCGGTGCATGTGCAGGGGCGGCTGAAGCTCGTGGCGGACGAGGAGGCCACGCTGGGCGTGGTGTCCGCCACCGCCCGCCAGTTGGAGGAGCGCTTCGGGGCGCGGTGGACCGTGGAGCCCTCGGTGGACCACTTCCGGCAGATCCTCCCCGGCGTCGGCGCCTTCGAGCTGCGTGTCGAGGAGTGCGACTCCATGTTCAAGCTCAGCCAGGAGAAGGAGCACGAGGTCAGGCATGCCGTCATGGACTGGTGTGCGCGCAGCCCCCGCGGCAGGAGCAACGACCTCGCCGCCGTGATGCGCGACTACTACCCGCCCACGACCACCTGGCCCAGTTGAGACCACGTGAGCACCGGAGGTGTTCGTGATGCAGAAGTACGCCGTCGACGGGGAACGCGGCACGGGCCACGGCGGTGCGACCCCCGTCCACACCCTGTTCGACGCCGAGGTGGCCGAGGAGCTGGACAGCAGGCGGCTGAGCCGGGTGGCGGCCGGGCTGTTGGGGGCGCTGAGCGTCCGGAACTTCTTCACCGAGCGGGAGTGCCGGGCGATCGTCGCGTCCCTGGCGGAGGACCGGATGGGGCAGTACGACGCCGCCGTGGTGGGAATGCGCATCAAGAAGCTCGGCCCCGCCGTGTTCGACTTCTACAACAACGGCTCGGTGGCCGACGCCTATTGGGAGCAGGCCGCGGAGGCCACCCGGCAGCGCGCCCGGCTGCTGGCCGGCCAGGACCCCTTCCAGGCGGCCCTGGACCGGCTCGCCAAGGCGTGGCACGGCGGGGCCGCGGTGGCCACCGCGGGCGGGCGGCCGCTGTTCGCCGGGATGATCCGTGAGATGGGCGAGGGCGCGGGCCTGCACTTCGACGAGGTGGAGCGGGAATTCCCCGACGGTCTCGACGAGACCCCGCTGTGCCAGCTCGCCTTCAACTGCTATCTGTCCGTGCCCGAGTCGGGCGGTGAGGTCACCGTCTTCCGGCGCCGCTGGCGGCCCGGCGACGAGGACCACCGCGACGGCTACTGGTACCGGCCGCATCTGGTGGCGGACGAGCCACGGGTGACCGTGGCCCCACGATGCGGAGACGCGGTCTTTTTCGACCCCCGCAACTACCACCGGGTGGGGGCCAACGAGGGCGGCGGACGGCGCGTCACCCTGTCGTTCTTCATCGGCGTCTCCGCCCACGGAAACCTCCTGCTGTGGTCCTGACCCCCACCCCGCCGGAGGGAGCACACCATGAGTGACACCGACACCGACACCGAACCGATGGCGGCCAACCAGCTGCGCCTGTGGATCAACCAGGAGTTCGACCCGGACTCCAACGCGTACAACGTGACCCGCTGTCTGCGGCTGCGCGGACCGCTCGACGCCGACGCGCTCGTGGACGCCGTGAACGCCCTGGTGGAACGGCATGAGATCCTGCGCACCGTATTCCTGGACACCGAGGACGAGGTCCTCCAGCGGGTGTTGCCCGACAGCCCCGCCCTGGCCGGTGTCACGGCGGCGCCCGGTGTCCGGGCTCCGGAGACCGGGGCCGCCGCGGGTGGCGGGGACACCGCCGGGGCGCTGGACCGGCAGGCGCGTGCCTTCGCCCTGCGCCCCTTCGATCTGCGGCGCGAACCCCCGTTCCGGGCCCGGCTGATCCGCGTGTCCCCGACCGACCACACGCTGGTGCTCGCCTTCCACCACATCGGCGTCGACGCCTGGTCGCTGGGCGTCTTCGAACGGGAACTCGCCGACGCCTACCACTCCTTCGCCGAACACGGGGAGTGGCGTCCGGCCACCGGGCCCACCCAGTTCCGGGAGTTCGCCCGCTGGCAGCGGACCGTCCTCGCCGACGGCGCGGACGAGCGGCATCTGGCGTACTGGCGGACGGCGCTGCCCGCCGAGCTCCCGCCTGCGGACTTCCTGGCGAGCGCTCCGCTGGACGCGCGGGGGCCCGGCCCGGCCGCGGTGCACGAGGCGCCGCTGCCCCCGGAGACCGCCGCGGCGCTCACCGGGCTGGGCACGGCCTTCGAGGTGACGCCGTTCGTGGTGCTCCAGACCGCCGTGCAGATCCTCGCCCAGCGGTTCTCGGGCAGCACCGGGGTGGTGCTCGGCGGCACCACCCTCAACCGCAAGCTGCCCGCCTTCGACACCGCGCTCGGCTTCTTCGTCAACACCGTGCCGCTGCACACGCCGCTCGCCGACAACCCCTCCTTCGCGGAGGCGCTGGCGCGCGGCAAGGAGACGGTGATGGGCGCCCTCTCGCACGACGACGTGCCGTTCGACAGGATCGCCGAGGCGGTGTGCGCGCGGCCCTCCGGGGAGCGCGGCGGGCTGTACCGGATCGCCGTGGAGGTGCAGGCGGCCCCGCCCGGCGAGCCGCGCCGCTGGCGTGATGTCACCCTCACCGCGAGCAGCTTCGACGGGGACGCGGACAAGCGCGCCCGCTGCGATCTGACCTTCAACCTGCTGTACGGGGAGGACGGCCCACGGCTGGTGACCGAGTACGACGCGTCCCTGTTCGACGAGGCGTACGTCTCCAGTGCCGCGCACGCGCTGTTCGCCCTGGTGCGGCACGGCGAGCGGGAGCCCGGTACGCCGGTGGGCGACCTGGAGCTGCTGTCCGGTACGGAGTGGCGGCGGCAGCTGACGGTGCGGGCGTACCCGCCGCGGAACGCCGTGCGCGAGCCGACGAGCGATATCGTGCGGGCGCTGGCGGAGCGGCACGGGGAACGCACCGCCGTGCGCACCCCGGACGAGCGGCTGACCTTCCGCGAGTTGGTGGACCGGGCGGAGGCGGTCGCCGCGGCGCTGATCGGCGATGGCGCGGTTCCGGGTTCCTTCGTGGGCGTCGTGGCCGACCGCTCCGTCCACGCGGTCGTGGCGCTGCTCGGCTGCTGGCTCGCCCGGTGCGCGTATGTGCCGATCGAACCCGCGGAGGCGGAGGAGCGCCGGCGCTGGATCGCCGATGACGCGGGGCTCACCCGGGTGCTCGGCCCGCCCGGATACGACCTCCCGGGCACGGCCCTCATCGATGTGCGTTCCCTGCCCGCCGACGCCCGCGGTTCGGGCACCGTCGCGGTGGGGGCCACGCGGCCCGACGACATCGCGTACGCCATCTACACATCCGGCACCACGGGCAGACCGAAGGCCACCCTGGCGACACACGCCACCATGCTGAACGTCAAGGCGGGCCTGGCGGAGTGCTTCGAGGTGGCGGACTGGCGGCGGGAGACCGTGTCCCTCAACGGACCGCTCGTCTTCGACGTCTCGTTGCAGCAGCTGCTGCCCATGCTCGACGGCGCGACCGTGGCGGTCGTACCCGGCCCCGTACGGCTGGACCCGGAGGCGCTGATCGCCTATGTGGCGGAGGCGGGCATCACCTTGCTGGATGTGAGCCCCGCCCATCTCCAACTGCTCGTCGAGGCCGGTCTTCTGGAGCGCCGGGACCTGCCGCTGCGGCGGCTGATCTCCGGTGGGGAGGCGCTGCCGGCCCCGCTGTGGCGGCCGCTGTCCCGCAGCGGTCTGCGCGTCTTCAACTGCTACGGGCCCACCGAGTGCACGGTCAACACCACCGTGCAGAAGGTCGATTCCACGGTCGAGCGACCGCTGATCGGCACGGAGGTGCACGGAGCGACGCTGCACATCGCCGACGAGAAGGGCCGGCTGGTGCCGTACGGGGCGGCCGGGGAGCTGTACATCTCGGGCGAGGGCCTCGGCCCCGGCTATCTGAACCGGCCCGAGCTGACCGCGGAGCGCTTCCCGATGCTGCCCTGGGGCCCGCACGGCGAACCGCTGCGGGTCTATCGCACCGGTGACCGGGTGCGGCTGGCGAAGGGCGGGGCCGTCGAGCATCTGGGCAGGCTGGACGACCAGGTCAAGATCCGCGGCAACCGGGTCGAACTGCGCGAGGTGACCGCCACTCTGCTGTCCCACCCCGCGGTGGGCGCGGCCGAGACCGTGGTGGACGAGAGCCACCCCGGCGGGCCCCGGCTGCACGCGTTCGTGGTGGCGTCGCGGTCCCCGGCCCGCGAGGAGGAGCTGCGCCAGCATCTGGCCGGCTATCTGCCCGGATACATGGTGCCCGCGCGGATCACGGCCCTGGACACGCTTCCGACCACGGTCGCGGGCAAAGTGGACCGCAGAGCGCTGCGCGTGCTGTGTACCGGGCAGGCCCCCACGGACGGCGTGACGGCAGGTGTTCCGAGTGGCGCCGCGGACGGGATCGAGGAACGGTTGATCGAGCTGTGGCGGGAGGTGCTGGGGCTGACCTCGGCGGGCCCGGACTCCCACTTCTTCGCGCTGGGCGGCCACTCGCTCCTCGCCGCTCGGCTGATCACGCGTGTCCGGCATGAGTTCTCCGTCCGGCTCCCCCATGCGACGCTGCTGGAGCGGGCGACCCCGCGCCGCTGCGCGGAGTATCTGCGCAACGGCCCGGACGGCGCCCCGGCGGCCGCCCCGGGACGTGGCAACCTCCTGGAACTGCGGGGCGGCGCCACGGATCGCGTCCCCGTGGTGTGCTTCCACCCGCTGGGCGGGGACGCGCTGGTCTACCAGGATCTGGTGGACGCCCTGCCGGACCATCAGCCGGTCTACGCCGTCTTCGACGGCCGTACCGACCCCCGCGGCCGCACGGGGTGGGAGTCTCCGGAAGAGATGGTGCGGGCGTACGCCACGGAGGTGACCGCGGCCACCGGAACCCGGGGCTGCCATCTGGTGGGCTGGTCGCTGGGCGGGCTGATCGCGCACGGCGTGGCCGATCTGCTCGAACGGCGCGGGGTCGCCGTCCACTCCGTCTCCATCTGGGACGCGGGGTGTTCCCCGGTGCGGTACGCCCGCCCGGCCGAGCCGGACTGGTCGATGGGGCCCCTGACCGTGCTCAACACCCTCGCCCCGGCCGGCTCCCAGGGGCTGACGGCCGAGCGCAGCGCCCGGCTCGGTGACCGGTTCCGCCGGCTGACGGGGCCGGACCTCGGCCGTCACATCCTGCGGACCGCCGAGCACCTGTGGGGTGTACGCCGGGACCATGAGCCGCGGGCGGTCGCCGACCGTGCCGTACTGGCCTCCCTGCACCACTGGCTGTTCACGGGATGGCGGCCCGAGGTGATCGACGCTCCCGTGTCCGTTGTGTGGGCGTCCGATTCGCTCCGCCGCTCACTGGTGGCCAGGACCGACTGGAACGACTGGACGCGGGCGGCCGCCCAGGAGACCGAGATCGAGGCGACGCACTACTCCCTGATCAGGAAACCCGTCGTCGGGGAGGTCGCAACGCACTTGATGAAGACCGTCGCCACCGTCGCGACCGGCCACTGAGCCCGCGACCCCACCCACCCCTTTCATGGAGGCAGTCCGTGTTCGACGTCAGCGAAGCGTGCCGTACATCCCTCCTCAGCCTGTCGCGGCTGACCACCGACGAAGTGGCCAGGGTGGGTGAGACGGCGTACCGGTTCGGCAACTCCCCGAAGGAGTTCGCGGACCGGCTCCACGGAGCGCGGGTGGGCCTGCTGTTCACCGCGCCGTCCACCCGTACCAGGTCCTCGTTCTGGAACGCGGCGGTCACCCTGGGCTGTCACACCCTGCACCTGGGCTCCTCGGAGCTCCAGGTGTCCACGGGAGAGAGCTGGGGCGACACCGGAGCGGTCCTGGCGCACTACGTGGACGCGGCCGTCGTGCGCACCAACGGCCCCCAGGACGAACTGGGCAGGCTCGCGGAATCGCTGCCGGCCACCGTCAACGCCCTCACCTACGAGGAACATCCGACACAGGCCATCGCCGACCTGTGCGCGCTGCGGGACCACTTCGGCGGCGCCGAGCAGCTCCGGCTCGCCTACCTCGGCCTGGTCAACAACACCGCCCGGTCGCTGGCACACCTGGCCTGCCGGGTCCCCGGGATGCGGCTTGACGTCTACAGCCCCGAGGGAGCCGGATTCCCGGACGAGGAGCTGAGCGAGATGAACGACGTGGCCGGGCGGGAGGTGGTGAGCCAGCGCCACTCCGTTCCGGACGCGCCCCACCCCGTCGACGCCCTCTACACCACGCGGTGGCAGTCGATGGGAGTACCGCACAAGGACACCGACTGGCGCGCCCGCTTCGCGCCGTTCCGTGTCACCCAACGCACCATGGAGCGGTTCAGCGGTGAGGCGGAGGCGGTGTTCATGCACGACCTGCCCGCGATCCGGGAGCAGGAGGCCACTTCGGAGGTGCTGGACTCCCCTTTGTCGCTGGTGCCCCGGCAGGCATACCACAAGACGTCCGCCGCCGCGGCCGCCCTCCTCCGAGTGCTCGGCGAGGACACCGCCGCGCGCTGAGCCCCCAGGGCGGGCCGGCTGGATGTGCGGAGGTCCGTCCGGCGGGCCTCCGCACCGGCCTCGTCAGCCGCTGTCCGGCGTCAGCCGCTATCCCGTGGCCGACGGGCCACCGCCGGCGACCGCCAGCAGCTCGTCCGGCACCGCCCCGTACCGCGGCGGCCTGCGCCGGACGAGATGCGGCGCCTCCCGCAGGGCACGGCCCAGAACGGTGAGGTACTGGGAGTCGGGCAGCGTGGCGTGCAGATGGGTGCGCAGCAGCGCGTGCATGACGTAAACCCACCGCCGCGGCAGACCGGCCCGTACCGGACGCAGCAGATTGCGGTCCGCCAGCTCATCGAGATGAGTCGCCGCCGACGCGCCGGAGCAACCGATGAGCACCGCGGCCGTGGCCGGGGTCAGCCGCTCGACGTCGAACGCGGCCAGGGCCGACAGGGCGCACCTGCTCTCCTCGGTCAGCCGGCCGCACGCCTCGTCGAACGCCTCGGCCAGGCTGCGTCCCAACAGGCTCAGCAGGCTCGCCGGGTCCTGGGCGCAGGTGAGCGAGGAGGCGACCCGCTCAAGGGACCAGTGGGGCCGGGCCGCGAGGACGTTGCCGACCGCGCGGAGGGCCACTGGCAGCCCTCCGCATACCGCCAGCACCTCCTCCAGCTGCCGGCCCTGACTCTCGAGCCGCTCCGGGGACAGCCCTGAGGACAGCAGCGCGCCCGCGTCCTCCGCTCCGAGCACATCGAGCGGCACCCGGACGGCGCCGTCGACGGCCAGACTGGACACCTGCGTCGTGATGCACACGGCGGAACTTCCCCCGGTGGGGATGACCGCCCGCATGTCGTCTGGCTCGGTGACATTGTCGATGAGCACCATGACGCTGCGGGATGCCACGAGGCTTCGGTACAGGTCCTGACGCAGGGGCCAGGAGCCGGGCTGCTCCTCCTCCGGCACACCCACGCCGTGCAGCAGCCGCCCCAGGACGTCCCGCAGACCCTCCTCGGTGCGCGGGAAGGCCGACGCGTCGACGTACAGCTGGCCGTCGGGGAAGCTATCGCGCGTCAGATGCGCGGTGTGCACGGCGAGCGCGCTCTTCCCCACCCCGGTCATGCCGTTGATGATGACGGTGCGCGCCGCGGTGTCCATCCGCGTGGTGGAGCCGGTGGTGAGCGCGTCGACGATGCGCCTGCTCTCCCAGCCGCGGCCGATGAAATCGGGGATGTCCGGCGGAAGTTGATTGGTCACCGGACCCGCCGGGCCACCGCGGTCCGGCCGAGCCGCCGTGGCGGCCGGGGGCCGGGCCCGCCCTGACTGTTGGTCCGCCGGGGCGGTCACCACCCGGTCCATGGACAGCAGCTTCTGGTAGAGGTGCTGGATGTCCGCGGCGGGATCGGTGCCCAACTCGTCGGCCAGCCGCCGCTGAAGGCCGAGATAGACGTTGAGCGCGTCGCTGCGCCGCCCGCTGCGGTCGAGAGCCAGCATCAGATGGTGATGCAGACGCTCGTGAGTGGGGTGCGCCGCGACGAGGTCGACCAGCTCGGGCACCAGCTCGGCGGCGTCCCGTGTCTCCAGGTCGCCCTCTATCCGGTGTTCGAGCGCGAAGATGCGCAGTTCCTCCAGCCGGCTGGCCTCACGGTCAAACGCTTCGCCCTCCAGGTGCTGGAACGCCGCCTGGCCACGCCACCTGCCGAGGCCGGTCCGCAGAACGGCCGTGGCCTCGCCGTGCCGGCCGGCCGCCCGCAGCTCGATGGCCCGGCTCACCTCCTCCTCGAAAACCTTGGCGTCGATCGCGCCCGGGGACGGCGTCAGCGAATAGCCGGACGGGAACGTCTGGATGGTCTTCGCACCGAGAAGGTGTCTGAGTGAGGAGATGCGACTGTGAATTTGCGCGAACACCGTTTGCGGTGGCCTGCGGGGCCAAAGTGTGTCCACGATCTGCGGAACCGACACAACGCTACCGGCACGGACAAGCAGTAGCGCGAGCAGAACCTGCTGCTTCGGGCCGCCTATGGGGACAGGCTGGCCGAGAGCCAATACCTGGAGAGGACCCAATACGCTGAACTGCAAAACTCTTGCTCCTCACAGGATGTGTCCAATGACTGCCATCTTGCTGGATTCTTCGTGTGGAGAAGTGATGCAGGTGGGGGTGAACAGCGAGGCCAGCGATGGTGTCCTGGACGCCTGGAATGGACAAAGCCAGGTCTTGCGGCCCGTGTGAAGTGAGAGGGGACCAACGCGGGAAGTCGGAAAGAGCCGCCCCCGGAGACTCTCAGATGTGACGCCGAAGGAGTTTCGCGGAACCGCCGACGAGAAATGCCGGGCATACGCATTCATACACGGCAAGGCGACCCCCGACTCCTCCAGATCCCGCACACGCTTGCCTCGCACCTACGGCGATCAGCGTACCCGCAAAACAGACGATTGTAGAGCAAACCTACAGTGTAGGTTTTATCCAATACTGATGGTGGAGTGAGCGGCCGACATGCCCGGCCTCGGCCACCCGATACCGACCCTCGACCACCGCTCTCCGGACGGGATCACAGCGGAACGCGCAGTGCGGACCGGCCCTCCCGCCAGGCGCCCAGAACCTCCTCGGCGAAGCGGTCCTCCAGAAGCACGGTGGCGTCGACGCCGAACGCCACATCCTTGGCGAGCGCGGGCTCGCGCGTCAGAAGGCCGTCGATCACCCCGTGGCGCACGACCTGCTCGTGGACGGCGTCGGCCTCGACATGCTCGGTGTAGAAGAACACCGCCGCCTCGCCGGCACCCAGCCGCCGCAGCGCCTGGGCCAGCCGGTCCGACGCGGGCGAGGAGGTGATCTCGACCGTCGCGAAATGTCCCACCAGAGCGCCGCGCAGCGCCCTGTGCAACCCCAGCAGCGACATCATGTTGACCACGGCCAGCATCCGCGCCGACGTGGCGTTCAGGTAGTGGTTGTACGTCGGGTCCAGAGCCAGGTCGGTCATCAACTCGGCGAAGAGCTCCGCGTGCACTCGCTCCCCGCGCCCGGCCCCGAACTCGTCGTACTCCACCGCCGCCATCGCCGCCTTGGCCCGGCCCCGCAGCCGTGGAACGACCCAGACATGCGGGTCGGCCTCCTTGAGCTGGTACAGCGACCGATGCGCGATGTACTCACGCAGCTGCCACAGCTCGCCCTCGTCCCGGAGGTGATGTGACACCCCCGCCCCGTCCGCCGGCTCCACCAGCAGCCCGGCCACGGCGGCTTGCGGGTCGTCATGGGCGGTGGCCTCGGAGCGCAGCGCATCCAGAAAGCGCCGCTCCAGTACCTGCCGCGCCCGCAGCAGATCCGGGTCCCACTCCCATGCGTCGTCCACCCCGGAGAACCCCTGGTAGTGGAGCTCGTAGCACACATACAGCGCGAGCTGTGCGTCATCGCCGTAGGGATCGGCCGCACGGAGCGACCGGCCGCCGGGCGGAGTCGCACCGCCGGGTTCGCGTACGAGAGCGTCGAGGAGCGCGCCGGACACCTCTCCTCGCGCCGTGGGCAAGGGCATCGGCCGGGCCGCCTCCGCCGGACGTGTTTCGCTCACTGTTCCCTCTGCCTCTGTCGTGGTGTCTCGGACCGGCCCGCGCCGGTGTGTGCGTCAATCGGCCCCGGTCCCCTCGACCAGGACGCGGATGGTGTCCAGCCCGGGGTCGGCCGCGTCGGGGAGGTTCATCCCGGCCTTCACTCCGGTCCGCAGATAGTCCAGGACCGGCTGCTTCAGCACCTCGCCGGGCAGCACGGCCGGTATGCCCGGCGGGTAGGGGGTGATCGTCTCGGCCGCCACCCGGCCCGCCGCGCGGGCCAGGGGCACATCGGCCACGGAGCCGAAGTAGGCGTCACGCGGCAGGCAGGACTGCGCCATCCGCAACTCGCCCGGTGCCGGCACGGCCACCTCGGGAGCGGGCCGCAGCTCGTCCGCATGGCCGGCCAGGTCGCGCAGCGCCGTCAGCAGCGCGCCGGTCGTCGAGGTGTCATCGGCGTGGGTGAGCTGGGCGCTGATCCGGCGGTGGTCGGCGAGGTGTGCGTTGACGTCGTGGTGGTCCCGGAGCCAGTCGGCCGCCCGGTAGCCACTGGCCCCGAGACCGGTGAGGTCGATGACGACGGGGAACGGATCGAAGTCGGTTGCGAGTCCCGGGCCCACGTAGTCCGCGCGCCCGTCCACATGCAGTCCGCCGATGGCCTCGATCTCCTCGCGCACCGCATGCGCCCGGCGCAGGGCCGCGCCGAGCAGTTCCTCGCCGCCCAGCGCCATCTGGCGGCGCCATCCGTCCATTCCCGCGTAGAGGAGCACGGACGGGCTCGTGGTGCCGAGCAGATCGGCGCGGGACCTCAGGACGGCCGGGTCGATCAGATCGCCCTGGAGGTGGAACACCGATCCCTGCTCCAGGCCGCTGCCCATCTTGTGGATGCTGGTCACACAGACGTCGGCGCCCGCGTCCATGGCCCAGCTCGGCAGCTCGGAGCAGAACGGCAGATGCGCTCCCCACGCCTCGTCGACGATGAGCGGGCGTCCGCGCCGATGGCAGACCTCGGCGATCCCCGCCAGGTCGGCGCAGGACCCGTACGGAGTGGGGCTGGTCACCAGGGCTCCCCTGGCCTCCGGGCACGCGTCGAAGGTCCGCTCGAACGACGCGGCCGACGGCGGATGCGCGATATGGCGGGCACCGTCCCATTCGGGTTCCACCCAGACCGGCCGGACACCGGAGATGATCAGGCCGGAGACCACCGATTTATGCGCGTCCCGGCCCACCAGCAGGGTCTCGTGGGGTCCTGCCACCGCCAGCATCGCCGCCTTGACGGAGAGCGAACTGCCGCAGGTCGAGAAGAAGGTGTGCCCGGCCCGGACCGCGTCCGCCATCAGCGCCTCCGCACGCTCCAGCACGCGGCCCGACCCCAGCCGGTCGTCCAGGCCGCCGAAAGCGAGGAGGTCGGTGCGGAACACCTCGTCCCCCAGAACCTTGACGACCTCCGGGTCGGCACCCCGGCCCTGCTTGTGCCCGGGCGGAGTGAACGGAAGGGCCCCGCGCCGGTGGTACCGGGCCAGGGCCTCCAGAACGGGAGCCTCCATGTGATCCATGCGCGACGGGTGCCCCGCCACCTGAACGGAAAACCGTACGGGACGCCGGGCCGTACGGCCGGGCGGCGCATCCCTCAGCGCTCCCTGCGCGAGCGGTGGAAAAGCCACACCGCGGGTACGAACCAACAGGTCACAAACCAGATCACGGCCGCGGCCACCAGCCAGAACGCGGTCACATCGGCCACGACCACACGCAGGATCAGCAGCAGCGCCGACGCCACCGTGCACAGCAACAGCACCAGCCCGGCCACGGTGAAGCGGGAAGCCCAGTCCACGGTTTCCGGCTTCAGCCGGCGCCCGGTGACGATCCGGTGCAGGGCCACCGGCGCGATCAGCGCGCCGGTGGCCGCCGCCCCCAGCAGGACGGTCACGACGTAGATGCCCCGGTCCACCTGGCCCAGACCCTGGAAACGCGGTGTGAAGGCGACGGTGAGCAGGAACGCGAACAGGATCTGCACACCCGTCTGCGTCACCCTCACCTCCTGGAGCAGTTCGGCCCATCTGCGGTCCGCCCGCTCCTCGCGGGTCTCCACACGACCGGACCGTGCCTCGTGGCCGCCGTTCCCCGGCGTGTCGTGGTCGTCACGCATCTGCGGGACCTCCTTCGGGTCCCGCCACGGGTTCCCACCCGCCCCGAAGGGCGAACATCACACGGCCGAACCCCGGAGAAGCCCTCGGGTCACCTCAGCACGTCGACGGCGAACGCGATACAGAAGGCCACGAACAGCGCCACGAAGAGCCAGATGACGATCGTGGGGCCCTTCGACCAGCCCTTCGTGGGGTTGTACGTCTCCCGCGGACCCGTCTCCGAGAGGCCGTCTTCGGCCGGTGGGGTCTCCCCCGGGGGTACTCCCACATGTGGCTGGAGCCGGGGAGTGCGGTCGGGGTCAGTGGCCGGGTTCCTCTGGTCCATGTCCGATGCGCTCCTCTCCGCCTGCGGCGCGTCGGCTGCCCGGGTTCCGCCACCCCGTTCGAGGCGCTCTCCCCGGTGGCTTCCCACGATACGGCGGAAGCCACGCCGGGCACGTCACGGCGTGCGTGGCGTACGGGAACGGCTTCTTGTCGCGCGGTCCCGGCCAGGCGCCCGGATCGCACTCGCGGCTGGTGGGGCGTGGGCGGCCCGGACACGCGATAACGTGGTGCGCTGCCGACCGCGCTTACCGACGACGTTGCGTGACCAGCAGGAGGTGACGAGTGGGGTCAGCCGATCCCCTGCCCATACGGGTACCGGTCGGTGCGGACTCCGATCGCTGGGCCAGCCGCGCGACGCATCGCCGCGTTCTGCTGGTGGTGCACAACGTCACCTCCGCCGGGCGGCTGCTGGACGTGCTGCCGCTGTTCCACGACGACTTTCGAGTACAGCTGCTGGCCACGTCGACGGAGTCATCCGCGTTCCAAGGTGGCATCCGCGAGCTGTTCGCGGAGCTGGGTCTGCCCGTGCTGCCGTGGGAACAGGCGCTGGAAACACCGGTGGACCTGGCGGTTTCCGCCAGCTTCGGTGGACAACTCCACCGTCTGCACGGCAAGTTGGCCGTATTGTCCCATGGTGTCGGATACACCAAGAAGCTGATGGCGCCGGGGGCCGGGGGTCAGGAGCCGACGTTCGGGTTGTCACCGGAGTGGCTGCTGGCGAACGGCGAACCCTTCGTGGACGGTCTCGTACTGTCCCATCCGGAGCAGCTGGAGCGGTTGCGAAACACCTGTCCCGAAGCCGAGGCGGCGGCCGTCCTCGCGGGCGACCCGTGCTTCGACCGCCTGCTGGCCGGCCGGCCGTACCGGGAGCGGTTCCGGCGGGCGCTGGGCGTGCGGCGCGGTCAGCGGCTCGTGGTGCTGAACTCCACCTGGAACCCGGAGGGTCTCTTCGGAAACGGCGGTGACCACGACGTCCTGCCGAGTCTGCTGCCCCGGCTCGCCGCCGAGTTGCCGGCCGACGACTACCGGCTGGTGGCCGTATTGCATCCGAACATCTGGTACGGGCACGGCCCGGGGCAGATCCGGGTGTGGCTGGACCGGGCCCGCCGCGGCGGCCTCACCCTGATCGACCCCGTACACGCTTGGCGGCAGGCCCTGCTGGCGGCGGATGTCGTCGTGGGGGACTTCGGGGCGGTCTCCTACTACGCGGCGGCGCTGGGCATCCCCGTACTGCTGGCGTCGGCCACCCGGGACAGACTGGATCCGGCGGCGCCACTCGCCACGTTCGTCCGGGAAGCGCCGCGACTCGATCCACACGGCCCGCCACGGGATCAGCTGGAGGAACTGCTGGCGTGGCACCGCCCGCTCCCCGGTCCCGCGGAGTTCACCAGCTCGGCCCCGGGCGCCTCGGCGGCGCTGCTGCGGCGGCTCTTCTACACGCTGATGGATCTCCCCGAGCCCGCGGCCCCCGCGCTGCTGGAGCCGCTGCCGCTGCCACCGTACGATCCGCCACGGCGCACGGCTCCCCTCAACGTCCGTACGCGTGTGCACGGAACCGAGGTCCGGGTCGAGCGCACCACGGGCCACCCGTACGACGCCGTGGGCGAGGCCCATCTCGCCGTGCACGAGGACACCCGGGACCCCGGCGACCTGGAGCCGGCCGACGTGATCGTACGCGAGGGGCGGCCGGACGACCCCCGCCTCGGTGGCCCGAGGGAGTGGACCGCGGAGGTGCTGGACCGGTATCCGCACTGTGCGCTCGCCGTGTATGTGAGCGGACCGGACCGCTGCACCGTGCGCAGCCGGGAACACGGCGTGTTCGAGCTGTCGGCGGGCCCGGGCGCGGACGCCGACCCGGCGGCGTACGCCTCCTCGCTGCACGCATGGCTGGCGGGCGGCCGCACCGTGCCGCCCGGTGGGACGACGCTCCGGGTGCACACGGCCGGCGGTGTGCACCCGGTGGCGGTGGCGCCCGCTAGCGCGGGGCCTGGCAGCGCAGCCGCAGACGGGCGAGATGCGTCAGATGCGGGGTCGCCTGCTCCGGGTTGAGCAGCCGCTCGGCCTCGGTGATCTTCGTCAACGCCTCGGCGTCGTCGCCGGCGTCGTGCAGTGTCTCGGCGAGGTCGGTGAGGGTGCGGGCCTGGTTGTACGCCTCTCCCCGCTCCGCGAAGAAGTCCCGTACGGCCTCCAGGCGTACGCGGGATTCCTCCAGCCGGCCCAGACCGCGCAGGGCTCGGCCCTGGTGGCGTTCGGCCAGGGCGAGGGCCCGTGGCAGGTCCTCCGCGCCCTCCTGGCCGGGGGTGATCCGCCGGTAGACGCGCTCCGCCTCGACGAACCGCTCGTACGCCGCCTCGTAACGCCACCGGTTCAGACTCAGCAGGCCCAGCATCTCCAGGGACGACGCCTCGCCCCGTACGTGGCCCGCCGCGCGTTCACACGCGGCGGCGGTGCGCACTTCGCGGTCGGCCTCCTCCGCCCGCCCCAATTCGCCGAGGCAGTGCCCCAGTTGGAAGTGGAGCGCGCCCGCCATGCGGGAATCCGCGCGATACCGGTCGGCACACCGTGCCCCGACCCGGAGGGCGGGCAGCACCTCGTCCCACCGCCCGGCCTTCAGCTGGACCGGCCACAGCGCGCGGGCCAGCCGCAGCGCGGTGTCGATGTGCTGGTACTCCTCCGCCACCGAAACCGCCCGGACCACGTTTCCGGCCTCGGCCAGCAGCACCGCCATGCCCTCGGCCTCGTCGCGGTACGCGGTGCCCTCCGCCGGTGCGGGCTCGGTCCGCCAGCTCTGCGGCAGCGCCGCGTGCGCGGCGTGCAGGGCTCGGTTGAGCAGTCCGTCGAGGGCCCGGGAGATGGCCGCGGAGCACTCCGGGATGCCGTGTTCCAAGGCCGCGGTGTCCGCCAGCGCATGACGCACTTCGGGCCGGAATCGGTACCGGCCGTCGCCCAGGGGCTCCACCAGCTGTACCTCGGCCGCTTCCACAAGCATCCCGGCGGCCTCCTCCCGGCCCACCTGCGCGGTCTCCGCGGCCAGCCGGGCGTCGAGCGCGGGCCAGCCGCCCAGCGCGGTCAGCCGGCAGAGCCGCGCCGTATCCGGCCGGAGGCGGCGGCAGGCGTTCCGCACCATGCCGTGCACCGGATGGCGTGCCGAGGACTCCGCCATGTCCTCCGGCAGGGGCGGCTCCTCGGCCAGCAGGCTCATCGCCGCGGCCTTCAGGGCGAAGGCGTTGCCCGCGCAATCGCCCAGCAGGGCCGGCATCCGCGGCTTGGCCAGCGCCACCTTCTCGGGCCCCGCCACCTTGCGCAGCATCTTCACCGCGTCCCGGTCGCTCAGCGGAGGCACCGCGATGCGCTCCGCCTCCAGCGCGAAGGCCGGACCGGAGGCGACCACCAGCAGGAACACCTCCGGCGTGGCCGGAACGAGGCCGCGGACCTGCGCCGCGGAGGACGCGTGGTCGATCACCACCAACGCCCTGCGGCCGGTCAGCATCCGCCGATAGAGCTCCACGCGCGCCGGCTCCGCGGGCGGAATCAGCTCGGGCTCGACGCCCATCCGACCGAGCAGGCGCAGCAGGACGGCGGACGGCTCCAGCCCGCTCTCCCCGGGGGCATCGCGAAGGTCGACGTAGAACTGCCCGTCGGGGTACCGCGCGACCTGGTCGGCGCCCCAGTGGAGGGCCACCGCGCTGGTGCCGATCCCGGGCGGCCCGTATAACAGCGCGACCCGGGGCCGCCCCGCCGCGGCGCGGGTCGCCTCCCGCCTCAGCTGCCGCAGGACGGTCTGACGGTCGGTGAAGTCGCGCGTGGCGGGCGGCAGTTGAGCCCCGGGCCGCAGCGCCACCGCCGAATCCGGCAAGCTCCGCAGCAGAAGGGCCCATTCACCGCCACGCCGCCCGTCCCGGCCGAGCCGCGGATGCATCTCCCGCGCCAGCACCTCCCACCCCTCCGGGGTGGTCGGCAGCGGTGTCTCCCGCCCCAGGGTCCGTCTCACCAGCGCGCCCGTCGACAGCAGCATCTGCTTGCCCATCTCCCCGGCGGCGCCGTTCCCCACCGCGGTGAGGAACGCGGTGAGCGCACTCACCGTCACGACCTCGAACACACCGGCCCCTCCCCTGGTACCCATCCGAACCCTGGCCGGACTGTATCCCCGTGGCCATGACGGGGAACAGTCGAACCTCCCCGCACACAATCAGTTATCCGCGGGCGACACGCCGTGAACCACATCCTCGCGGTGCGGCGGTCGCGTTCTTGCGAGAGCCTGAAGAAGGAGAGCGTGCCCGGCGGTGGCGCCGCACATCCACGGTGGCACCTGCGCCTGGCGAGGAAGGCGGGCCATGATGAGCGCTTCAGAAACCGCCGTGGGGCGGAGCCAGGGCGAGATGGCCCCACTCTCGGCGATCACGTTGAACGTCAACGATCAGGTGCGGCAGCTCGAGGTGGATCCACGGACCTCGCTGCTCGACGCGTTGCGCGAACACCTGCGTCTGAGCGGGACCAAGAAGGGGTGTGACCACGGGCAGTGCGGCGCCTGCACGGTCCTGATCAACGGCCGCCGCGTCAACTCGTGTCTGACGCTCGCCGTGATGCATGAGAACGACGCGATCGTGACGATCGAGGGCTTGGGCGATCCCGGCCATCTGCATCCTATGCAACGGGCCTTCGTCGAACGTGACGGCTTCCAATGCGGCTACTGCACCCCCGGCCAGATCTGTTCGGCCGTCGGCATGCTCGCCGAGGTGGAAGCGGGCTGGCCCAGCCATGTCACCGCCGATGTGGCCACGCCGGGGATCGCGTTGACCGACAACGAGATCCGCGAGCGGATGAGCGGCAACATCTGTCGGTGCGCCGCCTACCCGAACATCGTCGCGGCCATCCGCGGCAACGCGGAGGGAGGTCCGGGATGAGGTCCTTCACCTACGAGCGGGCGACGGACCCACGAGCCGCCGTCGCCGCGGTGTCCCGCTCCGGTGCGAAGTTCATCAGCGGCGGCACCAATCTGCTCGATCTGATGAAGCTCGACATCGAGGATCCCAGCCATCTGGTGGACATCAGCCGGCTTCCGCTGCGGGACATCGAGGAACTGCCGGACGGTGGACTGCGCATCGGCGCCCAGGCGCGGAACTCCGACGTGGCCGCCGACGCCCGCGTGCGCACCCGCTACCCGGCACTGTCGGAGGCGCTGGTGTCCGGCGCCTCGGGCCAGTTGCGCAACAAGGCGTCCACCGGCGGAAATCTGGTGCAGCGCACCCGCTGCCCCTACTTCTACGACACGGCCGCGGACTGCAACAAGCGCGATCCCGGATCCGGCTGCGCGGCGATCGGCGGATTCAACCGGATACACGCGATCCTCGGCGCCAGCGACTCCTGCATCGCCACCCACCCCTCGGACATGGCCGTGGCGATGACCGCGCTCGAAGCGCAGATCGAGCTGCTGCGCGCCGACGGCTCGACGCGCCGCGTCGCCATCACCGACTTCTACCGGCTGCCGGGCGACACACCGCATATCGAGAATGTGCTGGAGCCCGACGAGATGATCACGGGTGTGCTGCTGCCGCCGCCCCTGCCGGGCCGGCAGCTCTACCGCAAGGTGCGGGACCGTGCGTCCTACGAGTTCGCGCTGGTCTCGGTGGCGGCCGTCGTCTCGACCGAGCGCGGAACGATCAGTGCGGCACGGGTGGCGTTCGGCGGTGTGGCGCACAAGCCGTGGCGGTCCGTCGAGGCGGAGAACGCGCTGACCGGCCGTCCGGCCACGATGGCCACCTATCGCGCCGCCGCCGAGGCGGCCATGCGCGACGCGGTCGGGCGGGGGCACAACGACTTCAAGATCGAACTGGCCAAGCGCACGCTGTGCCGCACGCTGGCGCAAGCGGCCGGGGCGAGCTGAGGAGGCGAGATGATCGGGCAAGCTGTGAACCGCGTCGACGGCCCGCTGAAGGCCACCGGCCGGGCGACCTACGCCTACGAGCACTGGGAGGCCGGTCAGCCGCTCTACGGCTTCATCGTCGGCGCGACGATCGGCAAGGGCCGCATCACCCGGATCGATACCGAGGACGCCGAACGCGCGCCCGGTGTGCAGCTGGTGATGACCTATCTCAACACCCCCGAGCAGGGCCCCCGCGACGAGTCCATTCCCTTCGAGTACTGGCGCGCCCAGCCGGTGCTGACCGGTCCGGACATTCACTATTACGGCGAGCCGGTGGCGCTGGTCGTCGCCGAGACCCTGGAGGAGGCCCGGGCCGCGGCCGATCTCGTCGAGGTCGAATACCGCGCCGGGCGGGGGCGCTTCGACTTCGGCGAGTTCGAAGACGTCTACATCCCCAAGACGGTCAACGCCGGCCTCCCCACCGACACCGCGGTGGGCGACTTCGACGCCGGGTTCGCCGGGGCGGAGGTCAAGGTCGACCAGCAGTACACGACGCCGTACGAGTTCTCGTTGCCGATCGAACCGAACGCGTGCATGGCGGAGCCGCGCGGCGAGGACCTGGTCATCTACGTCAGCTGCCAGATCACCGACGCGGCGCGGGACTCGGTCGCCAGCACACTGCGGATGGCCCCGGAGCGGGTGCATATCCTCGCCCCCTTCGTCGGCGGGGGATTCGGCTCCAAGCTGGGCATCCATTCGGAGACGATCCTGGCGGCGTTCGCCGCCCGTACGCTGCGCCGGCCGGTCAAGGTCGCGATGACCCGCCAGCAGGTCTTCCAGCTGGTCGGCATGCGTCCCACATCGAGCCAGCGGGTCCGGCTGGGCGCGGGGCGCGACGGACGGCTGTCCGCGATCGCCCACGACGTCACCATGCACACCAACCCCGACATCGAATACGCGGAGCAGACCGCCGCCACCACCCGCAGCCTCTACGCCGCGCCCCACCGGCTGACCAGCCACCGGCTGACGGCACTCGACCTGCCACGCGGGACGGACGTCCGCGCGCCGGGCGAGGCGCCGGGCATGCTGACGGTCGAGTCGGCGATGGACGAACTGGCCGATGCGCTCAGGATGGACCCGGTCGAGCTGCGGATCCGCAACGAGCCCACCGTCGATCCCGAACGGGACGTGCCGTACAGCGACCGGCATCTGGTGGACTGTCTGCGCGAAGGCGCGCGCCGGTTCGGCTGGGAGAACCGCCCGGCCACCCCCGCGAGCGTACGCGACGGGCAGTGGCTGATCGGGTACGGCATGTCGGCCGCCATCCGGGGACACTTCCAGGGGCCGACGGCGGTCCGGGTGCGGCTGGAGACGGACGGCACCGCGGTCATCCAGACGGACATGACCGACATCGGCACGGGCACCTACACCATCCTGACCCAGGTCGGGGCCGAGGGACTCGGGCTACCGCTCGAACGGGTGCGGATCGAGCTGGGACGTTCCGATCACCCCACCAGCTGGGGGTCCGGCGGCTCATGGGGCGCCACCAATTCCTGCACCGCGGTGCACCGGGCCTGCATGACCCTGCGCGAGAAGCTGCTGGACACGGCCCGCGACGACACACGCTCCCCGCTGCACGGCCTGGACCCGGCGAACGCCGTGTTCTCCGATGGCAACGTGGGCATCGACGGCGCGTCCGAGTCGCTGGGCGAGATCGTCGCACGCAACCACCCCGAGGGTGTGGAGGCGGAGGGCCGGACCCTCTTCATGGGCGACGATCCGAACTACTCGGCCTACTCGATCAACACCTACGGGGCCACTTTCGCCGAGGTGGGGGTCGACGCGGACACCGCCGAGGTCCGTCTGCGGCGGATGCTCGGCGTGTACTCGGTGGGCCGTGTGTTCAATCCGAAGACGGCCCGCTCGCAGCTGATCGGCGGCATGATCTGGGGGGTCGGCGCGGCCCTCGAGGAAGAGGCCGTCGTCGACCCGCGCTCCGGCGCCTTCGTCAACCGGGACTTCGCGGGGTACCTGGTGCCGGTCCACGCCGACATCCCCGACGTCGATGTCGTCGTCCTCGAGGGGTACGACGACAAGGCCAACGTCCTCGGCGCGAAGGGCCTCGGCGAGGTGGGCATCTGCGGGTCCGGTGCGTCGGTGGCGAACGCGGTGTTCAACGCCACGGGAGTGCGCGTACGCGACTTCCCCATCACGATCGAGAAGCTGCTGCCCGGACTGCCGCCCATGGACGCGTGAGCGCGTCTCGTTCAACCGGCGCGGCCACCGAGCCCGTCGGGCACCGTCCGGTGGCCCGGTGCGCGTGTCACGCCGTGCTCCCGCCCTTGCGCATGACTCTCGGCGGCGGTAAGCAAAGCTGCATGGGTTGCCGCGGTGGCGCGGGGCAGGGGGAGGCCGTATGGACCAGGGACTCGCGGCCTTCTTCGCCAGTATGGCCGCCCTTCTCGGTGCCCTCATCGGTGGCGGATTTTCGGCGCGGGCGGCGCGTATCGGCGGCGAGAAGACCGTGGAGGCCGCGCGCCAGCAGGTGAGGGACCAGGCGCAGGCGGAGGCGGATCGCTGGCTCTTACAGGCCCGGCATGACGCCTATCAGGTCATCTTGGGGGCCATCGACGCGTACACGGACGCCCTCATCCTGCCCACGACGGAAGCACAGGCCGTGGAGGCGGCGAAGCAGCGGTTCCGCTCGGCCGAACTACGGGTCAAGGTGGTGGGCCCCGAGACGGTCCGAAGCGCGGCCAACGAGTTGTCGCTCACCTTCATCGGTGTGCAACGGGTCCTCGACGACGGGCAGCCGATCGAGTCGTGGATGGCGAGGCGGATCGAGGAACATCACGACGCGTTCGTCAAGGCCGTGACCGCTGTGTACGCATGGGATGCCGACGCCACACGGGATGTTCCGTAAGGCGATTCCAGCGCCGACGGCCATCCACCCACTCACGTCACGCAAGGGATACTGGGCAGGTGGCCCACACTCGCGAGGACCCGCCGTCCCTTCCCACGGAACCGCGGCCCTATCTGGAAGAGCTTGTCCGGCGCACCCGCACGGTGTGCGGGCCTCAGCTGGTGAGCGTCCTCGCGGTCGGTTCCCTCGCGCTCCGGGACTATCGGCACGGCCGCAGCGACGTCGATGTGACGGTCGTCGTGGAGCCGTCACTGCCCGGATCGGCCCTGCACGACCTGGCCACGGCCCTCGCCCACCCGCATCTGCCCTGCCCCGCGGCGGGCCTGGAACTGGTGGTCTACGGAACGGATTTCGTCAGCCGCCCCTCCGGCGACGCCGGGTACCTCCTGGACCTCAACACCGGCCCGCTGCTGCCGGACCGGGCCGGCTTCGACCCGGCGCGGTCCCCGGCGTTCTGGTACGTCATCGACCGCTCCGTCGCCCACCAGACCGGGCTGACGCTGTTCGGCCGCCCGGCCCGGGAGGTGATCGCCGCGCCGGATCGCCGGGACCTGCTCGCCGCGATCCGCGCCTCCGTCCGTGAGCACAGCGACGGCGAAGGCCACCTCGCGGACAACCGTGTGCTCAACGGCTGCCGCTCGGTGGTGTTCTGCCGTACGGGCCGCTGGCTGGCCAAGCGCGTGGCGGCGCGTGAAGTCGCCCTGGCCGAGGGGGAGTTCCGGCCGCTCATCGAGGCCGCGGTGCACAGCTTCGAACGTCCCCGCTCCTCCGCGGTCCCGCTGCCCACCGCCGAGGTGCGGGCCTTCCTGACCTGGGTACGCGAACGGGTCGAGCAGGCCGCGCGGGCGACCGGGGCCTGAGCGGGGTCCGCGGCCTTCGCCCACGGCAGAGGCCGACCGCTTGCTCGAGCCGCGCGCTCAGGGCCGCAGCAGGATGCGGATCGGGTTGCCCTCCCGCTCACGCAACCGGCGGATGCCCTCGTTCACTTCTTCCAGTGGCAGGATCGCGCTGACCGACCCGGAGATGTCCAGACGGCCCCGGGCGGTCAGCTCGACCAGGTCCTCCAGATGTTCCATGCGATATCCGGTGTGTCCGATCACGGTGTGGCGGTTGCGCACGAAGTGCAGTTCCGGGCCCATGGCCAGAGGGTCGGGAGAGATCCCGACGAGCACCAGGCGGCCCCGGTGGCCGAGGGCCCGCTCCGCCTGGGTGAAGGTGGGCGTGCGGCCCACGCAGTCGAAGGCCACGTCCAGGCCCTTGCCGCCGGTGATCTCCTTCAGCCTGGCCCGGGTGTCGTCGTCCGTCGGGTCGAGCGCGAAGTCGGCGCCCAGGGCGAGGGCGCGTTCGCGGGCGGCGGGCAGGGGGTCGAGGGCGACGATCGGGGACGCACCGCAGATGCGGGTCAGCTGTACGAGGTGGGTGCCCAGGCCGCCCAGCCCCCAGATGCCCACGGATTCGGCGGACCGCAGCTGGGCGGTGTCGATGGCGCCGTACGGGGTGGAGACGGCGTCGGCGAGCACGGCGGCGTGTTCCAGGGGTACGGAGCCGGGCACGGCGATGAGCGTGGTGGCGTCGGTCAGGACGTACTCGGCCCAGGCGCCGTCGTAGTGGAAGGCCATGACCTGGAGGTCCTCACAGGTGTTCGTGCCACCGCCGAACCGGCAGGCCGGACATGTGCCGCACGCCCTCCCCGCGCCCAGGACCACCCGGTCGCCCGCCTTCCAGTGCCCGGCGCCACCGCCGACCGCCGCCACCACACCCGATGCCTCATGGCCGGGGGTGACCACCGGCAGCCGGGGCGCGATATGGCCGTCCAGCTGGCTCAGATCCGACTGGCAGATACCGCACGCGGCCACCTTGACCACAACCTCGCCCACCCCCGGCCGGGGCACGGGCACATCCTCGACCTTCAGAGTGCCCGCCGCCGTGTCGAACCGCGCCGCGCGCATCGTGGCCGGGAGGACATCCGCCACCGCGCCCGCCGCTGAGTCCGCTGAGCCGGCCGCGTCCGCGTCGGATCGTATCGGTCGTGCGTCCAAGGTCATCCGTGGTTCCTTTCAGGTGCTCGGCCGGTTGCCGGGCCAGGTCGCCACACGCCGGTCCGGGAGCGGCGAGTGATCACGATGCCGCACGCAGTCTGCCGCATACGGCCAACGCCGGGTGACCCTGGTGGGTTTGCGCGGAGAGGCCGACCGCGATGGCTCGAGGCCGCCGTGCGACTCCGGCACACGCGGCCGCGCGGCCCGAAGGTGTCATTGCAACGGTGTTGCCGGGCTTGACAGTTCGCCGGCAATGACGAGGGCAACCTCCACTCGGCGTTCACACACATGTACCATCCAGCAGCAACATGGAATGCGCCCAGATGAGGGAGCTTGCAGTGGACACTTCTGCCGATAACGCCAGCCTGAAGTCCCAGTACGCCGCTCAGGTCGCCGCCGATCTGGAACGCAACTCCGCGGAGCGCGAACGTCTGGACTCCGAAATCGCGGCGCTGCAACAGCAGTTGGCGGTGCTGGAAGGCAACCGGGCACTTCTGCTCAGCATGCGGGAAACCCTTGGTGACGACGCCACCGCGGGTGTCCTGGAGAACGGCGGCCCCAGCGGCTCCGGAAATGGGGTGGCCGCGATAAGCGAGTCCCCGGCCCCGCCCGCCACGCGCAAGCCGAGGAAGAAGGCCGACGCCACCGGCGGCAAACGGAAGGAGGCGGAGGCGGCCGGGAGTCGTCCGGGCCGTAAGCGGGTGCGGGAGGCGGGTGTGCCCTCTCTTCGGGATCTCGTGCATGACCACCTCACCCAGCACGGCGAGCCCCGCTCGGCGGCCGAGATCACCACCGCCCTCACCCAGGCCCTTCCGGAACGCGAGTTCAAGGGCACGGTCGTGCGCAGCACGCTCGAATCACTCGTCGCCAAGGGCCAGGCACACCGCACCAAGCAGCAGAAGTCCGTCTTCTACTCGGCCGCCACCACGGACGCGGACACCGAGGTGGCCGAGCCCAGTGAGGCAGCCGGGCCCAGCGAGGCGCACGCTTCCTGAGAAGCCACGGACGGCGAGGCGAACACGCGCGCCTCGCCGTTCGGTTCAGCGCGGCTGACGGGCGTGGCGGCGCTCCCGGAGAAGCACCCGGGCGGTGGCCGGTACCGGTGGCCGGGCGGGGGCGCGGAGCAGGCCGGGGCCCTTGGCGGCGGCTGCCGTGGCCGTGAGCTGCTCGATCTCGATCATGGCGCGGAAGAGCGGCCGGCCCTCGGGCGGCGCGAGGCCGACCAGGTGTCGGCTGGCGGACAGGCACTCGCGGGCCTGGCCGATCAGATGTGCCAGAAGGCTCCGGGTTTCCGGGGTGTCCCGGGCGTTCTCCAGGTCGGCGCGGGTGACACCGTACGCGTCGAGCGTCTCCCGCACCACGTTCAGGCGCCCGTCGGCGAGGTCTTCGGAGAGGTCGTTGACGAAGTCCAGGCGCTGACTTCCGTCGATGTACGTCCGGCACGCCTCGCGGTAGCCCGCCTCGGGGTCCTCCCCGGTGAACAGGCTCGCGATCAGCATGAACGCGGGTAGCGCATACGCGTCCACGTAATGCTGGTAGTCCGCTTCGGTGGCGAATCCGGTGAACTCCAGCTCCGTCGCGGCGGCGTCGAGGAAGTCCTCGACCCGGTCGCGCAGCCCGGGGTGCGCGGAGACGGTGTGCAGCAGCGGCCGTACGGCGGCGTGGTCGCTTCCGCCACTTGCCAGGCCGTCGCGCACCTCCTTCACCCACTCCGCGCAGGCCCCGGCGCGCTCCGCGACGGGGCCGCTGTCGAGGAGGGTGTCCGTGCGATGCATGAAGGCGGTCGCCGCGATCAGATGCGGCAGCAGTGGCAGAGGCAGCAGCAGGCGCGCGGCGAGGTAGGAGCTGCGCCGGTAGCCCGCGACCACTTTCCGCTGGTGTGTGTAGTCCTCCCGCAGCCCCGGATCGCTAATCCCCGCGGCATCCAGCGCCCTGCCCCACAGACCCATACCCGTCCTTCCCGATTCCTCGGTCTCCCGGCCGGTCGTTCGCGGCCTCAGGCGAGCCACCGGTCCCGGCCCCCGCCCGTGCGAACCACCGGTGGCGTCCGGCCGTGCCACCGTCGCGGTAGAGGCTACCGTCGCCGTCCCGCGCCACAGGGCGGACACAGGACACGGTGGCCCTGGTCACCCGGCCTCGCGTGGCGCCGCGGGGGCCAGGCGTGCCACCGGCGGTAGCGGTGAGTGCTGCGGCGAGGCTTGGAACGCCTGGATCACGAGCGCGGCGAAGCGCCGGGAGGCCGCGACCCGGGCGGCTTCCGATGTGGTCTGGATGCCCCTGTTGGCCATGAGCATGAGGATCAGATCGTCCAGGACGAAGTCGGGGCGCAGATGGCCGGCGTCCTTGGCGCGGTGGGCCAGTTCCGCGATCGAGTTCAGCGCGTACGCGCGCTCCGCGACGAAGTCGATCGCGTTGGGGAAGGTCGCCATGAAGGCTTCGGTGAAGCCCCGGCTCCGAGCGTGCAGCTCACAGGTCTTCTCGATCACGAGGCGGAAGCCACGCCATGGATCCGGGTGGGCGAGCCCCTCGTCGACGATGGCGCGGCATGCGCGCATCTCGTCCGTGAAGGCTTCGGTGGCCAGCATCTGCTTGGTCGGGAAGCGGCGGTACAGGGTGGCGGGGCCGACCCCGGCGTGCCGGGCGATCTCCCGCATCGGCACCTTCAGACCCTCGGTGGCGAAGAGGGCGCGGGCCGCGTCGAGGATGCGGTCGCGGTTGTCCAGGGCGTCGGAGCGCAGAGGGTGAGGCAAACGGTCGGTCACGCTCTCACTTTAGCTAACCGGACGGGGGCGTCCGTTAATGTCCGAACGCAGGGAAGCTCCCTGCTTCCCCGAGTGCGGGCCGGTCCCGATCGGCCGCGGATCCAGGAGACATCGATCCCGAATCCAGGAGACATCGGTCCCGGATCGAGGAGACGAAGGAGACGACTTTGAAGGCAGTCACGATCCGGACGTTCGGAGGTCCCGAAGGTCTGGCCGTCATCGACGTTCCTGTCCCGGCCCCCGCCGCCGGACAGGTGCTGATCAGGAACGAGGCGATCGGCGTCGGCGGTGTCGACGCCGTGATCCGGCGCGGCACTCTCGCCACGTATGGCTTCGAGGAGGGCCATATCCCCGGCAGCGAGGTGGCGGGCACCGTGACCGCGGTCGGCGACGGCGTCGACGCGTCCTGGGTCGGCCGGCGGGTGTGGGCGTTCACCGGTGTGGGCGGCGGCTACGTGGAACACGCGATCGCCGCGGTCGAGGAGGTCTTCCCGCTCCCCGCGGACCTCTCCGCCGTCGACGCGGTGACGCTGGGCAGCTCCGGAATGGTGGCGCACTTCGGCCTCGCCCATGCCCACTTCGCTCCGGGCGAGTCGGTACTGGTGCGTGGCGCGGGCGGCAGCCTCGGGATCATGACGGTCCAGCTCGCGGCTCACGGTGGCGCCGGCGCCGTGGCGGTCACGACGTCGTCGGCCGAGCGTGGCGATCGGCTGCGCAAGCTGGGCGCCACCCATGTGCTGGACCGCTCAGGCCAGGGAGGCGGCGCGGACGCTCCCGCGGGCTATGACGTCATCATCGACATCATCGCCGGTGCGGACATGCCCTCCTTCTTCGCCAAGCTCAACCCGAACGGCCGCATGGTGGCCGTCGGCGCGGTCGGCGGCCAGCCACCGGCGGACTTCGGCATGGCGATGATGGCGGCGTTCCAGAAGTCGATGTCGTTCGCCACCTTCAGCGCCGCCACCGTGTCGGAGCCCGATCGACGTGCCGTACGGACCGCGCAGTTCGATGCCGCGAGCCGCGGCGAGCTGCGCACGGTGGTGCATGAGCGGCTGCCGCTGGAGCAAGCCGCGCTGGCGCACCGGAAGATGGACGCGGGCGAGGTGTTCGGCAGGATCGTGCTCACACCGTAGCCCGCGCTCCGCTCCCGGTGGCCACGGGGCCGTGACACTGTACGTACCCCGGGGCGACTCCCCGGCTCGGCGTAGGGAGAGCGGGTGGAATCCGTGAGCGGGCAGGGCGACGGCGGCACATGGCCCATGGGCCTGGACGAGGCGATACGCGGCACCGCGGCCGACATCGCCACAACGCTGCGCGGCGCGCCCGACACCGGCGCCGCGGTGCCCGGTTCGCTGTGGACCGTCGGGGAGGCGGCGGCGCATCTGGCGCAGGCGAATGAGCTGATGGCGCAGCTCGCGGACGGGAAGGCACGCCGCCACGGGGACGGTACGCCGCGGGGGCTGGCCGAGGCGAACCAGCTCGCGCTCGCCGCGTTCGCCGAGCGCCGGGCCGAACCGCTGGCCGCCATGATCGTGGAGCAGGCCGACGCCTTCCTCCGGTCGACGGCCCGGCCCGTGTCACACGGTGAACCGGTCACGCCGATGGGCCCGATGAGCCTGGACGTACTGGGCTCGTATCTGCTGACCCATATGCTCGGCCACGGCTATGACCTCGCCCGTGCGCTGGACCGCCCGCATATGCTCGACCGGGCCCGGGTCGAGCTGACCCTGCCCTTCCTGATCACGGCCATGCCACGGGTGGTGGACACCGCGGCCACCGCCGGGCTCACCGCCCGCTACACCATCCGTCTCAGGGGTGGCGCCGGATTCGGCGCCACCTTCACCGACGGTGCGTTGACCGTCACACGGCATCCGCCGAGCCGCCCGGACTGCACCATCCTCACCGAGCCCGTCGCCTTTCTGCTGATGGCGCTGGGCCGTCTCGGCCCGTGGGGCGCGGCCGCCAGGGGCGGCGTCCTCGCCTGGGGCCGCAAGCCATGGCTGGCCCCGCGCTTCCCCACGCTCTTCAGCCCGCCCTGACCGGCCCCGCTCCGGGCGGTCCGGATCAAACCGGACCGGGACCGGACCGCCGGGCGGGATGCCACGGGGCTGCCCCGCCGCTCAGGTGGCGCAGGCCGGATGGCCCCATCCGTCCGGGTTCTTGCTGATCGTGTCGCCCTTGGCGTAGGACGTGCCGCAGCGGCACCGCCCGGGGAACTTCGCCTTGATGGATCCCTTGGCGCGGGTGCCGCTCCCCCGCTGTGCGGCCGTGGTGCGCGGGCGCGCCGTACCACCGCGGCCCGCTGAGCGCGTCGCCGGCTGGGCCTCGGGCGGTGGCAGCGCGGAGCCGAGCGAGGTGCCCGCGGGCTGCTGGGTACGGGCCGTGTGGCTGGCTGCCCCGTCGGCGGCCGCGTTGAACGGATCGCCGTCGATCTGGTGTGCCGGAACGTAGACGAACTCCACCGCGCGGCCGTCCAGAAGCTCGTCGATTCGCATCACCAGCTCGCGGTTGGCCACCGGCGATCCCGAGGCGGTCTTCCACCCCTTCCTCCGCCACCCGGGCAGCCAGGTGGTGACCGCCTTCATCGCGTACTGGGAGTCCATGCGCACCTGCAACGGCATGGCCGCGTCGGTGGACTCCAACAGCTCGCGCAGCGCGGTCAGTTCGGCCACGTTGTTGGTCGCGGTGCCCAGTGGCCCGGCCTCCCAGCGCTCCACCGCACCATCGGTGCTTGCGATGACCCATGCCCAGGCCGCGGGCCCGGGGTTCCCCTTCGATGCCCCGTCACACGCGGCGATGATCTGTTCAGCCATACGCCGATACTGCCAGTACTCCTCGTCCGGCACGGCGGCGACCTGGTCGACCGGGGCTTCCCCCAGCCATGGCATGTTCATTGAATCCGCACGGAAAGGGCACACCGCGTACACATGTTCGGGCGTCGCACATGGGAATCTCCCAGAGCTTGTGTCATGAACATCCGTACTCGCGGCGCCGGTTGGCGGTCCGGGTACTCGTCTAGGAGAGGACACCCCCCCACATCATGTCCACTCATCACAAGCGCCGGTTCCGGCGCCTTCCCCTGCTGGCCATAGTGGCCGCGGCCGGTGTGGCCGCCCCTTCGGTCGCCGCCGCCAACACACCGGCCACCGCGGACACCACCCGGCCCACGGCCGTGCAGGCGCCCGACGACTACTACCAGGACGCGACGGGCAAGAGCGGCCCGGAGCTGAAGTCGGCGCTGCACACGATCATCAGTGAGCAGACCAAGCTGTCCTACGACGAGGTCTGGGACGCGCTGAAGTCCACGGACGAGGACCCGGACAACCCGTCGAACGTCATCCTCCTCTACACCGGCCGCTCCCAGTCCAAGGACGCCAACGGCGGCGACCCCGACCAATGGAACCGCGAGCACGTCTGGGCGAAGTCGCACGGCGACTTCGGCACGGCCAGCGGCCCCGGCACCGACCTGCACCATCTGCGCCCCGCCAATGTCACGGTGAACAGCGTCCGCGGCAACAAGGACTTCGACAACGGCGGCCAGGAAGTGCCCGACGCCGCCGGCAACCGCACCGACGACGACTCCTTCGAACCCCGTGACCAGGTCAAGGGCGATGTGGCCCGGATGATCCTGTACATGGCCGTCCGCTACGACGGAGACGACGGCTTCGCCGACCTCGAACCCAACGACGAAGTCGACAACGGCTCCGCGCCCCATATCGGCCGTCTGTCCGTGCTGAAGCAGTGGAGCGACGAGGATCCGCCGGACGCCTTCGAGAAGAACCGCAACGACGTCATCTACAACAGCTTCCAGCACAACAGGAACCCGTTCATCGACCACCCCGAATGGGTCGACTCCATCTGGAAGTAGTCCGCGGACCCGCCACGTCCCCGCCCCGGCACACGACGGCCACGCATGTGCCGGGGCGGGGGCGCCGGTTCCGGTGGCCGCCATGCCACCCGGCCGCGGGCGGCCATGCCACCTGGCTCCGGGCGGCCGTGGCAGCTGTGGTAGGCAGTGCCCGTGCCTATTCTTGTGCCCCTGCCCGACCGGGACTTCGATGTCACCGAAGTGGCCGTGCCCTGGAAGTTACTGACCGACCTCGGCCACGAGGTGGTGTTCGCCACCGAACACGGCGATGGACCACCGGCCGCCGATCCGCTGCTGATCACCGGTGTGCTCTTCGGGCAACTCGGCGCCGAGCCCGAACCCAAGGAGTTCTACCAGCAGCTCACCGAGGACAGCGCCTTCCGCCACCCCGTCGCCTGGGCGGACCTCCGGCCCGATACGTACGACGGGCTGATCCTGCCCGGTGGCCACGCCCCGGGGATGCGCCAGTACCTCGGCTCCGAGCTGCTGCGCGAGAGGATCGCGGAATTCTGGCGGCTGGACCGCCCGGTCGGCGCCATCTGCCACGGCGTCCTCCCCCTGGCCCGCACCCACGACCCGGCCACCGGCCGCAGCATGCTCGCCGACCGGCGCACCACCTGTCTGCCCGCGTACATGGAGCGGTCCGCCTACTACCTCACGGCCTGGCGCCACGGCCGCTATTACCGCACCTATCCGGCCTATGTACAGGACGAGGTCGTCGCCGCCCTGGACGACCCCGCCCAGTTCGAACGCGGCCCCGTCGAGCTGCGGCGCCGTGGCACGGCCACCGACGACACACCCGCCTTCGTCGTGCAGGACGGCAGATATCTGTCCGCCCGCTGGCCCGGCGACGCCTATCTCTTCGCGCGGCGCTTCGCCGCGCTGCTCACCTGACCGGCCTGCCCATCAGGCCGGTCGGAACGATCGGTCAGACCGGCCTGCTCCATCCAGGCCATGACCCGGCCGGATGGGGTCAGCTGTCCGCGGTGGTGGTCGCGGGGTTGGCGGCACTGCCCTCCGTGCTCAGCAGCACCACGGTTGAGGCGGGGCCGAGGCCCAGCGCGGCACGGCGCTCATCGGCGCCGTCGCCGGTGAGCGCGGCGCGCAGCCCGGCGAGCGGGGCGGCGCCGCACGGGCCGCTGGAGACGCCGAGACAGGCGAGGTCACCGGCCGCGCGGGCGCTCGCGGCGTCCGGGATGGCGATGGCCGCGTCCAGGCCGTCGCGCAGATGGGGCCAGGCGATGCTGGAGGGTGTGCCGCAGTTCAGTCCGGCCATGATGGTCTCGCCGGTGGTGACGCTGACCGGTGCGCCACGCAGGAGGCTCTCGATGAGGCAGGGGGCGGCCGTGGGTTCCACGGACAGCAGCGCGGCGGGCGGCCCGGCCGGGCGGCTGCGGTAGTGGGTGACGACGGCGTGGGCCAGCGAGCCCACGCCCACCGGGATGGTGATGAGGTCGGGTGTCCCGGCCCCGGCGGCCGCGAGTTGCTCGTCGATTTCGGCGCAGAGGGTGGAGTAGCCCTCGACGATCCAGCCCGGAATCCGCTCATAGCCGGGCCAGGCGGTGTCCTGGACCAGGAGCGCGTCCGGTGTGGCGGCCGCCTCGGCCGCCCGGCGCACCGCCTCGTCGTACGCGCCCATGACCTGGGAGACGTCCGCTCCCTCGGCCGCGATGGCCGCCACCGCCTCCGGATGGACACCCCGTGGGACGAAGACCCGGGCACGGTGGCCGAGCAGACGTGCCGTCCGGGCCACGGCCCGGCCGTGGTTGCCGTCGGTGGCGCTCACCAGGGTGACCGGCGTGGCGAGGTCGCCGTCCGCCGCCCGTGCGGCGAGGGCTCGGTGCACGGCCCAGGACGCGCCCAGGGCCTTGAAGGCAGGCAGGCCAAGACGGCACGACTCGTCCTTGACGAAGACTCTCCCGACCGCCAACTCTGCTGCCAGCGGCGGGAGTTCGGTCAGCGGGGTGGGGTCGTGGCCGGACAGGGAGGCGTGGAATTCCCGTACCTCGGTGGGGGCGGGGGCGCAGGTCCAGGACCGGGCGGCGGGCCGTGCGAACCACGGGGGCGGGGCGGTGGAGGAAACGTTCTCTGGCACACGGCCAGCGTGCGGCCCACGTCTCCCATCGGTCCAGCGAATGTTTCTCATCCACCGCCTGCCGCCACGCTCCGCGGCAAGCGGCCACGGACGTGGCCGCTTCGGCCGAGGTACGAGCCGACGTGTGAGCCACCGTACGAGCCTGACGACGTCGGCCCCGACGGCGAACGGTCGGGGCCGACGATGCGTGTCCTCGGGCTCAACCGTCCTCAGTCGTCGACGCACTTGGGGTACTTCGAGCCCCGGTTGCAGTCGTGGTAGTCGTACTTGCTGACCCGGAACTTCTTCTCCGCGCCGCCCTTGGCCGGATCGACGACCAGGTAGAACTTCTTCCCGTCCTTGACCTTGTCGCTGACTGTCCCATCAGGGCCCCGGTCGAAGTCTTGCGCGCACCCGGCGAGTGCGAGGGCTGAACATGCCAGGAGGGCAAGGGCAAGGCGACGCATGTCGTGCTCCGATCAACGTGTGGATTGCGAGACAGTCTAGGGGGCATCGGATCATGGTCGGGCCAGGGGTTGAACCCGCCCGACGCGGCGGCCGCGGGGGTGTACAGCCCGGTGGGGCGCCCTTTCGGGCACCCCCCGGTGGCCGGTGCCCCGGTGTCTAGGGGCGGATATAGGGCCGGGTGATGATCTCCATGTTGTGGCCGCCGGGATCGTCGAAGTAGGCGCCACGGCCGCCGAAGAGACGGTTGATACGGCCGGGGTCGGTGTGGCCCGGGTCGGCGTAGTAGGTGACGCCGACCGCCTCCAGGCGGGCGATCATCGCGTCGAACCGCTCCTCGGGCACCAGGAACGCGTAGTGCTGCGGCTGTATGGGCTCGTCGCGCTTCTCGTAGTAGTCGAGCGTCACGCCGTTGCCAAGGTCGACGGGCAGGAACGGGCCGAACGGGGCTCCGACCTCCACCCCCAGGATCACGGCGATGAACTCTGCGGACAGTTGGCGGTCGGGGGCGTAGACGGCGGTGTGATTCAGCTGGACGACGGTGGTCGAGGTCTCGGAGCCGTGCTCGGGCCGCGTTTGTCGTGACATCTGTGGTGGTGTCTCCGCATCGTGGAATCCGCTGGAACAGGCGCCACGCAGGGGCGCCAGGAGGAAGGACACGGAGGAAGGGGCGGGTCTCTGGCCCGCCTCGGGCTCACGCCGAGGCCGGGCGCCTCACTCGTGTGTGGCCCATGGCCGACCCGGCAGTCACCTCACCGACTCTAGCAGCGCCCCACGCCCGGCCCCAGGGGCGGTCGGCAGTGGCTCGGGCCATGCCCACGACCGCATGCCCACGACCGCCGAAGAGCCGCGTCGGACGGCCACGGCGCCGCTCAACTAGCGTGGTCCGCCCGGCAGATCGGCGGACGTCGGCGGATGGTACCGACGCGCTCATGACCGGCGAGACCGCACCGGAGCGGCCCGCGCACGCCTCTCCCCCACTCCACACCGCTATGAGCGCCATGTCCGATTTCCGCCAGCACACCGCCCCTCCCCTGGCGCACAGTGGAGGTGTGATGAGCGACGACAGCAGGTACGAGGCGGTGTGCAGCCGCGACGCGCGTTTCGACGGAGAGTTCTTCTTCGCCGTCGCCACGACCGGGATCTACTGCCGGCCGAGCTGCCCCGCGACCACGCCACGGCGCAAGAACGTCCGGTTCTTCCCGACCTCGGCCGCCGCGCAGGGCGCGGGGTTCCGGGCCTGTCGCCGCTGCCGGCCGGACGCCGTGCCCGGCTCCGCCGACTGGAACGCGCGGGCGGACGCCGTCGGCCGCGCCATGCGGATGATCGGGGACGGCGTGGTGGACCGGGAGGGGGTGTCCGGGCTCGCGGCGCGGCTCGGCTACAGCGCCCGGCAGGTGCAGCGCCAGCTGACCGCCGAACTCGGCGCCGGGCCGGTGGCGCTCGCCCGCGCCCAGCGCGCCCACACCGCGCGGATCCTGCTACAGACCACCGCCCTGCGGGCCTCGGAAATCGCGTTCGCGGCCGGGTTCTCCAGCGTCCGGCAGTTCAATGACACCCTGCGCGAGATCTACGCCGCCACCCCCACCGAACTGCGCGCCGCCCGCCCGGAGAAGTCCTCCCGGCCCGGGTCCGCGGGGACGGCCGGCGGGGTGCTGGGGACCAATGACGGGACGGCCGGGGTGCCGCTGCGGCTCGCATACCGCGGTCCGTACGACACCACACAGGTCTTCGACTATCTCGCCCGGCGTGCCCTCGCCGGTGTGGAGGAGACGGTGGGCACCGCGGGCGCCCGGACCTACCGCCGCACCCTGCGGCTGCCGCACGCCTGCGCCATCGTCGAGATCGACGAACGGCCCGGCGACGGCTGGCTGGAGTGCCGGCTGCGCCTGACCGAGCTACGCGATCTGACCACCGCCATCCAGCGGATCCGGCGCCTGTTCGACCTGGACGCCGATCCGTACGCGGTCGCCGAGCGCCTCGGCGCCGACGCCGCGCTCGCGCCCCTGGTGGACGCGCGGCCGGGGCTGCGTTCCCCGGGCACCGCCGACCCCCATGAACTCGCCGTCCGCGCGGTGCTCGGCCAGCAGGTCTCGGTGGCCGCCGGACGCGTACTGGGCGATGCGCTGGTCGCCGCGTACGGGAAGCCCCTGGAGCGGCCCGACGGCGGGCTCACCCATCTCTTCCCGGGCGCGGAGGACCTGGCGGGGGCGCCGTTCGAGGAGCTCGGCATGCCGGAGAGCCGGCGCGGCACGCTGCGCGCGCTCGCCGCCGCGCTCGCAAACGGCACGGTGCGGCTGGACGCGGGCGCCGACCGCGACCGGGCCGAGAAGGAGCTCCTGGGGCTGCGTGGTATCGGCCCCTGGACGGCCGGTTACATCCGGATGCGGGCGCTGAGCGACCCCGATGTGCTGCTGGAGTCGGATGTCGCCGTACGGGCCGGGGCCCGCGGCGCGGGGGCGTATCTGGAGGACTCCGAGGGCTGGCGGCCCTGGCGTTCGTACGCCATGCACCACCTCTGGAACGCCCCGCGGCCCCGGCCCGCGTAAGGGGTCCTTGCACTATGCCCGCCCGGGTCGCGCGGCCTGGCACCGCACCTCGCCGCGTTGCCGAAAAGCCCTGGTAGCTCCGCTACGAGGGCTCCCCGGCGCCTTGCGATGCTCCCCCAGCTACCGCTGGGAGGTGCCCCCCGCACCAGACCACGCGACCTCATCGGGCGCTCATAGTGCAAGGACCCCTAAGCCCCCGGGCGGCAGCGCGCCCGCCGGCTCCTCGCCGGGCCGCTGAGCGGGGTCAGCCGGGCGCCAGGTCGCGGACCCTGTGCAGCCCTGCGGTGACATCGGCGAGGGTCGCGCAGTCTCCCACCGCCGCCCCGGCGGGCAGGACGAGGTCCGTCGGCGGGCGGCGGGCGGCGACGGCGTCGGCCAGGTCGGACAGCGCGGCCCGCAGCCGGGCGGCGAGGACGGGCTCGGGCTGTGGGGCGCCCTGGTCGAGCCGTACACCGCAGGCCGTGGCCGCGTCCACGATCTCCTCGAGGGCGAAGACCACCGGGGCCCACGCCGCCAGGTCCCGGCCGAACGGCGGATGTTCGGCGCTCGCCACCTCCACCGCGCGGCGGGCGTCGGCGAGCGCGCGGTACGCCTCGCGGCGCAGCCGCAGCCGGGTGGCGTAGGGCGCTTCGGCGGTCAGCACCCGGTCGAGGTGGTCGCGGGTGGCGCGGACGGCGAGCGACAGCCGCACCGACACCTGGGCACGCGGGCCGCCGAGTCCGGGCAGCGCCCCGGCGGCCAGCACCACACCGCAGGCCAGCAGGGTGTCGGTGAGCCGGGTGAACCCGGGGTCGGTGTCGCCGCCGAGGTGGACCAGGGCGAGCAGCAGCGGTGTGAGCACGGCGGTCTGCAAGGCGAAGTGGCGTACGGAGACGGGGATCAGCGCGGAGCAGACCGCCGCGACGACGACCGGCCAGACGCCGGGGGCAACCCCGGCGGGGGCGAGCAGCGTGGCGAGTGCGCCGAAGACGGCCACGCCCACGGCGGTGCCGAGGGCGCGGGAGAGGGCCCGGGAGACCAGCGGGCCCATGTCGGGCTTGACCAGGAAGGCGGCCGTGGCGGGGAGCCAGTACCAGTGCGCGCCGGGCAGTCGCTGGGCCAGGGCGGTGCTGACGCCCACACACAGGGCCACCCGGGCGGCGTACTCCCGGCCCGCCGGACCGAGCGCGCGGCGCAGCCGCTGCCGGTGGCCGGGGACGACCGCGCCGACGGGGGGCGCCGGTTCGCCGTCGAAGACCCGGGCGGCTAGCAGCACGGCCCGGTGCATGGCCACATTGCCCGCGGTGTCGGGTACGGGGGCGGGCAGCCGGCCCGGTGGCAGTCCGGTCCGTACCGAGCGGGCGAGTTGGGCGGGGGTGCGCGCGATGCGGTCGGGTACGGGTTCGTTCTCCCACAGGAGGGTCAGCACGCCCTCGCTGAGCGCTCCGGCCACCGCCAGCCGGTCGCGCAGCCGCCGCTCCTCCCCGTCGAGGCGGTGCAGCGGAAGCCGGTGGGCGTAGAGGGCTTCGTACGCGGCGTCGTAGGCGGCGGTCAGCCGGCGCCGGGCGGCCTGGCCACCGTCGGAGCCGACCGCCGTCATCAGACCGGCCAGCGCGTCGTACACGGCGGCCACCGCCTCCCGTTCACCGGAGGGCGCGCTCTGGCGTGCGGGGATGACGCGGGGCAGCAGTGCGGCCATCGCGATCACCCATGCGGCGCCGATGAGCAGCAGACCCGCCCTGCCCGGCGGGGACACCGGAAGGGGCATGCCCGCTCCGACGACGGCGAGCACCATCAGCTGCACCCCGGCGGAGGAGCAGACCGGGCCGATGGCGCTGATCGCGCCGGAGACCAGTCCGACGGGGGCGAGTGCGAGGGCGATCCAGATCCCCAGGCCCAGCGTCCCCAGCCAGGCCCCGGTCAACAGTCCCGCGGCCCCGGCGAGGGCGGGCAGGCCGATGCGCACGGCCCGGGTGGCGCGGGTGGCGGGGCGGTCGTTGATATGGGCGAACATCGCGCCCAGCCCGGCGAGCATCCCGAACGACATATGTCCCGACGCCACGCCGACGGCCACCACCGGCCCCACGCCGAGGGCTCCGCGGACCACCGCCGCCCAGGGCACCGGGCCCCGCAGCGCCCGCACCCCGCGCAGGGGGTGCGTCAGCCAGTCGGGCGGTGTGGGCAGCCTGCGCAAGGATCCTCCGTGAGGTGGAAATCGTGGACGTCCTCGAACCGTACGTGCGCAATACGGATCTTTCGTAACCTGCGTATTTCCGCCATGTGAGGCGCTGATGCACCACCTCGTACCGAGCTGGTCCCCGGGCCGCGTTCCCGGGTGTGACCTGGCGGTTTGGACAGCCTCCGCGGTCCGCTGGGTCGGCCTGTCCGGGGCGCACATGCCAGGCTCATATGTCTCGCTCCGTGGCCAGCTTCTTGCGGAGCGTGTTGTGCTGGGTACGCGGGAGAACTAGCCTCCCTTCCGCCCGCTACCGAACATTCGTCTGGATAACCGCCTTCCGTTGATCCCCCAGTGCCGGAGAACGCCATGCAGGTGACCTTGCATCAGGACAAATGCGTCGCCTCGGGGCAGTGCGTGCTCGCCGCCCAGGACGTGTTCGACCAGCGGGACGAGGACGGTGTCGCCGTCCTCCTCGACAACCGCCCGCCGGCGCGGCTGCACGACGACGTCCGTCACGCGGCCGCCGTCTGCCCCGCCCTGGCCATCGCACTGGCCGACCGGTGAGCACACCGGGGAACGTCGTGATCGTGGGCGCCTCGGTGGCGGGGCTCACCGCGGCCGTCACGATGCGCACCCTGGGATACGACGGACGGCTCACCCTCATCGGCTCCGAGCCTCACACCCCGTACAACCGGCCGCCGTTGTCCAAGCAGATCCTGGCGGGCACCTGGGAGCCGGACCGGATCAAACTGCGCACCGACGAGGAGCTGTCCGACCTCGACGCGCGGCTGCTGTTCGGCAAGTCCGCCACCGGGCTGGACACCGCCGCCCGCCGGGTGGTGCTGGACGGCGGCGTCGGCGTCCCCTACGACGCCCTGGTCATCGCCACCGGTGTCACCCCCAACAGCCTGCCCGGCGCCCACCATCTGGCCGGCGTGCATCTGCTGCGCACCCTGGACGACGCCCTCGCCCTGCGCGCCGATCTGCGCCGCAAGCCCGATGTGAAGGTGGCGGTGGTGGGCGCGGGGTTCCTCGGCTCGGAGGCCGCGGCGGCGGCCCGCCGGATGCGGCTGGACGTCACCATGATCGACCCCCGGCCGGTGCCGATGCGGCGGCAGTTCGGCGACCGGATAGCCGCCCTGGTCGGACGGCTGCACAAGGCGAACGGCGTGTCCATGCGCTGTGGCACCGGGGTGCGGCGCTTCTTCGAGTCCGGCGGCCGGGTGACCGGTCTGGAGCTGACCGACGGCACGCTGCTGGACGCCGATGTCGTGGTGGTCGCCATCGGCGCCGTCCCGGCGATCGGCTGGCTGGCCGGTTCCGGACTGGACCTGGGCAACGGTGTGGAATGCGATGCCACCTGCCGTGCCGCGCCCGGCGTCTACGCGGCCGGTGATGTCGCCTCGTGGCACAACGACCACTTCGGCTGCCGGATGCGACTGGAACACCGGCTGAACGCCACGGAGCAGGCCCAGGCCGTCGCCCGCAATGTGCTCGGCGAGAACCGGCCGTTCGCCCCCGTGCCGTACTTCTGGACCGATCAGTACGACGCCCATATCCAGGCGTACGGCATCTTTCCCGCCGACGCCGAACTCGCGGTGCTCCATGGCGAGCTCGAAGGCGGCCACTTCGTCGTCGCCTATGGACACCGGGGCCGGGTGGTCGGGGTGCTCGGCTGGAACAGCCCGTGCGAGCTGCGCAAACTGCGTCAACTCGTGGTCGACCGGGCACCGTGGACAACGGTCCTGCCCGCCTCGCCGGCCGTGTGGCCCGGCCGACACCTCTCGGCCAGTCTCCGGTGACCGCGACGTCAATTTCCGGCCATGCGCTCTCGCGACGCTGTCGGGGTGCTGGTCCGTCGTGTACTCCTCCAACGTGTCACCGTCGCTCCAGGTCACTGCCGGCTTCTCGGGCTCGCCGGATCGGTGGCCCTGGCGGCGGGCGGGGCGAGCGCCGGAGCGCTACCGGTGGGGGACGCCCTCACCCCTGACTCCGGGAGAGCGGCGCTCGGGCTGATCAGTACCTACTTCGGGCTGGTGCTGCTGGTCGCGGCGTGGTGGCTGCTGGGGCGCGAGGTGCGCGGACCGCGGCCGCCCAGCCCCCGCTCGCTGCTGCTCACGCTCGCCACCTGGGCGGCTCCCCTGCTGCCCGGACCGCCGCTGTTCAGCCGCGATGTGTACAGCTATCTCGCCCAGGGCGCCATGGTGCACGCCCGCATCGACGTCTACACCCACGGCCCCATACGCCTCGGCGGCCCGCTGGCCGCCGAAGTGGCGCCGGTGTGGCAGCACACCCCGACGCCGTACGGCCCGGTCTCGCTGGCCTTCGAATCCGCCGTCGCCCACGCCTCGCGCGCCGAACTGTCCCTCGGGGTGATCGGGCTGCGGCTGATCGCGCTGCTCGGGGTGGCGGTGATGGTGCTCGCGCTGCCCGTACTGGCCCGCCGCTGCGGCACCGACCCGAGCGCCGCCCTGTGGCTGGGGGCGCTCAACCCGCTCCTGCTGCTGCATCTGGTCGGCGGGGCGCACAATGATGCCGTGATGCTCGGACTGCTCGGGGCCGGACTGGTGGCCGCGACGGGCCGATGGCCGGCCTGCGGCGCGGTCCTGGTCACACTCGCCGCCCTGGTCAAGGCCCCGGCGGCGCTGGGGCTGCTGGCGGTCGCCACGCTGTGGGCGCGCCGGGTGGAGGGCCGCAGGCGCCGCGTCGGCGCCGTGGCGGCCACCGCCGGGCTGGCCCTGGCCACCACCGGAGTGGCGACGGCCGTCACCGGCACCGGCTACGGCTGGATCTCCGCGCTCACCACCCCGGCCTCACCCGACAACTGGGCGCTGACCAGCACCCTCGGCCGCGCCACCGGCGCCCTGCTGGAGGCCGTCGGCAGCGGTCTGGCGCCGCTGGCCGCGCCCGCGTGGCACGGGCTGGGGCTGCTGGCCACGGCGGTGGCCATAGGGGCCGCCTGGCTGCGCCCGCCACGCCCCCGACCGGTGTACGCGCTGGGGCTGAGCCTGATCGCGGTGGCCGTGCTGGGCCCGGCGATCCGGCCCTGGTACGTGCTGTGGGGGCTGTTCGTGATCGCGGCGGCCGGGCCGGGCGGAGCGGTGCGCAAGGCGGTGGTGGCCGGGAGCGCGGTGCTCACGCTGGCCGTACTGCCCAATGGGTTCGCCCCGGATTCGCGGCAGCTGACATTCGCCGTGTGCGGGGGTGTGCTGGCGGTGTGCGCGCTGTGGTGCGCACGGCACGCACCGGGGCTCGCCCCCGGCACCGCGTTCCCCGGCGGCCGGCGATCGGAGCGTTCGGCATGACCGGGCCCACCACATCACGCGGCCGGCTGGCGCTGGCGCTCGGCCTCACCTCGGCGGTGGCGCTCTTCCTGGCCTTCGTCCCGCTGCACCGCCACTGGTTCGACCTCAACGTCTACTACGAGGCCGTGGGCCACTGGCTGCGGGACGGCCGTATCTACGACTTCACCATCCCCGGCGCGGACGGGGCGGACTACGGCTTCACCTATCCGCCCTTCGCCGCGCTGTGCATGCTGCCGATGACCCTGTTCAGCTGGCCGGCCGCGATCACCCTGAGCATGGTCCTCAACGTGGCCGCCTCGGCCACGCTGCTGACCTGGCTGATCGGGCCGATCGTCCAGCGGCACGGCTGGAACAAGTGGTTCGCCTTCGTGGTGGCGTCCTGTCTGTTCGCCCTGCTGGAGCCGGTACGGGACACCTTCAGCTTCGGGCAGGTCAATCTGCTGCTGCTGGTGCTGGTGTTCTTCGACGCCTGGCTGCTGTCCACCGGGCGTGGCCGGTTCGCCGGCTACGGCATCGGGCTCGCCGCCGCCATCAAGCTCACCCCGGCGATCTTCATCTGCTATCTGCTGATCACCCGGCGGTGGCGCGCCGCCGCGACGGCCACGGGCACCGCCGCGGCCGCCACTCTGCTCGCCCTGGCCGTGGCGCCGGGGGCCTCACGGGTCTACTGGACGCAGGCGCTGTGGGACACCGATCGCATCGGGGTGCTCAGTTATGTCTCCAACCAGTCGTGGGAAGGGGTGCTGGCCCGGCTGGTCGACCCGGTTCCGCCGAGCGGGGTGGTGTGGGGGCTCGGGGTGCTCGCCGTGCTGGCCGTCTGGGCACACCGGGTGCGCTGCGCGGCGGCCGTCGGCGACGAGCGGGCCGGATTCGCACTGACCGGGATCGCCGCCTGTCTGATCAGTCCGATCACCTGGGTGCACCATCTGGTATGGCTGATTCCGGCGCTGGCGGTGCTCGTCGACAGCGGGCTGCGGCCGGACGCGCCACCGGCCCGGCGCAAGCTGCTGCTCCGGGTGGGTGCGGTGGTGTACGTGCTGCTGTGCAGCAGTGTGGTGTGGCTGTGGCGGTTCGACTCCACCGGGGTGGACGGCTTCCTCGGCAGCAATGCCTATGTGTGGATCTGCCTCGGGTTGCTGATCGCGCTCCCGCTGCGCGGTGCGCGCTCCGCGGAGATGCTGAGCCAAGAGCCCCATCCGGCACGTATCCCATGAACAGGAGTGCCCGGACCGATGTCTGAAGCGATGCCGCGCCCCGCGGAGCAGTCCGTGGACCAGCCCACGATGGAGCGGGCGGGGCGCCCGTCCCCGCTCCGGCGGCTGCCACTGCGCCAGATCCTGTGTCTGCTGCCGCTGCTCGTCGTCGGTGTCTGGGTGGTCCAGCACCGGTCGCTCATCGCTTCCGGTGCCCGTCAGATGTTCACCGCCAATCCGTACTGGCTGCTGACGGCGGTGGCGACGACCGGGCTCGGCTGGGTGGCGGTGTCGTTCGCCCGGCAGGGCACGGTGCTGGAGCGGCTGCCGGCCAGGCGGCTGTTCGTGACCCAGTTCGCCGCGGGGGCGGCCAATCATCTGCTGCCGTCGGGGATCGGCGCGAGCGCGGTCAACATCCGGTTCATGACGGGCTGCGGACTGCCGCCCGCCCGCTCCTCGGCGGCGCTCGCCCTGTACTTCCTGGCGGAGGCCACGACCCGGGTGGGGCTGCTGGTGGTGCTGCTCGTGGCGTTTCCCCAGGCGCTGCGGCTGGGCCCGCTGCTCCCGGAGTCGGTGAGCGGAATGCTGGTGGCCGGGGTGGTGGCGGCGGCCGGGGCGGTGGTGGCCGGGGTGGCGCTGATCCGCCCGGTGCGCCGGCTGGTGATGACGTTCCTGCGCACCGCGCTGGCCGACGCCCGTTCGCTGCACATGCGGCCGTCCAGGGCGCTGGCGCTGTGGGGTGGTTCGCTGGCGTTTCCGTTGCTTCAGGCGGCGGGGCTGGTGGCGGTGGCCCTGGCGCTGGAGCTCCAGGTGCGGCCAGCGCATGTGATGCTCGCGTATCTGGCCGCCACGGCGGTGGCGGCCGTCGTGCCCGCCCCCGGTGGTATCGGCTCGGTCGACGCGGCGCTGGTCATCGCGCTGGTGGCGGCGGGGGCGCCGGTCGAATCGGCCACGTCCACGGTGCTGGCGTACCGCTTCATCACGGTGTGGCTGCCGCTGGTCCCCGGGGCGCTGGTGCTGGGCGGGCTGGTGCGCTCGAAGATCGTGTGACCGGGTGGCGGTCAGGGCCTGCGCAGGGTGAGGACGTCGTCCGGCCGGACGTCGATATGCGAGCCGAGGAAGGCCCCGACCCGGTCGAGGGTCTCGCCCAGCCATGCGGCGTCCTGGTGGCCGGTGCGCTCCAGCCGCATCCGCCGTGCCCGCAGCGGCACCATGCGCAGGCTCACCAGCCGGCCGGTGTCCGGGTCCACCTCCGCGAAGTGGAGCAGCCGCAGATCGTCGCGGTAGCGCTCGTAGCCGCCGATGCCCTCGTAGTCGTCCACCATGTCGCCGCAGCCGTAGAGAACCAGCTTGCCGCGGTACACCTCGATGGGGCGGGGGTGGTGGGAGGAGTGGCCGTGGACGAGGTCGACACCGCCGTCGATCAGGGCGTGGGCGAAGTGGATCTGGTCGGGTGAGACACCGTACCCCCAGTTGCCGCCCCAGTGGACCGAGGCGACGGCGATATCACCGGGGCGTTTGAGCCCGCGTACGCGGCCGGTGATCGCGGCCGCGCGGGCGTCCGACAGATCGGGCAGGAAGTCGACCCCGGATCGATTGCCGGTCGCGGCCCACCGGCCCGGAATGCCGCTGGAGGCCGCGCCGAACGAGAAGACCAGGACCCGGCGGTGGTCACCGGCCGGGACGACGGCGGGGCGCCGTGCGGCGGCCGCGTCACGGCCCGCTCCGGCCACCCGGAGCCCGGCGGCGGCCAGGGTTTCGAGGGTCTCGTCGAGCCCTTGCCGGCCGCCGTCGAGCACATGGTTGTTGGCCAGGACGCAGACGTCGGGCCGGACCGCGGTCAGACAGGGGAGGTTGTCCGGGCTCATCCGGTAGTGGACGTCCTTGTCCGGGGCGAACTCACCGCTGCGGGTCACGCTCGTCTCCAGGTTGAGCACCCGCACATCGGGCGCCTCCTCGTCCAGCACCGCCAGGGCGTCGCCCCAGGGCCAGGAGAAGTCCACCGGGCGCGGGATCGGGCCGTTGGCCTCCTCGGCCAGTTCGACATAGGCCCGGGAGTCGCGGATGTACGGCTCATGGAGTTCGGGGTCGCCGGGGTGCGGCAGGATCTGGTCGACACCGCGGGCGAGCATCACATCGCCGCAGAGGAACAGCGTCACCGCCGTGCCGCGCATATCTCAACGATCGCATACCCCGCGCTGCGTGACCGTGGCCCGCGGTGGGGACCCGGGGGCCGTGGACCCGCGGACAGGGAGGTGCGACGGATGAGGCGAGCGGAGACGAGTCAGAGCCCGCTGCGGCCCCGGGATCTGGAGGAGGCCGGGGCCCGGCTGTCGGAGCAGGCGGACCGGCTGCGGTCGCAGCTCGCCCGGGCGGAGGAGGCGGCGTCGGCGTTGCGCGCGGACTGCGACCTCGACGCCGCGGACGCGGGCGCGAAGGCCATGACGCTGAGGGAGCTGCGCACGCGTACGGAGATGGACACGGCCCTGCTGGAGCGGACCGTCGCGGCGCTCGACCGGCTGCGCGCCGGATCCTTCGGGATCTGCGCCGAGTGCGGCCGGCCTCAGGGCCGGGAGCGGGCGCTGGCCCTGCCCCATGCGGAACTGTGCGTCCTGTGCGCCGAGGAGCGGGAGGCGGGGCCGGGCGGATGAGGCCCGCCCCGCTCACGGCGTCCGGGCACGGGGCCACGGGCGGCGGGGGCGTGGGCGGCGGGCGTGTGGGCGGCGGGCGTGTGGGCGGCGGGCGTGTGGGCGGCGGGCGGATCGGCCCCCTCAGGCCGCGTGGGCGCCGACCTCCTCGCCCAGACGGGCGCAGGTGCGGCTGATGAGGCGCGAGACATGCATCTGGGAGATGCCGAGCCGGTCGGCGATCCGGCTCTGTGTCTCGTCACAGAAGAACCGCAGATAGAGGATCTCCCGCTCACGCTCGGGGAGCCTGCGCAGACAGGGCTTGAGGGATTCGCGCTGGACGACCCGCTCGTAGGAGGGCTCGGTGGAGCCGAGGGTGTCCACCAGCGCGTAGCCGTCGTCGGCGCCGCGCAGCGCGGCGTCCAGCGACAGCGTACGGAAGCTGTCGATCGCCTCCATGCCGACGAGGACGTCCTCCTCGGTCATGCCGGTGTGGTGTGCGATGTCCTTGACGCTGGGCGAACGGTCGTCGGGTGAGCGGGTGAGGTCCTGGACGGCGGTGCGCACCCGGTTGCGCAACTCCTGGACCCGCCGGGGGACGTGCAGACCCCACATATGGTCGCGGAAGTGCCGCTTGACCTCCCCGACCACGGTCGGGACGGCGTAGCTCTCGAAGGCCGAACCCCGGTCCGGCTCATAGCGCTTGACCGCCTTGACCAGGCCGACCATGGCCACCTGCCGCAGATCCTCGGGGCTTTCACCGCGGTTGCGGAACTGCGCGGCGATGCGCTCGGCCATCGGCATCCAGGCCCGGACGACATCCTGCCGCAGGTTCTCCTTCTCCCGGCCGTCCGGCAGACCGGCGATCCGGCGGAACTCGGCGGAGGTGTCGGGGGCGTCGTCATGCGCGTGCTTGGGGTGCGCTCGCGGGTGTGCTCGTGCGGACGTCATGGGCTTCTCCCTTGGCTGTCGTCGTCACCACGGGCTCAGGCAATCCGGACAACTCGGGCGACCGTGGACACGCCTTCCGCAGCCGGGCTGCTCCCGTGGCGTGCCTCCGGTCCGAAGCACATGGGTCGCGTGCCCGTCCTCGGCCCGGCGAAACGGAGTTCGCCCCCACGGATGCCGGTCCATCCGGTGCGTCATGTGTCACATCTCCCCGTGACATGCCCGTATGAGCGGGTGGGAAGGGCTGTGCCAAGAGCGATCAAGATTTACGGAGGCTTTCCCGCCGTTTCGCCCATGCGCCGTTGTCCGTACCGGTCCGGCGGAAGAGACTGCACCGGATCCCCCCGCATCCCCTTCGCATGCCACAGGAGACCGGAGCTTCATGACCTCCATAGACCGTCGAAGATTCATGCAACTGGCAGGCACCGGCACGGCCATGTCCCTGCTCTCCACCAGCATCGCCCGCGCCGCCGAGATTCCCGCGAACCGCCGGACCGGAAGTCTGCGGGACATCGAGCACATCGTGGTGCTGATGCAGGAGAACCGGTCGTTCGACCACTACTTCGGCACCCTGCGCGGAGTGCGGGGATTCGGCGATCCGCGGCCGGTGCGGCTGCCCAACGGGAAGCCGGTGTGGCACCAGTCCGACGGCTCCAAGGAGGTCCTGCCGTTCCGGCCCGAGGTGAACGACCTCGGGTTGCAGTTCCTCCAGGACCTGCCGCACGGATGGGGCGACGGCCATGTGGCGTTCAACGGCGGCGCGTACGACAAGTGGATCCCCTCGAAGTCGGCCACCACCATGGCCTATCTGACCCGCGAGGACATTCCGTTCCACTACGCGCTGGCGGACGCCTTCACCATCTGCGACGCCTACCACTGCTCGTTCATCGGCTCCACGGACCCCAACCGCTACTACCTGTGGTCCGGTTACACCGGTAACGACGGCAAGGGCGGCGGCCCGGTGCTGGACAACGCCGAGGCCGGCTACGGCTGGACCACCTACCCCGAGCGCCTGGAGAAGGCCGGGATCTCCTGGAAGATCTACCAGGACATCGGCGACGGGCTGGACGCGAAGGGCGGCTGGGGCTGGATCGAGGACGCCTACCGCGGCAACTACGGTGACAACTCGCTGCTGTACTTCAACCAGTACCGCAACGCCAAGCCCGGCGACCCGCTGTACGACAAGGCCCGCACCGGTACCGACGCCAAGAGCGGCGACGGCTTCTTCGACATCCTGCGGGCCGATGTGAAGGCCGGAAAGCTGCCGCAGATCTCCTGGATCGCGGCGCCCGAAGCCTTCACCGAGCACCCCAACTGGCCGGCCAACTACGGCGCCTGGTACATCGCACAGGTGCTGGACGCGCTCACCTCCGACCCCGAGGTGTGGAGCAAGACCGCGCTGCTGATCACCTACGACGAGAACGACGGCTTCTTCGACCACGTGGTGCCGCCGTACGCGCCCGCCGCCCAGCGGGGCGGTTCGACCGTGGACACCACCGGGGAGCTGTACGCGGGCTCCGCCTCGCAGCCCGCGGGCCCGTACGGGCTGGGGCAGCGGGTGCCCATGCTGGTGGTCTCGCCGTGGAGCAAGGGCGGCTGGGTGTGCTCGCAGACGCTGGACCACACCTCGGTCATCCGGCTCATGGAAGAGCGCTTCGGCGTCGAGGAGCCCAACATCTCGCCGTGGCGGCGTGCGGTGTGCGGCGACCTGACCGCGGCCTTCGACTTCTCGCGGACCGATGTGAAGGTCCCCGCCCTGCCGGACACCAGCGGCTACCGGCCCAAGGACAACGACCGGCACCCGGACTACGTACCGGCGCTCCCGGCACACCCCTCGCTGCCCCGGCAGGAGTCCGGGCTGCGCCCTGCCAGGCCGCTGCCGTACGACCTGTCGGCCGATGCCACGACCGACGCCGACGGCGGTCTGCGTGTCGAGTTCGTCAACCACGGCCGGGGAACCGCGGCGCACTTCCATGTGACCTCCGCGAGCCACACGGGCGGCCCGTGGGGCTACACCGCCGAGGCGGGCAAGCGGCTGTCCGGCGACTGGCAGCGCTCCTCGGCGGACCAGGGCGCCTATGACCTCCAGGTGCACGGCCCGGCCGGTTTCCTGCGCCACTTCACCGGCCACGCCACGGGCAAGGGCCCCGAGGTGAGCGCCCGTCACGACCGGTCGACCGGGGAGGTCAAGCTGACCCTGGTCAACCAGGGCGACACCACGGTGCGGCTCACCGTCACGGACGGCTACCACAAGGAGAAGCCGGCGAACTACCGGCTCCGGCCGGGGGCGCGGGTGGTGCACACCGCACGCACCGGGCGCAGCCACGAGTGGTACGACCTGTCGGTGGTCTCCGACCACGACAGCGGCTATCTGCGCCGGCTGACCGGGCATGTGGAGACCGGCCGCGCGGGTGTGAGCGACCCCGCGCTCTCGGCGGACTGACCCACCGCCACCGGTCCTTCGTCGCGCGCCCGTCCGGCGGCTCCCTGCCGGGCGGGCGCGCGGCGCGTCTCGCCCTTCCCGCTCCGCGTCCGGCGCCTCCCCCGCCGCCGCGTCCGGCGCCTTCCGCCCCGCGTACGGTCCGCCTCGTGCGGGCCCCGGGCCGTCAGCGCCGGGCGTGCGAGGCGCGGGCACGGAAGCCGGCCGGGGTCTCGCCCGAGCGCCGTCGGAAGAACTTGGTGAAGACGGTGGCGTCCGGGAAACCGAGCCGCTCGCCGATGGCGGTGGCGGACAGATCGGTGTGCACCAGCAGCCGCTTGGCCTCGAGCAGCACCCGGTCGTCGATGAACCGCTTGGCGCCGCATCCGACCGTGGCGCGGGTGGCCCGGGTCAGGGTGCGGACGCTGTAGCCCAGCCGGGCGGCGTAGTCCTCGACCCGGTGGGTGCGGGTGTAATCGCGCTCCACGGCCCGCTGGAAGCGGCGGAACACCTCACCGCCCGCCGTCTCCCCGCCCTGGGCGCCGGGCAGATGGGCCAGCCGCAGTACGAGCACGGCGACGAGGTGGCGCACCACCTCGATATGCGCCTCCAGCGGCCCCGACACCGTCCGGCGCTCGTTCTCCAACAGGTCCAGGACGCCGCGGACGGCCTCGGCGTCGGCACCTTCGGGAACCATCAGCGGGGACCGCGGCGCGGGCCGGTCCAGCCGGGCGGCCGCGGCGGTGGCGGCGCCGAGATAGCCGGACGGGAAGAGCACGGCGGCGCCCTCCGCGGCCCCGAGGTCGGAGCGGAACTGGTGGATCTGCCCGGGGCGCACCCACATCCAGCCGCCCTCGGTCAGCTCGTACTCGGTGAAGTCCACCGAGCAGCGCAGCGCCCCGGAGCGCACGGTGATCAGCTGGTGGAAGGCGAGCCGCATCGGGGCGTGGACATCGAGGCCATGGCTCCGGGCACGGGCGGCCAGCCCGGGGAAGTCCAGAACGGCCGCTCCCGGCGGTGCTCCCACGGAGAGCCGGAACGGAACCTCGGTGACCTCACGGTGTCCGTTTCTGTCCATAGCGTGTTTTCAGTGTACGGCTGGTGTCACCTGGTCCGCATCCAGCGTGGAGTGCGTTGCGATGAACGGGTGACCGAAAGAGTCCCACCATCACCGCTTCCCCTTCCCGGCCGTTCCGCCGCCGCGGAGGGCCGCGGCGCCGGGCGCGACGGGCGGCGGGCGGCTACCAGGTGACGGGGAGTTCGTAGACCCCGTAGATCACCGCGTCGTACTTGAAGGGGATGTCCGCCAGATCCGTCGCCAGGCGCAGGGTGGGGACGCGACGGAGGAGGGCGGGGTAGACCACCTGGAGTTCCATCCGGGCCAGCGGCTGACCGAGGCAGTGATGGGTGCCCACGCCGAACGCCTGGTGGTGGCGGGCGTCCCGGCCGATGTCCAGCCGGTCCGGGTCCGGGAAGACGGCCGGATCCCGGTTGGCCAGTTCGCCGAGGAGGATCACTCCCTCACCGGCCCGGATGGTCCGGCCGGCGATCTCGATGTCCTCCAGCGCGGTACGGCGGCGTCCGAGGTGGACCACGCTGAGGTAGCGCAGGAGTTCCTCCACCGCGGAGACGATCACCTTGGGGTCGTCGGCCTCGCGCACACGGGCGAGCTGCTCGGGGTGCTGCAGCAGCAGCAGCGTCCCCATGGTGATCATGTTGGCGGTGGTCTCGTGGCCGCCGAGGAGCAGCAGCACACCCATCGCGGCGGCCTCACGGCGGGTCAGCTCGCCTGCCGTGATCTGCCGGCCGAGGCCGGAGAGCAGATCGTCACCGGGCCCGGCCAGCTTCTCCCCCACCAACTGGTCCAGATACTCATACAGGTTGGTGTGCGCGGCGGCCCGCTCCTCGGGGGTGGCCACGGCCGAGACGAGGACCTTGCTGTTGGTCTGGAAGAACGCGTGGTCCTCGTACGGGACACCCAGCAGCTCGGAGATCACCAGCGATGGGAGCGGCAGCGCGAGCGCCTGGACCAGGTCGGCGGGTTTCGGCCCGGCCAGCATACGGGTGAGGAAGTCGTCCACCATCTCCCGCACGACGGGGCGCATCGCCTCGACCCGCTTGATGGTGAAGGCGCCGCTGACCATGCGGCGCAGCCGGGCGTGTTCGGGGTCGTCCATGCCGACGAAGCTCAGGTCGGTGGCCCCCCGCTTGCCGCCCGTATGGGGGACGGGGCTCGGGAAGCCCGGGTGGGAGAAGTCGGCGCTGAGCCGGGGGTCGGAGAGGAGGGTCTTCTGCTCGGCGTGGCCGGTCACCACCCAGGGGGTGCTGTCGCTCCAGGACCGGACCCGGGTCAGCGGGCCCCACTTCGCCAGGCCGCGCAGCTCGGGGGACGGGTCGAAGGGGCAGGCCGCGGCGCGCGGCTGGGGAAAGGCGGGGATCTCGGCCGGTGCGTCGTCGGCCACGGGCGAGGTGGTCATGGTCGTCCTCCGATGGTCGGTCGGGAGTGGGCCGCGGCGGGGGAACGGGGGGTGACGGGGGCGAGGAGCAGGCCGGTGATGGCGTCGGTCAGCGCATCGGCCGTGTCGTCCCAGGACGGCTGACGCGTACTGGTCCCCTCGGCGAGGGCGCGCTCCCGTTCAGCACAGGTGTGGGTGATCAACTGACGGGCCATGGCGCCGCGTTCGGCCCGCACCTCGGCGGGCAGGGCGTCCAGGCAGCGGCCCAGGCCATGGAGGGTTTCCCGCAGCGGCTCCCGGGTGAGGGCCTCGTCGGTGACGATCGCCCGCAGTACGGGGTCGGTCATCACCTGGACGGCGAACCTGGCGTACCAGGAGGGGACGCCCAGGGTGGCCAGGTGTTCGGGGGCGGGCCGCACCAGACAGGCCACCCAGTCCCGGACCTCCTCGCTGCCGCGGGTCCCGTCCAGTATCCGCTGCCGGATGTGCTCGATCGTCTCGGAGTGCTTGCGCATGATGGCGCGCACCAGGTCCGCCCTGGTGCCGAAGTGGTAGCCGACCGCGGCGACATTGCCCTGCCCGGCCGCCTCGCTGATCTGCCGGTTCGACACCGCGACCAGGCCGTGCTCGGCGTAGAGCCGTTCCGCCGCGGCCATGATGGCTTCGCGGGTCTCGGCGGAGCGGACGGTGCGTGCGTCGGCCACCGCGACCTCCGGTCTCGTTCGTGCTCATGATCTGTCGCGGCCACTTTAAAACACATGAATTAAGAAGGGCAACCGCTCCACCGGCGGCCACCGGGTGGCCGCCGTGGACCGAGGGCTCGCACGCCGGGGAGTCGTCGGCGGGGACCCGGACGGGATCGGGTCCGGGTCCGGGTCCGGGTTGAAGCCACGCAGGGATGTTCATGCGGCAGGAGGCACCCGAGCCGCTCTCATGTGGTGCGGTGCGGGATGTCCTGCTCGGTCCAGATGCATTTGCCGTCGCGCAGGTAGCGGGCGCCCCAGCGTCTGGAGAGGGCGGAGACGAGTTGCAGGCCGCGGCCGCCCTCATCGGTGTAGGCGGCGTGCCGGATGCGCGGGGTGCTGAGGCTGCCGTCGTAGACTTCGCAGGTCAGGCAGCGGCTGTTGAGCAGGCGCAGGCGGATGGGGCCCTCGGCGTGCCGGATCACGTTGCCGACCAGTTCGCTGGCGAGCAGTTCGGTGGTGATCGCCAGTTCGTCCAGCCCCCAGACGTCCAGTCGCTCGCGGACGAATTCGCGGGCCTGTCCAGCCGCGCGGGGATCATCCGGGAGGATGCAGGTGGCGACATCACTGGCGTTCACGGCCCCTGTGTGGGCGATCAGCAGCACCGCGTCGTCGATCGTCTGGCCGTGCTGGGGCAGCAGGGCCGAGACCACCGTGTCGCACAGGTCGTCGAGGTGTCGGGTGCTGTCGGCCTCGTCCCGGGCCGTGAAGACGGGCACCGCATGCTGGGCGAGGATCTGTTGCAGCTGAGCCAGCCCCCGGTCGAGATCCTGGTCGGGGGATTCGACGAGACCGTCCGTGCACAGGACCAGCAGGCTCTCCTCGGGCAGCGGCAACTGGTGTATTTCAAACGGTGGCTCGGCGGCCCCCAGCGGCGGGTCGGGGGTCAGCCGGGGCATGTCGACGGCGCCGTCGGGATGGACGACGACCGGCGGGGGATGACCCGCCAGGGAGAAAGAACATATCCGGGTGATCGGGTCGAAGACGGCGTACAGACAGGTGGCGTACCAGTCCTCGCCCAAGTCGCTGACCAGGTCGTTGAGTCGGCTGAGCAGCTCGTCGGGGGGCATGTCCAGATCGGCGAGGGTGCGCACCGCGGTGCGCAGCTGGCCCATGGTGGCCGCTTCGGGGATGCCGTGCCCCATGACATCGCCGATCACCATGGCGACCCTGTCCGCGGACAGCGGGATCACGTCGTACCAGTCGCCACCGATCTGCTCGCCCCTGCCCGCGGGCAGATAGCGGGCGGCAGCGCTGGCGGCAGGCAGGCAGGGCAGCGTCCGGGGAAGCAGGCTGCGCTGCAATCCCTGGGCCCGGGCGTGCTCCACGTCGTACAACCGGGCCCGCTCCAGCGCTTGTCCGACCAGACCGCACAGAGCGGTCAGCAGCGCGCGCTCCTCGTCGTTGAAGGAATGTGGCTGGGTGAAGGAGATGACACACACGCCGATGGCATGGCCGGAAGCGATCATGGGCAGGAACGCCCACGACTGCTTCTGGGACGCCGCCGCCACGTCCTCCAGCATGGGATAGCGCCGACGATGGTCCGCGACCGATTCGACGAACCAGAGACCCTGAGACCTCAGAGCATCGGCGGCCACGGGGTTGTCGGCTATCGGGATCCCGTCCAGCAGTTGGACGAAGTCCTGCGTGTACCCCGCGGAGCCGACCACCCGGTGTCTGCCGCTTTCCATCACCGAGACGATGAGACCGTCGGCGCCGAACGGGGGCAGGACGTGGGTCCCGACGGCCTGTACGACCTCTTCGGAGGTGAGTGCCTCGGCGAGCGCCGCGGTCAGCCGGCCCATCAGGACCGCCCGCTCGGTGCCGGGCTCGGATACGTGGGTGGGCGGTGCGCCGGGCATGCCCCCAAGACGAGAGGCAACCCGCCTCGCCATAGAACGCAGAAACAATCGCTGAACCTCATCCGGCTCGCACTCTGCCGTGATCACGGAGAGCGCACCCATCGGCCCATCGGTACCGAGAAGGGAAACCGCTGCCGCGCCGGCTGCTCCGGTGCCCAGGCCGTCCTCGGCCACCCACGCCAGTCCCCTAAAATACCACTTTTATGACACCTTGCACCTTATTGACTTGTGCCCTATCGAATAGGGCACTGAGCCTGGAGATCGGCGATTGTCCCCACCTCGCTAAGCGTCGCGCTCGCGGAACACGATGAACGCCGCCGCCAGCAGCGCGGCCACACACCCGGCCATGACGGCAAGCCCGACCCAGGGGCTGAGCAGCTCCGGATCACGGAAGGCAGTGATGATCCGCCCACCGGCGATGGGCGGCCAGAACTTCGACACCCAGTCGCCGACCGCCCCGGGCAGCGCCGGGGCGAACGCCTGGACGATGAGCATCACACCGAACAGCGTCGTCACCGTGGCCGTCGTGGAACGGATCACCGCTCCCAGAGCCAGTCCGAAGAGCCCGGCCAGTGCCAGATACACGCCCCCGCCGAAGATGCCGCGCAGTGCCGCACCGTCGGACAGCCCCAGGTGCAAAGCGCCCGCCCCGGACAGCGACGCCTGCCCGATGAGAAAACCGGCAAGCGACACCAGGACCCCGACCGGCAGTGCCACCCCCACCAGCACCGCGGCTTTGGACCCCAGGACCCGCGCCCGGTGCGGCACGGACGTGAGCGTGGCCACGATCGTGCGCGCCCCGTACTCGGAGGTCATCACCAGGCCGCCCAGCAGGCCGAACGCGATCTGCGCCACCAGGTAGCCCCGCAGACTGGTCGCCAGCGGATCGAATGCGGCCTGGTCAGCGGGCGACAGACGGGCGTACTCGCCGCCCGCTGACGAACCGTTCAACGCGGCGAGTCCCATGCTGAAGGCCAGCGCGCCCAGGATCACGTACAGCGTCGACCGCATGGTCCGCATCTTGATCCACTCGGCGCGCAGGCTGTGCCAGAAGGTTGCCCGGCTGGTCCGCGTATCGTTCGAAGCGGGCCGTCGGCCGCGTACACGAGGAAACAGCTTTCCCTTCGCCGCCTTCGGGCCGAGGTGCGTGACGGTATGCCTCATCGGCCGGTCTCCCTCTCGGCCTGATACTCCACCGCATCGCGGGTCAGGTCCATGAACGCCTTCTCCAGGGAGACCTGACGCGGAGACAGTTCGTGCAGCTCCACTCCTCCCGCTGCGGCGCGGGCTCCGATCTCGGCCGCTTCCAGGCCGGTGACCACGAGCGTGTGGTTGTCTTCTGCGCGCACACCAGCGCCGCCGGGGAGCAGAGGCCGGAGCGTCTCGGCCTGCGGGGTGCGCACGAGGACCTCGCGCTCGGAGTGCGCTTCGATGAAGTCCTTCATCGTGGTGTCGGCGATCAGCTTGCCGCGGCCGATGACGATGAGGTGGTCCGCGGTCAGTTCCATCTCGCCCATCAGATGGCTGGACATCAGGACGGTGCGTCCGTCGGCGGCCATCTCGCGCATGAGCGAGCGGATCCACACGATGCCCTCGGGGTCGAGGCCGTTGAGGGGCTCGTCGAAGACCAGGACCGGCGGCTCGCCCAGCAGCGCGGCGGCGATCCCCAGGCGCTGGCGCATGCCGAGGGAGTAGGTTCCCGCCCGACGCCGTGCCACCTTCTCCAGCCCGACTTCGGCCAGTGCTTCGTCCACACGGTTGCGCGGGATTCCACTGCCGGCCGCGAGGGCCAGCAGATGGTGGTAGGCGGTGCGGCCGGGCAGCACCGCGCCGGGGTCCAGGAGTGCTCCGACGGCCTTGAGCGGGGCGGGCTGGGCGAGGTATGGCTTCCCGCCCACGGTCGCGGTGCCGGAACTGGCGGCGTCCAGGCCCAGAATCATGCGGAGGGTCGTCGACTTGCCGGCGCCGTTGGGCCCCAGGAAGCCGGTCACCTCTCCGGGCCGGACGGCGAAGGTCAGATCGTCCACGGCGAGGACCCCGCCGTAGCGCTTGGTCAGTCCACGTACTTCGATCATCGGGTCTCCGCGGGTCGGGGGCAGCGGTGCGCGCGAAGGGGCGCGAGCACCGTTCCACTCTCGTCCGCGGACGTGGAACGCTTCTGGGTGAACATGAACGCCGCATGACAGCACCAAGCCTGTGGCCTGCACCGATCGGGCAGGAGGCAGCCTTCGAGGCCGGCGCTCACAGGAAACTCGCATACCGCGGGTCCCGATCCCCTCGGTCTCATGGCCCGGCGAGTCGGCACCCCATGGCCGGGGCCGCGGGGTGAAACCATGGCCGGGAGGTCACCACGAGCGAGGAGCCGCGAATGAACAGCGCCGATCTGCTGGCCGACGCCTTCGAGCGGGTGCGCGAGGAGGTGCATGCGGCCGTGGAGGGGCTCTCGGCGGACGAGCTCGCCGTACGGCTCGACAGCGGGGCCAATTCGATCGCCTGGCTCACCTGGCATCTCACCCGGATCCAGGACGACCACATCGCCGACGCCGCGGGCACCGAACAGCTGTGGACGTCCGAGGGCTGGGCCGAGCGGTTCGGCCTGCCGTTCCCGCCGGATGCCACCGGCTACGGCCACCGGAGCAAGGACGTGGCGGCGGTGCGGGCGGACGCCGAGTCGCTCACCGGGTACTACGACGCCGTTCACGAGAACACGCTGGCCTTCGTCCGCGGCCTTCGCGTCTCCGATCTCGAACGGATCGTGGACGAGCGGTGGACCCCGCCGGTGACCCTCGGTGTCCGGCTGGTCAGTGTGATCGCTGACGATTTGCAGCACGTCGGGCAGGCGGCGTTCATCCGCGGCGCGATCCGCAGGCGATAGCGCGGGATTTCCGAGAGCGGGAGCTGTCACCTCGCCCGCATTGACATGCAGGCAATCGCCTGCATAACGTTCGGTGTGAGCTCAGAGATGGACAAGGTCTTCAAGGCGCTGGCCGATCAGACCCGGCGATACCTGCTGGACAGGCTGCATGAGCACAACGGCCAGACGCTGGGCGAGCTGTGCCGGCGGCTGGAGATGACCCGCCAGTCGGCGACCCAGCATCTGGCGGTCCTCGAGGCCGCCAATCTGGTCAGCACCGTGCGGCGGGGCCGCGAAAAACTCCATTACCTCAACCCCGTCCCCCTCAATGAGATCCAGGAGCGCTGGATCGACAAGTTCGAGCGCCCGCGGCTGCGCGCGCTGAGCCTGGTGAAACAGCAAGCCGAGAAAGCGGAGGAAGCGATGGCCGACAAGCCGACGTTCGTGTACGTCATCTATATCGAGAGCACACCGGAGAAGGTCTGGCACGCGCTGACCGACGCCGACCTCACGGCCGAGTACTGGGGCCACAGCAATGTGTCGGACTGGCAGGTCGGCTCACCGTGGGAACACCAGCGGACGGACGGCTCCGGCACCGCCGACGCCGTCGGCACGGTCGTGGAGAGCTCACCGCCCACCCGGCTGGTGACCACCTGGGCCGCGCCCGACGCCGATGCCGCCGCCGAGCCCTCCCGGGTCACCTTCGACATCCAGCCGCACGGCGACATCGTCCGGCTGACCGTGACCCATGAGAACCTGGCGGACGAGGCCGAGCGGACCGCGGTGGCCGGTGGCTGGGCCGCGGTGCTGTCCAATCTGAAGTCGCTGATCGAGACCGGGAGCCCGCTGCCGCAGCAGCCGTGGCTGGTCCCCCGGTGACCGATGTCCTCGGCCACCGCCGGTCGCGGCCCGGCGGACCCGAGGCCCACCTTTGCTGACCGGTGCGGCCGAGGGACCCGTACGGCCGGTGGGATCCGTGGGACGGGTGGGATCCGTGGGTGGGACGTGGGCGCTCAGCGCGCGGCGCCACCGTCCCGCACCGTGATCCCCAAGGCGTCGGCGAGCATCGGCGCGAGCTCCATCAACTGCCCGCTGCCGATGGTGGCGCCGCCCAGCGCGTCATATCCATCGGTGATCTCCAGCCGCGTGGCCTCCCGCAGATCGACCTTCGCCATCCGCGCCTTGCCGAACCGCACACCCTCCAGCGCCGACCCCGGAAACGCCACATCCGTCAGCCCTGCGCCACCGAGGTCGACATCGCGCAGCAGACAGTCCACGAAGGTGACGTCCCGCAGCGTGGCATTGCGCAGATTCACCGATTCCAGCTTGCACCGGTGGAAGACCACCCGGTGCAGCCGGGTGGAGAACATCTCGAGACCGGCCAGCACACAGCCGTTGAGCTCGCCGTCCAGCCAGTCGGTGTCCGCCAGATCGGTGCCGACCCACCGCACCCCGTCCAGCCACACCTCATTGAACCGGGCCCCACGGCCACGGCCTCCGGTGAAGGTCACCGAGGAGAACGCGGACTCGAGGAACCGCGCGTTGTCACATACGGCACCGTCGAACGCCTCGCCGTCCAGATGAACGGTGTCGTAGTCACCGCCTTCCGCCAAGGCTCCGTCGAACGGCCGCAGATGGTCCGCGAAGGGCAGATCGTCGAGGTCACGGGGGGACGGTGCCATGCGGAACTCACTTTCGCGGGGGCGGACGGCGTACGAGCCCGATACTGCCACCCGCGACCGACACCGCCGCCGGCCGGAGGCGCCGTGGACATCCGTCGCTACCGACACCCACGAGCGATAGCGTGCGCCGGATGGCCCACGCTTCGGTGTGCTGAGCCATGGACCCAGAACTCTCTCCGTTAAATCTGATCGTCAGACAGTCGCTCTGCGACCCGACACGGAGGAATCCATGCAGATCGTGAAGAAGGCCGCCCTGCTGGCCGCCACCGCCGGCACCCTCGCGCTCCTCGGCACCGGCACGGCGGTCGCCAACGGCTTCGGCGGCGACCGAAGCGCCGATATTCCCACCAACATCGACATCAAGAGCTTCATCTTCCAGAACAACGACTGCGACACCCTCACCGGCACCACCACCGTCACGTCCGGGGCAGGCCCGACCGGCGACCTGAGAATCGGCAGCAACTGCGCCAACATCATCGGCGGATAACTCCGGGACGAAGGCCGTCGACCACGGTCACCGACCCACCGCGCTCCTCTCGCTCCCACAGCGGCGAGAGGAGCGCGCCCGTTTCGGGCCGATGACCCGGTACGCCAAACGGGCCACTCTGCGGTGCGCTTACCCGACTCTCCCTAACCTCCTCCGTTAAATCTGATCGTCAGACATCCCGCTCTGCGACCGACACGGAGGAATCGATGCAGATCGTGAAGAAGGCCGCCCTGCTGGCCGCCACCGCCGGCACCCTGGCGCTCCTCGGCACCGGCACGGCGGTCGCCGACGGCCACGGCAGGAACTTCGAGAACCCCAGCACCACCTTCAACCTGTCCAGCTTCATCTTCCAGAACAACGAGTGCGACACCGCCACCGGTACGACGGCCGTCACGTCCGCGGCAGCCCCGACCGGTGACGTCAACATCGGCAGCACCTGCCTCAACGTCATCGGCGGGTAACTCCGGGACCACGGCCGACGGCCCACCCCGACGCTCCCCTCGGCCCTCCGGCCGGGGGGAGCGTCCTTTCACCGCCGTACCTGGATCAGCGCATGGGCGCCGCTCGTACGCCAGTGGTCCTCCCGCTCGTCCAGCGCGGCCACGGTCCGCTCGTCGAGGCCGACGACGACATCCGACTTCAGGGTGCGCAGCGCGGCCACCGGGCCGGGGAAGTACGCGGTGCGGTCGGCGAAGGAGGTGGTCGGGGGCCACAGCCGGTCGCCGACCAGGCGGCGGTAGTTCAGATCGCCCTTCATGATGGTGAGCGTGGCCTCGGCGAACTCGCTCCGCAGATCGCCGGGCATCTCCTCGTACGGCAGCGGGGCGCGGAAGAAGTCATGCGCCCGCACCGTGAGCCGCCCGTCGCCCATGGCGGCCCACAGCCGTCCGCCGGCCCCGGCCGCGGCGCCCTCGGACCGCGTCAGACGGCGCAGACAGTCGACGACATCCTCGGTGGTGGCGTCGGAGACGTAGTACGGATACGGCTTGACCTGGAGCACCGCCCGCTCGGCGCGCCCGTGGTGGAGCACATGGTCGATCAGGACCAGGTCGGGGAGCAGCTCCCGCCCCGCGTTGTCCGCCACCACGCACAGCGTGGCCGGGGAGCCGACGGGCAGCAGTGACCACAGCGCCTCCGAGTCGTCCGCGACCAGCGGCGGGGTGTCGCCGCCCGCCGTGTCCGCGGCCGATGAGGAGATACGGAAGCCCAGGTCCGCGCGGTTGCCCCACAGGGAGCCGTGGACCAGCGCGGCCGCCTGTTCCCCGGCGGGTTCGCGCAGGATGTCGTCGAGCGTGGCCAGTTCGGCCTCGGTCTCGGGGGTGTGCAGTTCGGCCTGTTTGAAGGGGCGGAACGGGTCGACGCCCCGCCAGGGGCCGTCGGCGAAATAGCCCACGGCTTCCAGGAGCCGGCGGTAGAAGTAGCTCTCCGCCCACAGGAACGGGACGTCGAACCAGGACCGGCCGAAGTGCTCCCGGCCCCACACCGCCCACCGGTCGTGGTCGTACGCGGTCGGCGGGAGCGGGGCGATGGTGCCCTCGGCGGCGTTGTCGCGCAGCGCGTCGAGGGCGCGGTGCTGCCCGGGGCCGTAGGGGAAGGCGTCGCGCACCTTCTCGATCAGTGCGGGATGGCGCTCGGCCAGCACACTCCGGGAGAACGATCCGGGCTCATCGCTGCGGATCACGGGCGCGTCGACGGTGTCGGACATGGCAGTCAGGGTCGCACACCGCGCGGTGACGCGGAGGGGTCACCAGTGCTCGGGCCGGGTGAGGCCCGTCGGCAGCCGGGTGGCGGCGTCGCCCTTGGCCGCGTTCAGCTGGGCCTGGGTGAGGAAGACGGCTCGCCGCAGGTCGGCCGCGCTCAGGTCGGTGTCGCGGAGGTCGGCCCCGATCAGATCGGCCGCCGTCAGATCGGCTCGGGCGAGGTTCGCCGCGATGAGGCGGGCCCCGCGGAGGTTGGCGCCGCGCAGATCGGCTCCCCGCAGATCGGCGCCGATGAGATCGGCTCCCCTGCGGTTCTTCTTCTTTCCCGGGATCCCGGCCCGTACCAGCTCGCTCGTCCGCAGCAGGAGCTGATTGACCCGGTCGCGGTGGGCCGCCACATCGAGCTCCCTCAGCTCGGCGGCACCGCGGAGGGTGAGGTGTTCCGTCTCCCGCAGGGCCTCGCGCAGTGCGCCGTGGACGGACTGGGCGGCCGGCAGGGTCAGGGCCTCGGTGAGGTACCAGAGCAGCTCATGGAGGTGGCGCATGACGGGGAAGACGGCGAACATCTCGGCGGCCGCCCCCGGGTGCCGACGCCAGTCACGGCCCTCGAAGGTGAGCTGGGAGACCTTCTGCCCGGCGCCGAAGCAGTCGTAGACCGTGCAGCCCGGGAAGCCCTCCGCCCGCAGCCGGGAGTGGATACCGCAGCGGAAGTCGGTCCGGAGGTTGCGGCAGGGCTCGCCCGCGTCCTTGCCGATCGCGAAGTCCGTGGAGGCCGCGAAGGGCAGGGCGACACAGCACAGCCCGAAGCAGCTGCCGCAGTCGGCCCGCAGGGCGGGGCGGTCCGGGGCGGTGGCCGGACCGGAGGAGGGGGTTTCGGGCGTAGTCGACACCGTGCGTGGTCTCCCGCGTGGACAAGAGCACCGCGGTGCGCAGCGGTGCTCGGTGGCCTTCCATTGTCGCAAGCGGGCTCAGCCGGAAATGATCAGGTCGATTCCATAGGCGGCGATCGCCAGGCACGCGGCGAAACACACCACCGCCGCGGCCGCCGCCACCGTGTCCCCGCGGCCACGGGGCGCCCCGTGGCGCGGTGCGCCGCCACCGGCGCGGGCCCAGGCGGCCACGCCGAGGGAGAACATCACGACCACCAGGACGGTGACGCCGAGGCTGGCCCCGAAGACCCCGCCGATCGTGCCCCAGGTGGTGCCCATGGCGATCAGCTCCTTCGACGAAGGTCGTCATCCGGGTCAGGCGGTCGTGTCCAGGGTGCGCTCGGCGGGCTCGCGGACACGGGGTTCGTTGACGTTGTCCGGGTTCACCGGGCGGCGACGCGAGAGCGCGTAGAAGCCCACCGCCGCCGCGACGGCCACGCCCGCCACCAGGGCCACCCCCGCGTTGCCCCGGCCCGCCACCCAGGCGGCGACGCCTCCCACGGCCGCCGCCGCGGGCAGGGTCAGCAGCCAGGACACGGCGATCCGCCCGGCGATCCCCCAGCGCACATGGGCCAGCCTGCGGCCGAGCCCGGCACCCAGGATGCTGCCGGTGCACACCTGGGTGGTGGACAGCGGGAAGCCCAGATGTGACGAGGCCAGGATCACCGCGGTGGCGCTGGTCTCGGCGGCGAAGCCCTGCGGGGGCTGGATGTCGGTCAGCCCCTTTCCCATGGTCCGGATGATCCGCCACCCGCCCACATAGGTGCCGAACGAGATCGCCAGGCCGGCCATGAGCACCACCCACCACGGGGGTCCGGAGCCGTGGCCGAGCACCCCTCCGGCGATGAGGGTGAGCGTGATGACGCCCATCGTCTTCTGGGCGTCGTTGGTGCCGTGGGCGAGGGCCACCAGGGAGGCGGATCCCACCTGGCCCGCGCGGAAGCCCTTCCGCGCCACCTGGGCGGCCGCCCGGTGGGTGATCACATAGGCGAGGTAGGTGGCCAGGGTGGCCACCGCACAGGCCACCACCGGTGAGGCGACCGCCGGAATCACGATCTTCTCGACGATGGCGGTGAAACGCACTGCGGATTCCCCGGCGCCCACCCACACCGCGCCGATCAGCCCGCCGAACAGGGCGTGCGAGGAGCTCGACGGCAGCCCGGCGAGCCAGGTGATCAGATTCCAGAGAATCGCCCCGATCAGCCCCGCGAAGATCATGACCGGGGAGACCTTGGCATCGTCGACGATGCCGTTGGAAATCGTCTTGGCCACTTCCGTGGAGAGAAAGGCCCCGGCGAGATTGAGCACCGCGGCGACGAGGACGGCGACCCGGGGTGACAGCGCCCCCGTGGCAATGGACGTGGCCATCGAATTGGCGGTGTCGTGGAAGCCGTTGGTGAAGTCGAAGGCCAGTGCCGTGAGGATGACGGCCACCAGAAGGAAGGAGACGGAGTCCATTCCCGACCTCCCGCACCAGGAGTGGTCCGGCACATCGTCCGCGTCGGACCGTCTCGTGAAGACCGCTGCCTGATGTCCACGCTAAGCGCGGCGTCAGAAGGGCGCCAACGCTGGCGGTCGGGCCCAACGGCCGGGCCCGGTCGGCACCGTGAACACGGCCCCGACCGGCGACACATACCGCTCGGGCCCGCCGTCAGGACCGCTCACCGGCAGCTCAGGGAGGCGCGGGCGTTGAGCGTCCGCACATCGCCTCCCGTGGTGTCCCGGTAGGTGTCGGTGAGGCGGGCGAGCTCCTCGGGGGTCCGGGCACCGGCCCGGTTCATGGCCCGGTTGGCCCGTACGACGGCCGCCGTCGCCTCGCGGCGCTCGGTCTCGTAGCGGGCCAGCGCGGCCGGCACACCCTCCGCCCGAGCGAGTTCGCGGGCCAGGACACGGGCGTCCACGACGGCCTGGGAGGCGCCGTTGGCCCCCACCGGATACATCGGATGTGCGGCGTCGCCGAGCAGCGTCACCCGCCCGCTCCCCCACCGCGGCAGCGGCTCGCGGTCGACCATCGGATATTCGAGGATCTCGCCGCTGCCGGTCAGCAGACCGGGCACATCCAGCCAGCCCAGCCGCCAGTCCGCGAAGTACGGCAGCACATCGGCGAGCCGGCCCGCCCGGTTCCAGGCCGCCTCCCCGGTGAGCGGTCCGGGCTCGGACATCCGCACCTGGCAGACCCAGTTGATCCGGCCGCCGCCGATCGGATACGCGACCAGCTCGGCGTCCCCGTCGCGCACGATCACCATCGAGCGCCCGGTGAGAAACGGCTCGGCCCGTGTGGCGCCCCGCCACATCCGGATGCCCGACCACAGCAGCGGACCGCCCCGCGGGTGCAGCGCAGCGCGGACCGCGGAGTGCAGCCCGTCGGCGCCGATCAGCGCCCGTGCGTACATGTCCTCGACCGCCCCCGTCGCGCGGTCGAGGACGCGTACGCGCACCCGGTCCCGCGCCCCGGAGCCGTCGAACCCCACCACCCGCGCCCCGGTGCGGACCGCGTCCGCGCCGATGCGCTCGCGGACCGCCGCCAGGAGCAGTCGCTGGAGCTCCCCGCGGTGGACCGAGTACTGCGGCCAGCGATAGCCCTGGGCCGCGCCCCGCGGTTCGGTGAAGATCCGTCGGCCGGACCGGTCGCAGTACACGTTCTCGGCGGTGGCCACGCCGATGGCGGCGAGCTCATCGCCGAGGCCGAGTTCGATGAGCTCGCGCACGGCGTGCGGCAGCAGATTGATCCCGACGCCGAGTGGCCGGATCTCGCGGGCGCTCTCGACGACCGCCACCTCGACCCCGGCCGCGTGGAGGCTCAGGGCGGCGGTCAGCCCGCCGATCCCGGCCCCGGCGATGAGCACGGTCATCACTCGGCTCCGGCCCCGGGGCGGATCTCGGGACGGATCTCGGGACGGTCGATGATGCGCAGCCAGGTGCCGTCCGGCTGGCGGCGGGCCACCTGCACCCGGCCGCCGGTGTGGTCGGCGGGCCGGGTCGAGGTGAGGGCCAGATCGCCGTAGTGGACGGTCGGCAGCGCCTCCTCCACCTGGAAGGGGCGCGGGGCATGCGCCAGCATCCGCTCGCAGACGGCGCGGATCGCCTCCCGGCCGACGGTCGTGGCGCCCGGCGGGTAGGCGAGCACCGCGTCGGGCTCGTAGAGCTCGGCCAGCCCCTCGGCGTCACCGGCGTTGGCGCGCTCCACGAACAGCCGGGCGAGATCCTCGGGGGTGGTGGCACGGGTACGGGTCTCGGTCATGGTCGACTCCTTTCGTCCGCCTCCACCCTCCGGCGAGCGCGATCAGAAGTCCAAGAGATGGTAAGTCTGATTGCTAGAATCATTCGTTATGGAGCTGCGGCAGCTTGAGTACTTCGTGGCGGTGGCCGAGGAGCGGAACTTCACCCGGGCCGCCGAGAAGGTGCATGTGGCCCAGCCGGGGGTCAGCGCGCAGATCCGCCGGCTGGAGCGTGAGCTGGGCCAGCAGTTGCTGGACCGCTCCGGCCGCTCGGTGCGGCTGACCGAGGCGGGCGCGGCGGTGCTCCCGTACGCACGGGCCGCGCTCGCGGCGGTGGCGGGCGCCCGGCTCGCGGTCGACGAGCTGACCGGACTGCTGCGCGGGCATGTCGCGGTCGGCACGGTCACCTCGCACAGCGTGGATCTGCCGGGGCTGCTGGCGGAGTTCCACGACGCCCATCCGGCGGTGGAGATCACCCTCACCGAGGCCACGTCGGCCGAGCTGCTGGAGGGTCTGCGCACGGGACGGCTCGACGCGGCGATCGTCAGCGTGGGACCCACCACCCCGCCCGGTGTCGAGCTGGAGGTGATCACGGATCAGCCGATCGTGGCCGCGGTCGGCCCCGGCCATGAGCTCGCCGTGCACTCGGCCATCTCGCTGGACACCCTGCGGGGCCGTGCGCTGATCAGCCTGCCGCGCGGCACGGGGCTGCGCACCCGGATCGACGAGGCGTGCGCGGCCGCCGGTTTCACTCCGCATATCGCGTTCGAGGCCAGCGATCCGGAGGTGCTGGCGCAGCTCGCCGAGCGGGGGCTGGGCGCGGCGATCCTGCCCGGCGCGTTCGCCGAGGCGCGGTCGGACCGGCTGCGGTCGATCCTCATCGACCGGCCGGCACTGCGGGGGCGGCTGGCCTTCGCCTGGCGGGCGGACGGCCCGAGCGGCCCGGCCGGCCGGACCTTCGTCGAGCGCGCCCGTACCGCCATGGCGGCCGGGGCGGCCACCCCATCGGACCCTGACCGCGCCGCCGGGTGAGCGGTCGTCCCCACAGGCGCGCATGGCACCACCCGTTGACAGCTCACCAGGGAAGATCCCAGAATTGCGGGCATGACCAGGCACCGGTTCGACGCGATGGGACATCTACGCGCCCCGGACCGAGCCGGGTGTGAGCGCTCGGGCCGATAGCCGGGACTCCGCACATCCCGCGGCCACCGCCCCCGCGCCCCGAGGCCACGCCGGTCATTCCTCTGACGCTCGCGATCGCCGGTCGCCCCCGACGACCCGGACATCGCGACGCCCCGGACGATCCGGACGTCGTTCCCGTGGCTCCCCGCGGCACGAGGGCGCCCCCCACCACCACCTGCCCCCTTGTCCGTTGTCACGCATGAGGAGACGCCATGACCGTCGTCGACACCACACCAGCAGCGGCTCTGCGCGAGGCCACCATCCCGCCGGACGGAATGTACGAGGGCGCGCGCGTGCTGCGGCGGCTGCCCGAGGAATGGGAGGAGCGTCCGTACGAGCGGTTCGAGGTCGCCCCCCTCGGACGCGTCATCGGGGCCGAGATCCGCGGCCTGGACCTCTCCCGGCCGCTGGAGCCCGCGCTGCGCGAGGAGCTCAACCGCGCCCTGCTGGAGTGGAAGGTGATCTTCTTCCGCGGCCAGCACCTCACCCCGGAGCAACAGCGCGGATTCGCCCGCCACTGGGGCGAGTTGGAGACCAACCCCCTGCTCGCCGCCGGTTCCAGCGAGGATGTCGTCCGCTTCGACAAGGGGTCCGGCGCCACACCGACCTTCGAGAACATCTGGCACACCGACGTCACCTTCCGCGCCCGCCCCGCGCTCGGCGCCGTGTTGCAGCTGCGTGAGGTGCCGCCGGTCGGCGGGGACACCATGTGGGCGGACATGGCGGCGGCGTACGACAACCTCCCGGTGGAGGTGAAGGACCGCATCGACGGCGCCACCGCGGTCCACGACTTCATCCCCGGCTTCGCCCGCTTCTACGAGCCCGAGCGGCTCGCCCCGTTCCAGGAGGTGTTCCCGCCGGTGGAGCACCCGGTCGTGCGCACCCATCCGGAGACCGGCCGGCGGATGCTGTTCGTCAACACCTCCTTCACCACCCGGATCACCGGGATGGAGCGGGAGGAGAGCGACCGGCTGCTGAGCTTCCTGTGCCGGCAGGCGCATGTTCCGGAGTACCAGGTGCGGTTCCACTGGCAGCCGGGCGACATCGCGTTCTGGGACAACCGCGCCACCCAGCATTACGCGGTCAACGACTACGCCCCGTATCCCAGGGTCGCCGAACGCGTCGCCATCGAGGGCGACCGGCCCTTCTGACCTCGGCCGACGGACGAGGCGGCCCCCGCCGCGAAGATTTTCGGTCATCCGCGAAGGCCTATGGAAGGCCCTGGAAAGCCCGCGCCCGGCGCGGACTCCCGCCAGGCGGATGGAACGATGCGCGGTGGGGGCCACATCGGAGGTATAACCGTTGCGGAATGGTCAGTTGACGAGCCGAGGGAGGGCGACGGGTGCGATACCGGGTCCTGGGGTCGCTTGAGCTGCGCGACGGCGAGGGGTGGGCTTCCCTCGGGCCGGCCAAGTGGCGCACGCTGCTCGCCGTGTTGCTGTGCCACGCCAACCAGACCGTCTCCACCGAGCGGCTCCTGGACGAGCTCTGGGGCGAGGGCCGGGCGCCCCAGAGCGCCACCAAACTGCTCCAGACCTATGTCTCCCGGCTCCGCCAGACCATGGGCGACGAGGCCGGGCAGACCCTGATCACCGAGAAGCAGGGCTACAAGGCACAGGGCTACCGGCTGGCGGTGGAGGCCGCCGAGTTCGACGCCCACCGCTTCGAGCAGCTGGTCGAGGAGGGTCGGCGATGCCTGGACCGGGAGGCGCCCGAGACCGCCGCGGAGCGGCTGCGCGAGGCGCTGGCGATGTGGCGCGGCACCCCCTTCGCCGATGTGCCCCCGACCCCGGCGGTGGCGGCGGAGGCCAGCCGTCTCGAGGAGTGCCGGCTCCAGGCCGTGGACGCCCGGATCGACGCGGATCTGCGGTGCGGGCGGCATACGGCCGTCCTGCGCGAGCTGGAGGCGCTGACCGTCGAGCATCCGTTCCGTGAGGAGCTGCGCGGCCGGCTGATGCTGGCCCTGTACCGGTCCGGCCGGCAGGCCGACGCCCTGGCCGTCTACCGCGATCTGCACCGGCTGCTGAACGAGGAGCTCGGGGTCGAGCCGACCCCGCCGCTGCGCGGGCTGCACGAGCGGATCCTGAACGCCGACGCCTCCCTGATGGCCCCGGCCGCCCCGGAGGCGGACCGGCCCTCCCCCGCTCCCCGCAAGGCCCCTCGCGGGCCCCGCCAACTGCCGCCCGCCAGCCCCGCGTTCACCGGCCGCCACGGCGAGGTCGCGGTGATCCAGGCGCTGATGGACGCGGCCGGGGACCCGGCTACGGACGAGGGCGGACGGTCGGTGGTGCTCGCGGCCATCGACGGCACCGGCGGGGTCGGCAAGTCGACCCTGGCCATCCATGTGGCCCACCAGCTCGCCGACCGCTTCCCCGACGGCCAGCTCTATGTGGATCTGTACGGGGCGACCGCCGGGCAGTCGGCCCTCGACCCCGGCGAGGTGCTCGGCCGCTTCCTGCGCGCGCTCGGTGTGGACGGCTCGAACGTGCCGGCCGACGCCGACGAGGCGTCCGCGCAGTTCCGTTCGCTGGCGGCGGGCCGGAGGCTGCTGGTGATCCTCGACAACGCCGCGAGCGTGGACCAGGTGCGGCCGCTGATCCCCGCCGGGCCGGGCTGTGCCGCGCTGGTCACCAGCCGGGAGATGCTGACCACCCTGGAGGGCGCCACCCATCTGCATCTGGATGTGCTCCCCCAGGACCAGGCGGTGGCGCTGCTGGAGCGGGTCGTGGGCGCCGAGCGGGTGGGGGCCGAGCCGGCGGAGGCCGAGGAGATCACCCGGCTGTGCGGCGGGCTGCCGCTGGCGCTGCGGATCGCGGGCGCCCGGCTGGCCGCCCGCCCCGCCTGGCCGCTGCGCACCCTGGTGACCAAGCTGACCGACGCCCGGGGGCGGCTGGACGAACTGCGCTTCGGCGATCTGGCCGTCCGGATCAGCTTCCAGGTGAGCTACGAGGCGTTCCGGCTCGGCCGGCGCTCCGACGACCTGGACGCGGTCCGCGCCTTCCGGCTGCTCAGCGTGGTGCACGGGCACGATATGAGCGTGCCGGTGGCGGCCGCGCTGCTGGACCTGCCCGCCGACCGCACCGAGAACGCGCTGGAGCGGCTGGTCGACGCCCAGCTCCTGGAGAGCCGGGACTCCGTCCGTTACCACATGCACGATCTGCTGCGGCTGTTCGCGTCGGAGCTGGCGGAGCAGGAGGAGCCGGAGGCGGAGCGCTCGGCGGCGCTGGAGCGGGCGCTGACGCGCTACGCGGCCACCGCCCAGCGGGCGGTCACCCTGCTCGACCCGCTCCGCCCCTGGCCCCGGCATCCCGTCGAGGGCCCGGCGGTCCCGCTGGACGGCCATGACGAGGCCGAACGCTGGCTGAAAGCCGAGCTACCCAATCTGCTGGCCGCCGTGGCCCAGGCGGCCGAGCCCGCCCGGCCCGAGGCGATCGCACGGCTGGGGCTGCGGCTGGCGCGGGCGCTCCAGTGGTTCCTCTTCCCCCGGGCCCACGCCCAGGACCTCTCGACCGTCAACGAGCTGGCCATCGAGACCGCCCGCCGCCTGGGCGACCGGGAGAGCGAGGCATGGGCGCTGGACGGCCTCTCCGCCGCGTACTGGCTGCTGCACAGCTATGACGAGGTGCGGGAGGCCCTGGAGTCGGCGCTGGAGATCTGGCGTGAACTGGGCCATCGGGAGGGCGAGTTGCGCTCCGCGTGCAATCTGGCGGACGCGCTGTGTGAACTGGGCCTGTTCGAGGAGGCCATCACGGCGCAGGAGCGGCAGCTGGCCCTCGCCCGTGCGGCCGGGGATCTGTCGGCCGAGGTGATCGGCCTGGGCAACCTCGGCCGGGCCCATCGGGGCCTGGGCCGTCCCGAGGACGCCCTGACCTGTTTCAAGGAGAGCCTGGAGTACGCCCGCCGCACGGGCAACATCCATCTGGAGGGCTTCGCCCTCTACGAGATCGGGATCACCTACATGGAACAGGGCAGGTTCCCCGAGGGCCGGACCCATATGGACCAGGCGCTGCCCGTGTGGAAGCGTCCCGGTACCTACGAGAGCTGGCGCGGGCACACCTGGAGCGGACTCTTCCCCGCCTGTATGACCTTGCAGATCGGCCCCGGCCCGCACTGAGAGGCGGGATCCGGGGCCCATCGGGCGGGGGGCGGGGTTTACGGCTCGCGAGGGGCGGGGTTCACGGCTCGCCGGGGGGCAGAGTTACGGCTTGTGGGGCGGCGGGGTTACGGCTTGCGGGCCACCCCGCCGTAGGCCCACACCCGTCTCGGGTCGGACTCGGCACCGATACCCGGGCGCCAGGAGGGCAGTTGCACCAGGCCCGGGTCGAGCAGTTCGAGGCCGGTGAAGAACTCCATGATCTCGGCATGGTCGCGGGCGACCAGGGTGACGGGGTCCCCGAAGCTGATGATCTCCCAGTCCCGGTCGGTGTCGAGGGTGAAGTCACCGGTGGCGTGGGAGAGGACCAGACAGCTGCCCGGCGCGGCCCAGTCCATGAGCCGGCGGACGATGCCGACGGGGTTCTCCAGGTCCTCGATGTAGTCCAGGACGAGGGCCAGCAGGATCGCGACCGGCCGCCCGGGGTCGAGCAGCCGCCGCAACTCCTCATGGCCCAGGAGGTCGTCGGGCGAGCGGATATCGGTCTTGACCATGGTGGTGCCGGAGACCGAGAGACGGGCCTGGCCATGGCTCGCCACGATGGGGTCGTTGTCGGCGTAGACCACTCGGGCGCGCGGATTCACGGCCTGGGCGATTTCATGCACATTCGGGTTCGCCGGCAATCCCGCGCCGATATCGAGGAATTGACTCATACCGGCGGAGGCGAGATGACGGACGGCGCGGTGAAGAAATCTCCGATTGGAGAGCGCGGTGTCGCGGACTTCCGGCGCGACTCCCAGAAATCGCTGGGCCTGCTCATAATCGGCGAGGTAATTGTCCTTACCGCCGACCAGATAGTTGTAGACCCTGGCCGGATTCGCCTGGCTGACGGCGAGACGGCCGTGGTCGGCCGGCCGCCACGCCCTTGTCCTGAGCCCGATGCCGGGTCCGCTGCTCTTCATCGTGAATCCCTTACCACTAGCACTGCCTCGCCTCGCCGCGAACGGTTCCTGATCACTGCGGATGCGGAGCCGCGCCCGGACGCCAGGTGACGGTCTCACTGGGCCCCGGTTCGGCCCAGGCGACCGGGTCCCGCGCCCACAGATGGAAGGGCAGGTCGTCATCGGCGGAGACCCGGCTGAGCTGCCCCCAGGAATACCCGCCCGAGTGGGCCGCGGCGGCCTGGAGTGCCGCTTCGAGACAGGCGCGAGCGGTGCGTTCGGCCCGGCAGGTACCGCTCGGGCCGGAACCCTCCACCCCGCCGGCGAGCTGGAAGGTGCTCCAGGCGTAGAGGAGTTCGTCCTCGATACGAGGCTGATGCTGCTGGTCGACGTTCACAGGCCCTCTCCAGACGCGTCCCTACCGGGCGGCTGTAGCGATGCGTCCAGCATGGAAGAGGGTGGATCAGCGGCGGTATACCGGCGGTAAAGCGAGGGCCGCGGCGGCTCGACCGGGTCCGCCCGGGTCGAGGTCCCCGCCGCGGCCGCATCGCGTTCCGCAAGGGAAAGGCCCTGGTCACACGCGCTGTGGCGACAAGGCGTGCGAGCAGGGCGGGCCGGTCAGCCGGCGAGCCAGGTCAGGACCTCCCGGTTGATCCGCTCGGGCGCCTCCAGGTGGAGGAAGTGCCCGGTGCCATCGATCAGTTCCATGCGCGAGCCGGCGGGGAGGTGGTCCCTCGCCCCCTGGACGACATCGGCGCCGATGCAGCCGTCGTCGGTGCCGTGCAGATACAGGATGGGGGTCTCCCCGGTGCTGGTGATGGCCTCCTGCTCGGCCGCGTACGCCGCCACATGGCGGGACGGGTCGAACAGGGCCCGGTAATAGCCGATCGCGGCGGCGAGGTTGGCCGGGTCCCGCAGGCTCTCCTTGACGTGCGCGATGTCCTCGGCGGCGTCCTGGTAGCCGGGCGACCAGTCCCGCCACAGGCCGTCGATCAGGGCCATGTCGTGCGCCGCCGCACCGGCCTCGGCCAGCGGCGTCTGGAACAGGAAGATGTAGAAGGAGCGCTTGAACTGGCCGTAGTCATAGTTGAAGAAGTCGGCCAGCACCCCGCCCAGCGGCGGCACCGACATCGTGACCGCGCGCCGCCAGCGCTCGGGGGCGCTGCCGGTGGCGCCGTACGTGGCGATGGCGCCCCAGTCGTGGCCGATGAGCACGGCGTCGCCGTCGCCGCCGAACGCCTCGTGCAGCGCGTTGGCGTCCGCGGCGATCGCCCCCGCCTGGTAGGCGCCGTCGGCGGGTATCCCGGTGGGCGCGTAGCCCCTCAGGAAGGGCGCGACGGCGTGGTAGCCCGCGTCCGCGAGCGCGGGGAGCAGATGACGCCAGGAGTGCGCGGAGTCCGGGAAGCCGTGCAAGCAGAGCGCCAATGGCGCGTCCGCCGGGCCCGCTTCGAAATACCCGAAATCAAGTCCATTTGCGTTGATGTTCTTGAGCTCTGTCACGCCCGAGGATGCTAATGCACCGTCAGGGTGCCGTCCATGTAGGGCCGGAACGGGCTGCGCACCGGGCCGGGGAAGTGGCAGACTGCGCTATACCGTCCAGAATTTCGATGACGCACCTGAGGTGTTTTCATCGGCCGAGCCCCAGGGAGGCCCGATGACCAGCCCGAGCAGCCCCGTCGCGGACCACCGCGACGCGATGATGCATCGCGGATTCCTCTATCGCGACGAGGAGGAAGTGATCGACATCTGCGTCCCGTTCCTCCGTGAGGGCCTGGAGGCGGACGACGCCGTGGCCGTCGTCGCCGCCGCCTCCAACATCGAGGCGTTGCGGGACGCCCTCGGGCAGGACGCCAAGGCGGTGCAGTTCGAGGAGGCGCTCAACTGGTACCAGCATCCGGTCAAGACCATCGCCGCCTATGACTCCTTCGTGAAGGCCGAGAAGCCCCGCCGGGTCCGGGTGATCGCCGAACCGGTGTGGCAGGGCCGTACCCCGCTCGAAGTGGTGGAGTGGGCGCGCTACGAGTCGATCGTCAACGCGGCCTTCGCCCACTCCGGCGCCCGCGCGATCTGCTGCTACGACCGGCGTCTGCTGCATCCCGAGATCCTCGCCTACGCGCGCCAGACCCACCCCGAGATCATCGACGGCCACGGGCCGGAGAAGAGCGACGCCTACACCGACCCCGGCCCGTTCAGCGCCACCTGCGACCGGCGCCCGCTGCCGTCCGCCCCGCGCGCGGCCGAGTCCGTGTCGATCGTCTCGACCGATCTGGACGCCGTGCGCGGCTTCGTCGCCGAGCGGGCGAGCCGGCACGGCATGGGCCATGACGCGCTGCGCAACATGGTCGCGGCGGTGAGCGAGGTGTCCACCACCGCGATCCGGCACGGCGGGGCCCCGGCGCGGCTGGGCACCTGGGTCCACGACGGCGATCTGGTCTGCGAGATCTCCGGCCCCGGCCACTGGTACCCGGACGCGCTGTGGGGCTTCACCCCGCCGGCCGACTCGGAGCCCGGATTCGGGCTGTGGGGCGTCCGTATGCTGTGCGACGTCGTGCAGATGCAGGCCGACGCGGACGGCACCCTCATCCGGCTGCGCACCCGGATCTGACCTCCCCGATCGACTGGGCGGCCGCTCGGCACCGCCCCGGCCGGATGCGGCCGGGGCGGTGCCGAGCGACACTGGCGTTGAGGCCGCCAGCCGTGCCGCGGAGTGCGGGTGGACGGGCCGCGATCCGTCTGGGAGGGCAGGCGATGAACACGCCCCACCGGCGCCGGGGTGCCCAGGGCACCCCGAGGGTGCGGGATCTGCCCACCCGCATCGACGCCACCGGCACCCGACGTGAGACGGACGCGCTGGGGACCGTCGAGGTCCCGGCCGACCGGTACTGGGGCGCCCAGACCCAGCGGGCCCTGGTCCACTTCGCGATCGGCGAGGACCGTATGCCCAAGGCGGTCTACCACGCCTACGGCCATGTCAAGAAGGCCGCCGCGCTGGTCAACGGCCGGGCGGGGCGACTGGCGGGATGGCGGGCGGATCTGATCGCCCATGTGGCCGACGAGGTGGTCTCCGGGGCGCTGGACGACCACTTCCCGCTGTATGTGTGGCAGTCCGGATCCGGCACCCAGACCAACATGAATGTCAACGAGGTCATCAGCAATCGCGCGATCCAGCTGGTCGGCGGCGTCATGGGCAGCAAGGACCCGGTGCACCCCAACGACCACGTCAATCTGGGCCAGTCCTCCAACGACACCTTTCCCACGGCGATGCACATCGCCGCGGTGCGCATCCTGCACGACCCCCTGCTGCCGCAGGTCAGCCTGCTCCAGGAGGCCATCGCCGCCAAGTCCCGCGCATGGTACGACGTCGTCAAGACCGGCCGCACCCATCTCCAGGACGCGGTTCCGCTCTCCGTGGGGCAGGAGTGGTCCGGCTACGCGGCCCAGCTCTCCGACGCGCTGGAGCGGCTGCGCGCCACCCTGCCGGATCTGTACCAGCTCGCCATCGGTGGCACGGCGGTCGGCACCGGTCTGGGCGTCCCCGAGGGCTTCGGCCCGGCGATGGCCCGGGAGATCGCCGGGGCCACCGGCCATCCGTTCAAGGTGGCGTCCAACTCCTTCGCGGCCATCAGCGGTGTGGACGCCATGGTGGCCGCCTCCGCCGGGCTGCGGGGCCTCGCCGTCCCCCTGATGAAGATCGCCGACGATATCCGCTGGCTCGCCTCCGGCCCGCACGGCGGGATCGGGGAACTCACACTGCCCGCGAACGAACCCGGCAGCTCCAGCATGCCCGGCAAGGTCAACCCGACGCAGTGCGAGGCCATGATGATGGTGTGCACCCAGGTGCTCTCCGACGACAACGCCGTCGCACACGCGGGCACCCGGGGCAACTTCCAGCTCAACGCGGCCCGGCCGCTCGTCATCAGCGACTTCCTGCACTCCGCCCGCATCCTCGCCGACGCCTGCGAGAAGCTGCGCGAGTACTGCGTGGAGGGCGTCCAGCTCAACCGCGAGCGGATCGACGAGTACCTCACCCGCTCGCTGATGCTGGTCACCGCGCTGGCCCCGGAGATCGGTCACGACAAGGCCGCCGCGATCGCCCGCAGGGCCGCCGTCGAGGGGACCACCCTGCGCGAGGCAGCCATCGCCAGCGGCCATATCGGCGCCGAGGACTTCGACCGCATCGTGGACCCCCGGAAGATGGCCCGCCTTCGCGACGGCTGAGCTCATCGGCACATCCCGTGCTCGGCCAGCGGCCCCACCTCCAGACCCGCGGCCCGGCACTCCGCCACCACCGTGGGCAGCGCGGCCAGCGCGGCGCGCCAGCAGCCGGTGGCCGCGGCGCGGTCGGTGTCATGCAGCAGAACGGTGGCGCCGCCGCGCAGATCGCGCCGTACGGTGGCGGCCACCGACCCCGGGGTGGCGTCCGCGGTCCAGTCGCGCCCCCAGGCCGACCAGAGGACGGGGGTGAGCCCGGCCCGTGCCGCCGCCAGCCAGCGGCCGCCGGTGAGGATGCCGTACGGCGGCCGGTACCACACCGGTGCCACGCCGGTGACCAGCCGTATCGCACGGGCGGCACGGGCGACCTCGGACGCGTCCCGGGACACCGTGGGCAGCCAGGGGCGGCTGTGGGTCCAGCCGTGGACGGCGAGCTCATGGCCCCGGCGGACGATCTCCGCGGTGGTGTGCGGGAAGCGTGTCACCCCGTCCCCCAGGACGAAGAAGGTGGCGCGGACGCCCAGTCCGTCCAGCACCTGGAGGAACCGCGGTGTGGTGCGCGGATCGGGTCCGTCGTCGAAGGTGAGGGCCACATGGTCGCACCGTCCACGGCCCGCCAGGGCGGGGAAGAGGACGCGCCGCGGCCCGGGCAGCCAGGTGCCGGCCGGTGCGAGATGCGCGGCCGCCGCGAGCAGCGCCGCGTTGCGCACCAGAACACCGGAGCGGTGGCGGGCGCTCATGGCGCTCCCCCACCGCCGGGCGCTCCGCCATTGCCGGATGTTCCGCCACCGCCGGGTGTTCCCCCACCGCCGGGGGCACTGCCACGGCCTGCCGCTCCCCCGCCGCCCGGTGCTCTCCCACCGCCGGGGACGCTCCCCCCACCTGCCGCTCCCCCACCGCCCGGTGCTCTCCCACCGCCGGGGGCACTGCCACCGCCTGCCGCTCCCCCGCCGCCCGGTGCTCCCCCACCGCCGGGGACGCTCCCCCCACCTGCCGCTCCCCCACCGCCCGGTGCTCTCCCACCGCCGGGGGCGCTCCCACCGCCGGGGGCACTGCCACCGCCGGGGGCGCTCCCACCGCCTGCCGCTCCCCCACCGCCAGGTGTTCTCCCACCGCCCGGTGCTCCCCCGCCGCCTGGTGTTCCGCCACCGGCGCCCGGGTCGCTCACCCTTCCGGGGGGCGAGACCCCGCCCTTCCGCGGCTGCTCGGGAACGGCCTGGTCCCAGGCGCCGCACATGGCGGGCGAGCGGGTCAGCCCCACGATCCCGGCCGCCATCAGCAGGATCCCGGCCACCTCGGGCACGATGCGCAGCCCCAGTTCGACGCGCTCGCCGAACAGCACCCAGCCCAGCGCGATGCTGACCAGGGCGTCGCCGAGGGTGAGCGCGGGCTGTGAGGCGGCCAGGGTGCCCGCGCGCAGGGTGCTCTGGAGCAGCAGGAAGCTCAGCAGCCCGACGACGCACACCGCGTACAGCGGCCAGTCGGTGAACACCTCGACCACTCCACCGGGGAATCGCCCGGTCATCTCCTTGATCAGCGCCGCCGTACAGGCGAAACACGCGGCGGTGGCGCTTCCGAGTGCGGCGGCGCGCGCGGCCCCGCGCAGCACCCGGGCCACCGAGATCAGGAGACCCACGGCGATGACCACCGCCACGCCCACGGGCAGCCAGCGGCCGTTCCGCGCCGTGCCGGCGCCGCTGGAGGGGTCGGCCGCCACCAGGAAGAGCGCGAGCCCGGCGGCGAGCATCGCGAACGACAGCCAGGTCCGGCCGTCCGGGCGGTGGCGGAAGACCAGACTGCCCACCACCAGGGTGAACAGCAGCTCGCTGACCAGCAGTGGCTGGACCACGGAGAGCCGTCCGACCGCCAGCGCGCCCACCTGCGCCACCGCCGACAGCATCATCGCGGCCAGCCCGGCCAGCCAGAACGGGCGGCGCAGCAGCCGTGCCAGCCGCAGCAGGTTCCGCATCGGGCCCCGGACGCCCCGCTCCTCCCGGACCTGGTCCATCGCGGCCCGCCGCTGGAGTACCGAGGCAGCGCCGTTGCCCAGGGCGGACAGCAGGGCCAGCACTACGGTCAGGACGCTCACCGGGGATCACCCGAAGCGTGAGGCCAACCGGTGGTACAGCCGTGGGGCCAGGGCCCGGACCACCGCGGGCAGCCGCATCCAGGCCGGTACGTACACCTCGTCCCGCCCGCGCTCGACGGCGTCCCAGACCGCGTCGGCGATCCGCTCGGGCGGCAGCGGACGGGGCAGCCGGCGGGTGTACGGGGTGCCGCGCCGGGCGAAGAACGGGGTGTCCACCACACCGGGGACCACATGGGTGACGCGCACTCCGGCCCGGCCCAGCTCATGACGCAGGGCGTCGGCGAAGACGCCGAGCGCCGCCTTGGCCGCGGAGTACACCGCCTCGCCGCGCACCCCGACGGTCCCGGCCACCGATCCGATCAGCACGATGTGTCCCCGCCGCTCGGCCTCCATCCGGGGCACGACCATGCGGACCAGGCGCATCGCGGCGAGCAGATCGACGCGGACCACCTGGTCGATGGCGGCGGGCGGCATCGTGGCGAAGGGGCCCGCCCAGCCCACGCCCGCCCCGGCGATCAGCAGATCCACCCGTCCGGCGGCACGGAGGGCGTCCTCGACGAGCGCCTCCGGACCCTCGGGCGCGGCCAGGTCGACGGGGAGGGCGAGGGCCGATGTCCTGGCGGCCACGCGGTCGAGCCGTTCCCGGTGGCGGCCGCTGACCAGCAGCCGCCATCCGCCCTCGGCCGCGATCCGGTCGGCGATGGCGGCCCCGATACCCGAGGAGGCACCGGTCACCAGCGCGACCCTGGTCCCGGTGGCGGCGGGGTGGCCGGTGTCCCGCACATGGCCGCGATCGAGGGGTGCGTCCGGGAGGGGGCGGATCATGACATCTCCCTGTCTCGCCGCCGACCGGCCGCTGGTCCTGGGTCACCGGCCGTCGAGCGCGCGGTTTGACGGCATGCGGAGCGGATACCTCCAGTGAGCCATGAGGAGCCGCGCCTCGCACCATCGGAGGTGGTCATGCACCCGCCGTCGGCACGTTTTCTTGTTGTGAGCGCCGGAATGGGAGCCGGACATGACGCGGTCGCCGCTGAGCTGGTCCGCAGGCTGGCGGACCGGGGCCAGGGGTCCGCCCGGGTGGATGTGCTGGAGTTGCTGCCGCACGGGATCGGGGCGGGGCTGCGTTCGTTCTATCGGACGACGATCCGCCGGGCCCCGATGGTGTACGAGGGCATCTACCGGGCGTTCTTCCGCCCCGGCAAGGGCCCCCGGCCGGGCAGCGCCCCGCTGGCCGCGCTCGCCGAGGCCCGGCTGCTGGCCCTGGTGGAGCGGGAGCGGCCGGACGTCGTCGTCCCGGTGTTCCATCTGGCCGCGCAGCTGACCGGCAGGCTCCGGGCGCGCGGGGCCCTGAGGGCGCCCAGCGCGGTCGTGGTGACCGATTTCGCGGTGCACCGCCAGTGGCTGCACCCGGGCAACGATCTGCATCTGTGTGTCACCCCGGATGCCGCGGAGGCGGTGCGCCGGGCGCTGGGCCGTCCGGCGGTGGCCACCGGACCGGTGGTGGCGGCGCGCTTCTTCGCCCCGGCGCCGGGGGCCGCGGGGTGGCGGCGTCGCTGGGGTGCGGTCGCGCCCGGGAGGCCACCGGTGCTGCTGTCCGTGGGGGCGTGGGGAGCGGGCACCCACGTGGCGGACACGGCGCGGCTGCTGTCCGGGGCGGGGTATCTGCCGGTGGTGCTGTGCGGCCGGGACGAACGGCTGCGCGCCGAGCTGTCCCGCCTGCCGGGGGTGGCGGCCCTCGGCTGGGAGCGGGACATGCCGGGGCTGCTGGCCGCGGTACGGGCCGTGGTGGACAACGCGGCCGGTCAGACCGCGCTGGAGGCGCTGGCCACCGGGGTGCCCGTGATCGGCTACCGCCCCATCCCGGGCCATGGGCGGGAGGGCGTACGGCGGATGGCCGAGCTGGGGCTCTCGGACCGCGCACGGGACTCATGGGAGCTGGTGCGGCTGCTCGATGTGGTCACCGAGCCCTCCGCGTGGCGGGAGCGCCGTATCGCGGCGGGCCGCCGGCTGTTCGCCGACGACGCCGCCGTCCGGCTGACCGATATGGTCGCCCGGACGGCGGCGTCGAGGTGAACGCCGCGGGGCTCATCCGCGAGGCTCGGCCCTTCGAGCGGCTCTGCCTTCGGGAGCCTGCCCTTCGAAGGTTCTAGCCCGCCTTCTCGACGAACTCGGTGGTGTAGGTCTTCTTCAGGTCCACCGTGGCGTTCTTCAGATTGGGGTTGAACGCCTTGAGGACGCGCTCGACGGTCGCCGGGCCGTCCGAGGGCATCACCCCGTCCTTGGTGAACATCGGCAGGGTGCTCTTGATGGCCTCCGCGTAGAGCTTCGCACCGCCCTGCGCGTAGTCGCTCGGCATCTTGGCGGCGATGTCCTCGGCCGAGTGGGTGGACATCCACTTCAGGGTCTTCACGAAGGCGTTGGCCAGCTTCTGCACCGTCTCCTTGTGGCCGTTCACCCAGTCGGTGTTCATGTAGAGCGAGGAGGACGGGTACAGGCCGCCGAGCGCCTGCTTGGAGCCCTCGGGTGTGCGCATGTCGATCAGGACCTTGCCGATCTTCTGCTCCACGATCTGGGCGACCGTCGGATCGGTCGTCATACCGCCCTGGATGGAGCCCTGCTTCAGGGCCGAGATGAAGGTCTGGCCCGCGCCGACCGCCACCGGGGTGAACTCGCTGGTCTTCACCCCGCCGTCGACCGCGAGGTACTTGGTCAGGAAGTCCGTGGACGAGCCCAGACCGGTGACCCCGAGCTTCTTGCCCTTGAAGTCCTTGGGGGACTTCATCTCGCCCGCCGCCTTGTTGGAGACCACCTCGACCTCGCCGGGGGCCTGGGCGAGCTGGACGACGGACTCCACCTGCTTGCCCTTGACCTGGAGATCGAGGGTGTGGTCGTAGAAGCCGACGACGCCCTGGACGTCGCCCGCGATCAGCGAGGTGGTGGCCTGCACCCCGGCGGGCTCGGTGAGCAGCTGGACCTTCAGGCCCTCCGACTTGAAGTAGCCGAGCCGCTGCGTGAGCATCGCCGGCATGTAGATGACCTTGTCCAGGCCACCCACCATGATCTTGACCTTGCCGTCCCCGCCCGAGTCGGAGTCACCGCCGCAGGCGGTGAGGGTGGTGAGAGCGAGCGCCGCGGCGACGGCTGCCGCGGAGAACTTGGCACTGCTGCGCATGGGTCACGTCCTTGTGAGCGGTGATGAGCTGAGAAGAGGAGGGCGGGGGCGGGGCGGGAGCCGGGGAGGGGGAGGCGGGGGACTCAGCGGTCCTCGCCCGGCTGGGCGGGCTTCCAGCGGAAGAGCCGCTTCTCCAGGAAGGTCAGCAGCCCCTCGGCGAGCAGGGCCACCACGGCGAGGATCACCATGGCGGCGTACACACCGGCGGCGTTGAAGGTGCCCTGCGAGGAGGACACCAGCAGGCCGAGCCCCTTGGTGGCGCCGATGTACTCGCCGACGATGGCGCCGATGAGGGCGAAGCCGAAGCTGACATGGAGGCTGGTGAAGATCCATGAGGTGGCGGAGGGGATCACCACCTGAAGGGTGACCTGGCGGTTGCTCGCACCGAGGATCCGGGAGTTGGCCACCAGGTTGCGGTCGACCTCCCGGGCGCCCTGGAAGGCATTGAAGAAGACGGGGAAGAAGACCAGGACGACGGCCGAGGCGACCTTCGAGGCCGGGCCGAGGCCGAACCAGATGAGGAAGATGGGCGCGAGCACGATACGCGGCAGTGCGTTGAGCACCTTGATGTACGGGCCGAGCACATCGGCGAGGAACGCGATCCGGCCGAACGCGATCCCCAGGACCACACCGGCCACGACGCCGATGCCCCAGCCCAGGAGCGCCTCGTAGAGCGTGTACCAGATCTGCTCCCACAGCGAGCCCTGTGCGGTGCCGTGCAGCGCCCACTGCTTGAGCTGGGCCCAGATCTTGGAGGGCATCGAGAAGTTGAAGGGGTCGATGACCTCGGCCCGGGACATCCATTCCCACAGCCCGATGACGCCGAGGAGCACCAGGGCGCGGGTGGACTGGACGAGGACGGCACGCTTGCGGGCCGCGCGCGCCCGGGCCGCGGAGCGGTTCGTACCGGGTGTTTTGCCGAGCGCGGGGGCGGCCTTGGCGGAGAGGGTCTCAGGCATCGACGGCACCTCGCTCACGGGTGATGCGGACCTCTTCGCCGAGCGAGGACCAGATCTCCCGGTAGATCTCCACGAACCGCGGCTCCAGCCGCACCGACTCCACCTTGCGGGGCCGGGGCAGGTCGATTTCGAAGACCTCCTTGACGGTGGCCGGTCCGGCCGTCATCACCACGACCTTGTCGGCCAGGGCGATGGACTCCTCCAGATCGTGGGTGACGAAGACGACACATGCGCCGGTCCCCGCCCACAGCTCCAGCAGTTCGTCCGACATCAGCGCACGGGTCTGCACATCGAGCGCCGAGAACGGCTCGTCCATGAGCAGGATCTCGGGGTCGTTGACGAAGGTCGACGCGAGCGCCACGCGCTTGCGCTGGCCACCCGACAGCTGATGCGGATAGCGGTCCTCGAAGGAGGAGAGGCCGACCCGGGCCAGCCACTCGCGGGCCCGCTCCTTCGCCTCAGCCTTGGGCACCCCGCGGAAGCGCGGGCCGGCCATCACATTCGACAGCACGCTCCGCCAGGGGAAGACCGCGTCCTGCTGGAAGACGAAGCCCACGTTGGAGGCGATGCCGCGGACCGGCTCACCGGCCACCAGCACCTCGCCTTCGGTGGGCTCCTCCAACCCGCTGACCAGCGTCAGTGTCGTGGACTTGCCGCAACCGGTGGGCCCGACGACGGCGACGAACTCACCGTGCCCGACGGTCAGGTCGAGATCCCTGACCGCTGTATGGAGGGCCCCGGACGGAGTCCGGAACGCCTTGCTCGTGCCCCGCAGCTCGATGGCGGGGCTGGTGTGGCTGCTCATGGCCGGGAGGCTAGGAGTGACCCGGGCCACAGCGGCAGTCTTGTGAGCACAACCCGCCCTTGCGCTCACAAACCCCGTTCTGCTCGTTTTGCTCGCGCCCGCGCAACGAAAACGCTACGGAGACTGGGCATACGCCCCCGGCGCCTTTACGGTGCGTTCACAGCACCATAAACGGACGAAGTAATACCGCTCGCGCACGGGACCGCGGGACGGGAGACAGGGGGCCTGTCATGCGTATCCGATGGCCTCGGCGTGTCTCCGGCCAGGTACTCGCCGCGCAGCTGTCCATCACCGCCGGGGTGATGGTGCTGGCGACCGCGCTGTTCCTGGCCCCGCTCAGCTCCGAGATCGACAACCAGGCGATGCACCAGGCGCTCGCCATCGCCCAGACCACCGCGGCCGATCCGGACATCGCCCGGGACCTCGCCGCCACCGAGCCCACCCCGAAGGGTCCGGTGCAGCGGGCGGCGGAGCGGATCCGCCGGGCCACCGGGGCGCTGTACATCGTGGTGATGGACTCCCGGGGCGTGCGCTGGTCGCACACCACCACCGCCCGGATCGGCGAACATGTCTCCACCGATCCGCGCGAGGCGCTCTCGGGCCGGGAGGTCCTCCAGATCGATGTGGGCACGCTCGGCCGCTCCGCCCGCGCCAAGGTGCCGCTGCACGCCCGGGACGGACGGATCATCGGGGCGGTGTCGGTGGGCATCGGCTACGGCAGCGTGCGCGACCAGCTGCTGGCGGCGGTGCCCCGGCTGCTGCTGTACGCGGGAGCGGCGCTCGGAGTGGGTGTCCTGGCGGCGATCGCCGTCTCGCGCCATCTGCGCCGCCGTACCCACGGTGTCGCGTTCGCCGATATCTCGGCGCTGCTCGACGAGCGGGAGGCGATGCTGCACGGCATCCGCGAAGGCGTCGTGGCCTTCGACCGGCAGGGCCGGATCCGCCTGGTCAACGACGAGGCCGGACGGCTGCTCGGGATCCTCCCGAACGCCACCGGCCACACCCTGGAGGAGTCCCTGCCGCCGGGCCGTACCACCGATGTGCTGGCGGGGCGGGTGGACGGCGCGGATCTGCTGACCGTCAGCGGCGGCCGGGTGCTGGTCGCCAACCGCATGCCGACCAAGGACGGCGGGGCGGTGGCCACGCTGCGCGACCGCACCGAGCTGGAGTTGCTGGGCCGCGAGCTGGACAGCACCCGTGGCCTGCTGGACGCGCTGCGCGCCCAGGACCACGAACACGCCAACCGGCTGCACACCCTGCTGGGGCTGCTGGAGCTCGGACTGCACGAGCGGGCGGCGCAGTTCGTGGCCGAGCTCACCCACGCCCGGCGCGCCTCGGCCGAGCAGATCTCCGAACGGGTGCACGATCCGCTGCTGTCGGCGCTGCTGGTCGGCAAGTCGGCCATCGTGGCCGAGCGCGGGGTCGCCCTGCGCATCTCGCCTTCGACCCTGCTGCCCGCGCGGGTGGTCGATCCGCGCGATCTGGTGACCGTGCTCGGCAACCTCATCGACAACGCGCTGGAGGCCGTGGCCGCACACCCCTCCCCCGCTCCGTCCATCGAGGTCGAGCTGAGGGCCGAGGGCACCACCGCCGTGCTGCGGGTGAGCGACACCGGCCCGGGGGTGCCACCGGGGATGCGCGAACAGATCTTCACCGAGGGCTGGTCCACCAAACCGCCCGCCCTCCCCAGCTCCCCGGAGGCCGGCCCCGGTGCCCACGAGGGGTCCGCCACGGTGTCGCCGCGCGGCCGGGGCATCGGACTGGCCCTGGTACGGCGGCTGGCCGAGCGTTACGGGGGGATGGCCCGGGTCACCGCCCGGGCCGGTGGCGGGGCGGTGTTCACCGTCGTCCTGCCCGAGGCCCTCACCGGGAACGACACACCCACTCATGAGTTCACCGCAGCAGGAGAGTCACGATGATCGACGTTCTTGTCGTGGACGACGACTTCCACGTCGCCGAGATCAACGCTGCGTATGTGGCCCAGGTGCCCGGCTACCGGGTCACCGCCCGCGCCCATACCGCCGCCCAGGCCCTCGCCACCCTCGAACGCACCCCGGTCGACCTCGTACTGCTCGACCACTATCTGCCGGACGAGACCGGGCTGACACTGGTGCGGCGGATGCGCCAGCTGGGCCACCACGCCGACGTCATCATGGTGACGGCGGCGTGTGATGTGACCACCGTCCAGGCCGCGATGCGCCATGGCGCGTTGCAGTACCTGGTCAAGCCGTTCAGCTTCGCCGGGCTGCGGGGCAAGCTGGACGCCTACGCGGGACTGCGCCGCACCCTCCAGGACGTCGGCGGGCGCGGCGAGACCGGCCAGGAGAGGGTGGACCGGATCTTCGGCGCCTTCGCGGCCGCCGACACCTCCGGTCCCTCCCTCCCCAAAGGCCACTCCGCGCCCACCGTCGACCTCATACGCCGGGTCCTGGACAAGGCCGACCATCCGCTCTCCGCCCATGAAGTGGCGGAGCGCACCGGTATCAGCCGCTCCACGGCCCAGCGCTATCTGAAGTACCTCGAGCATGCGGGCCGTATCAGCCTCACCCTCAAGTACGGGGACACCGGCCGCCCCGAACACCGCTACACATGGGTGGCGGTGAACTGACGGCACTCAGCTCGTGGCCGTGGCCTCGTACAGGCCACGACCGGAGCGCTGGGCCCGGTCCGAGGAGCGCAGCCGCTCGAGGGTGTTGCGCACCGAGTTCACATTGGTGCGGGTCTCGTCGCGGCCCAGGGCCTCGTTGACCTCCTGGGCGCGCATGGGACGGCCGGCCTTGCGCAGCGCGTTCAGCACGCTGTCGGCGAGCCCCGTGGAGCGCTCGGAGGTGGTGGCCGTCTCCTTGGCGGCGGTCTCCTTGGTGGCCTTCTCCGCTGCCTTGGTGTTCTTGGCGGGCTTCGCGGTGGCCTTGGTGGTGGCCTTCACCGTGGCCTTGGTGGACTTGGGAGCCTTCGCCGCGGTCTTCGCGGCGGTCTTCTTGGCGGCGGCGGTCTTCTTGGCCGCCGTCTTGGTGGCCCGTCCGGTGGCCGGCGCCTTGCCCGCCTTGCCCCCGCTGCGCTGGCGGCCGATGGCGGCCTTGCGGGTGGCGGCGGAGGTACGGCCGGTGGCGGCCGTGTCCTCGGTGGACTCCGGCTCGGCCTCGGCCGTGGCCTCGGCGGCGGGCTCCGCGGCCGGCTCGGCCGGGGCGGCCTCGGCCACGGGCGCCGCCACCGCGGCTGCGGCACCGTTGCCCGCCTGCTCCGGCACCGCGGAGGTGGAGAGCGCCTGAAGGCTGCTCAGGGCGGTGCTGACCGCCTCCAGCCGCTTGGTGACGGCCTCCAAATCACCCTTGAGGGCCTCCTGTTGCTTCTGGAGATGGGGGAGTTCGGCCTCCAGCACCTCGATGGTCGAACCCACACTGTTGTCCGCGCTCAACGCGTTCACTTCACTTCGTCCCCTTTCTGGGCGTCTGCGCCCATCGCAGCAGCGATTATGCCTGCTGTTCAGACGGTGCGGTGCCCTGTGTGCCACTACGCAAAACAACCACACGTGTCTCAGCACCCCATGAGAGGCCAACTTTCGGTGAAAACACACGTCTGTCACATGGCGCTCGCATAGCCGATGTCATCCGGAAGGGTGGCGCCGCAAACGCGGTGACGACGTGTCAGGCCCCCGTTTCCGGGTCGGCTTCACACGGGTGGTAGAAACACCGTACCCGTCCGAGGAAACAGAGGTAGCCCCATGAAGCTGCGCTGCGCCGTGCTCGACGACTATCAGGACGTGGCACTGTCGTCGGCCGACTGGTCGGGTGTGCTCGACGCGGTGGACGTGGTGCCGGTGCACGAGTACCTCGCCGGTGAGGACGCGGTGGCCGAGGCGATCGGGGACTGCGAGATCGTGGTCATCATGCGAGAGCGCACCCCCTTCCGCGCATCGCTGTTCGCCCGGCTGCCAAAGCTGAGGCTGCTGGTCACCACGGGGATGCGCAACGCGTCGGTCGATCTGGAGGCCGCCGCCCGCCACGGCGTCACCGTGTGCGGCACCGGCGGCGCGGCACAACCGACCGCCGAGCTCACCTGGGCGCTGATCCTGGGGCTGGCCCGCCATGTGGTGCCGGAGAGCACTGCGGTGCGGGACGGCGGACCGTGGCAGAGCACCGTCGGCACCGATCTGTACGGCCGCCGTCTGGGGTTGCTGGGGCTGGGCAGGATCGGCACCCAGGTGGCGCGAGTCGGCCGTGCCTTCGGTATGGAGGTGGCCGCGTGGAGCGCGAATCTGACGGCCGAGCGCGCGGAGGCGGCGGGGGTGCGGGCGGCCGGCTCCAAGGAGGAGCTGCTGGAGAGCAGTGACATCGTCTCGGTGCACCTGGTGCTCGGCGACCGCACCCGGGGGCTGCTGGGCGCACCCGAGCTGAGGCGGATGCGTCCCACGGCGCTCCTGGTGAACACCTCCCGCGCCGCGATCGTGGACCAGACGGCGCTCGCGCGGGCGCTGCGGGACGGCTGGATCGCGGGCGCGGCGGTCGATGTGTTCGAACACGAGCCGCTGCCGCCGGGCGACCCGTTCCGTACGCTCCCCCATCTGCTGGCCACCCCGCATCTGGGCTATGTCACCCGGGCCAACTACGAGCGGTTCTACGGCGATGTGGTGGAGGACATCCACGCCTACCTCCAGGGCGCGCCGATCCGCCGTCTGAGCCCGCCGGAACCGGCCGCCTGACGCAGCCCCGAGGAGCGCCAACGGGGCTTGTTCCAGGGCGTGTTGGGGCCGGTCGACGGCCTCGCCGACCTCGTTCGAACGTCCTGTACCTCACCACTGTCCGTCTGCCCGGGCCGAAAGCGACGCATGCCCTCCGCCCGGTGGACACTATTCCGTTTCGCCTTCGTCATACCGGACAGGCTGCCTGGCACGGACAACCCATCGGCCCGCACAACAGACCGGTGTCCGGTCCGCCGACCGGGCACCGCGGACGGAGGGAACGTGGCTCACAGCACATCTGGAACGCCCATGACCGACACGGCTTCGGCCGGACAGGACGCCCCGGGGGACGGCGACGGCGGCGAGGGGTCGGGGACACCACCGCCCAGCCGCCGTGGCATGCTCTCGGTGGCCGCGGCGGCCGGGCTCGGCCTGCTCACGGGCTGCGGCGAGGAGTCGGCCGACTCCGCCTCCGGGGCGGGCTCGCAAGGCCCCAGAAGTGCGAAGCCCTCCCCGTCCGCCACCCCGTCCAAGCCCTCCCCCTCCCCCACTCCGAAACCGCCGCCGGAGCTGCCCCGGGGCGGCCGGGAGCTGTCCCGCTACCGCCTGGTGGGCTACTGCGGACTGCCCGGGGCCGATGCGCTCGGCCGGCTCGGCATCGGGGATCTCGACGACCGTGTGCGCCAGATCGAGAAGACCGCCCGCGCCTACGCCGCGGACCGCGAACCACAGCCGGTGCTCGAACTCCTCGCGACCGTCGCCAACAGCTCCGCGGGCCCCGACGGCAGCTATCGCTCGCGCACCTCCCCCGACACCATCCGCCGCTTCCACGACGCGGCCAAGCGCCATCGTGCCCTGCTGCTGCTGAACATCCAGCCGGGCCGGGCATCGGTGCTCGGCGAGGTCAAGGCGTTGCGCGAATGGCTGGTCCACCCGGATGTCGGCATAGCGCTGGACCCGGAGTGGGAGATGGGTCCGGGCGAGGTGCCGGGGAACACCTACGGCCGGACCAGCGGCAAGGAGCTCACCGATGTGGCCCGCTATCTCTCCGGGATCGTCGCCGAACACGATCTGCCGCAGAAGCCGCTCGTCTTCCACCAGGTGGCCGTGTCCGTCGTCCAGGACCAGTCCGCGCTGCGCCCGCAGCCGGGTGTGGTGTTCATCAAGAGCGCGGACGGCATCGGTTCACCGGGGATGAAGCGCGACACCTGGCGGCAGCTGGTCAAGAACCAGCCCGAGGGTGTGCACACCGGCTTCAAACTCTTCTACGAGGAGGACGCCGAGGGGAGCCGGCTGATGACCCCGGAGGAGGTGCTGGCCCTGCGGCCACGCCCCGATTACGTCATGTTCGAGTGACCGCGGCGGCCCGCGCCACGGACGCGGCCGCCCCCGGCCGGAAGGCGGCCGGGGGCGGCTGAGGCTGCGATGGGGAGGGTGTTCAGGGGCGTGGCGCCGTCTGCACGGTGAGTGGTTCGTGGGTGGCGACGTCGCCGGGGCCGCGGCGGGTGAAACGCATGGCCACACAGGCACCCGCGTACAGCACCGCCACGACCAGCAGCAGTGCCTGATAGCCGGTGAGCAGGGCCAGATACTCCAGGGTGCCGCCGAACAGGGAGCCCAGCAGATTGGCGCCGAACGCCGAGGTGGGGTCGGAGGCCGCCGCCAGCCGGTCGGAGAAGATGAGGTTGGCGCAGAAGATGGGGGCGAAGGCCAGCGCGATCGCGGCGGCCAGCCGGGGGGCGAAGGGCAGCCCCAGCACCAGATGGGACGGGATCAGCCAGGCGATCGCGAGGCTGGAGAAGAGCATCAGCTGTAGCACCAGCTGGTTGACCCGGCGCAATCTGCGCCGGACCTCCACCGCGCACAGCACGGCGAGCAGCACACCCGCGAAGACCATGGCGTTGACCAGCCAGGTGGTGCCGAAGTAGAGGGCGAACCCGATCACGTTCTTGGTCTCCAGCAGCATGAACGCCGCGCCGAGCAGGAACATGTCCACATAGCGGGCGGTACCCCTCAGCCGGACCCCGGTCAGCCGTACCGACACCAGCGTCACCAGCAGGATCGCGCCCAGCACCCCGATGTAGAGGGTGGGGATGGTGCGGTGCAGCAGATAGGGGAAGGGGTGGTCGTCACCGGCGGCCGAGGGCACCGGGCCCGAGGGACGCCATACGGAGGCGGTGCAGGACTGGTCGCTCGAGGTGACACCGGCCACCAGGATGGCCGCCTTCTTGCCTCCGTAGTGGGTGATGCAGGGGGCGTGTCCGAAGACGGAGGTGAGCGAGGAGCCGAACCGGTCGATGAGCCAGTTCTGGCGGTAGTAGTTGTACATGGCGAACGCGCCGCCGGGGGCGAGGTGGCGGTGCGCCGCCTCGAACGCCTGCCGGGTGAACAGATAGCTCTCCAGGCGTAGGTTGCTGGCGCCCGACACCAGGGTCAGGGAGTCCGGCAGGGCGAGGACGACCAGGTCGTAGCGGGTCTTGGTGCGCTCGAGGAAGGCCCGGCCGTCGTTGATGTGCACATGCACCCGGGGGTTGTCATAGGGCCGGGCCGGATGCAGTGACGCGCCGATCTCCTGTAGCCGGGGGTCGATCTCCACCGCGTCCACCCGCTGGGCGCCGTGGGCGAGCGCCATCGCCACGTCGTTGCCGTTGCCCGCCCCGATGACCAGCACCCGGCGGTGGGAGTTCTTCGGTGTCTCGCGGTAGGGCTGCTCGTACGGGGAGTCGGGGCGTCTGAGCACCTTCAGCGGGGCGATGGACTGGTGCGGTACACCGTTGGCGGAGATCTTGTAGTCCCGGCTGCCCGAGGTCGGCTTGGTGACCTCGATCTTGTAGTAGGGGGACCAGGAGATGCCGCTGGCCGCCGTCTCCAGGGCCAGGATGGCCACCATCAACGCCAGCGGAACCGTGTATCTGATGGTGTTGCGGCGGCCGCCGAGGGTCAGCAGCGCCACCGCGGCGATCACACCCCACACCACCGACGGTGCGCGCAGCCAGGAGAGCAGCGCGAAGGACACCGAACCGGTGAGCGACCCCAGCAGGTCGAAGCGGTACGCCTCCAGGGAGGGCAGCTTACGGAACTGATCGGCCGTCATCTTTCCGATGGCCATCATGATGAGCGCGGTCAGTCCGAAGAGCACCGGCAGGGTCACCCACTGGGGCAGACCGGTGGTCTTCACGGCGGTGAAGTAGATGACCTCGCCGCTGGTCTGCCGCACCTGCACGGGGAACTCCCGTACCAGCACCACGAGAACGGCGAGCGGGACGGGTGTCCAGCGGGTGAGCCACTGCCCACGGCCCGCGGGCAGCAGGAATCCCAGGCCGATCCCGAGGAACGAGCCCAAGAGGATGAAGTTCGAGAAATAACTCAGATGGACGATATTGGCGCCGGTCCACCGGATCAGCGCGAGCTCGACGAAGAGCATGGTGGCGCTGGCCAGCAGCAGCCTCGCGCGCACGTTTTGCGGTCCTGGGCTGTGCTCCATGCCGGCCACGCTGTCATCCGGGGCGGAGCAGGTCGAGCACCCACACGGCCCGTGCGCGTCGGCCGGATGGCGGGCGTCCGGCGCATCGGGAAACGCTCCCGGCCGCTCGCCTTCCGGCCGCGTGACGCCTCGCCACCCCGCCTCCGCCGGGGCCGTCGGCGCAGGTCAGCCGCGTGGCATGGGGTGCGGTGCGACGGCCGTGCGCAGTGGCGCCGTCATGCCGTGGCACACCTCCCCGGTCGGCTCCCCGCGCCACCGCGGTACGGCGTTCGGGTCATGGCCCGCGCGGTGTCCGTCACCTGCCCGGGCCAACGCCGGACGCCCGCGCGGCGGAGGCGGCGGGAGACGGCGGAGCGGGTCGGCGCCGCGAGCGTGTGGCGATGGCCGTCGCCGCGGCCAGGGTCCCGGCGAGCACGCCCCAGGCGACGATGTCGCCGGTACGGGAGTACGGGGTGGGCGAGCCGTGGGTGGGAACGTCGGCGTACCAGATGCCCGAGTCGGTGGTGGTGTCCTTCGTGGACAGCGGCCGTCCGGTGGCGTCGTAGGCCCCGGACTGGCCGTTGAAGTCCTGGCGGACCAGCGCGTAGCCGTTCTCGATCGCGCGCAGCCCGGCCATGGCGGTGTGGGTGCGCCCCATCTCCGGCCAGTCGCCGCCGGGGACGAGGACGATGTCGGCGTCGATGTGGGTGTCCGCCGGGAAGTCGGCGTCGTAGCAGATGAGGTTGGCCAGCCGTCCGTAGGGAGTGTCGACGACCGGTACGCGCCCGTCGCCGGGCGTGTAGATCTCCAGCCCGGGGATGGGCCGGGCCTTCTCGTAGTCCCACAGCTTCGTGCCGTCGGGGCCGAAGAGATGTGTCTCGTCCCTGCCGTGGGGCGCGTCCGGCAGATACGTCAGGTCGGCCACCAGGAGATAGATGTTGTGCGCGGCCGCCGCCTCCGACGCCTGGCGCAGATAGGCGCCATGGTCCTCGTCGGCCACCCGCGCGGCGTTCTCCGACCAGACGACGATCCGCGCGCCGGCCGCGGCCGCCCGGGCGGTCTGGCGGAAGAGGTCGTCCAGGAGCGGTTGCGCGGCCCGGCGCACATCGGCCCGGTCGACGCGGCGCGGGTCGGTGACGTCGAGCCGGGACGCGCCGTGCACCGCCGTCTCCGCGTCGATGGCCGCCTGGCTCGGATTGATGCCGGCGACCTTGACGGTGTCGCCTCCGGTGCCGGTGAACACCATGCGCACCTGTCCGCCGACGACGATCAGCGCGACGGCCGCGGCGTAGAGGGCGGCCCAGCGCAGCGCGGTCCGGTGTGCGCCCCGGTCCCGGACCAGATTGCCGATCGTCGCCGCCGCGCCGATGAGGAACGCGATGACATACGGCCCGCCGAGCGCGGTGATCTGGAGGAGCGCCGTGCTCGAGTGCTGGGAGGCGGCCCGCATGCCGTAGGCGGTGCCGAACGGGCCGAAGGTGCCGAGGAGGAATTCCACGGACATGGCCGCGGCGGGGAACAGCAGCACCCTGCCGAGGGTGCCGGTGCGCGGAGCGAGCAGCCGGTCGACGACGTACGGCAGACCGTAGGCGATCCCGAAGGCCACGTCCCCCAGCAAAGTGAGCCAGGTGATGGGGACGGCGAGTTCGGCCATCCACGCCGCGGCCGATACCACCGTCACGGCGAACACCGCCGGCAGGCCCACGAGCGGGCGGGTGTGGCGCAGGAAGCGGATGAGGAGCAGCGGCGCCACCCATGCGGCCAGGGGCACGTCGAACCGGCCGCCGACGGACAGCAGGGACGCCGCGGCGCCGCCCCACAGGCACAGCCACGGGTATCGAGCGCCGGCGGGCACCAGCGGTCCGAGTGATTCTGACATCGGGCACTCCTGTAGCGCGGGCCGTGTCCGCACAGAACGGCCCGCATCGATGTGTACAATGCCCACATTGAATGATGGAGGTGTGGGCACTGTCAACATCAACCGGCTCGGGCTATCACCACGGGGATCTGCGAGCGGCCCTGCTCGACTCCGCCCTGGCACTCCTCGACACCGAGGGTCCGGGCGAGCTGTCGCTGCGCGCGGTCGCCCGGCATGCGGGGGTGTCCCCGAACGCCCCCTACCGCCACTATCGCGACAAGGAGACGCTGCTCGCCGCCCTCGCCACCCGGGGCTACACGGAGCTGGGCGAACGCCTCGCCGAGGCCGCCCCCGGAGACGATCCCGGCGCGGAAATCGTGGCCATGGCGTGCACGGCGGTCGACTACGCGCTCGACCACCCCGGGGTGTACCGCCTGATGTTCGGGCAGTCGTGCAGCACCCACCCCGACGCCATCGCCGCCTCCGACGCGGCGATGGCCTTCGTGGCGGACCGCATCGCGGCCGTCGCGGCACCGGAGCGGCGCGAGGCGCTGCTCACCGGCATCTGGTCGCTCGTCCACGGGCTCAGCACACTGCTGCTCGACGAACGGCTCGGCGCGCGGACGCGCACCGAGGCCGATGCCCTGGTGGAAACGGTCGTACGCACCATGCTGGGCACCGGCCTCGAACGGCCGGACGGGGAATCCGGAGCGGGGTGAACCCCCCTTCGGTCAGCGGACGTTCACCGGGTCAGCTCGCCCCGGTGGCGTAGAACGGCTTGCACACGGTGCCCACGTAGTCCGTGGCGATCTCCAGCACCCGGCCGCCGTCCGCCGAGGGCAGCAGCGCCGAACTGTAGTTGGGACACCAGTCGACCACCTTGGAGTCCACCCGCACCGGCGCGGGGATCGAACGCCAGGCTCCGGTGCCGCCGTTGCTGTTGGTCCACACGGTGGCACCGCTGCCTGCGGCGGTGCTGCCATCGGCGTTGTTCAGGACCTGGCCGACGAGGAACAGCTTGCCCCGGGGGTTGCCGGCCTCGGGGGCCCAGGCGAGGTTCGGGGTGTGGGTGAAGTACATGCCGTCGGCGGTTTCGGGACGGTAGCCGAGGTGTGCCGGGTCACCCCAGTTCCAGCCGTCCCACGAGGTCCGGTAGTGGACCACGCACGCGTACTGCCCCTGGGGAGCGCAGATCTCGTACGCCATGAAGTACTGACCGTCGGGCAGTTTGCGCACGATGGGCATGCCGGGCCGGTCGGAGGCGAGATTGCTGGCCACGGTGGCGTGGTGGCCGTTCCAGGTGAGCCCGTTGGCGCTGCGGGCGGCGACCAGCTTCTGGCTGTGGGCGGGGTCGGTCTCGTCCGAGTAGTGGGCCACCAGACGTCCGCTGGAGTCGACGGAGAACTCCGGCTCCCACAGCCCCTTGGTGTTGGAGGCGGTGGCCACGGTGGACAGATAGGACCAGGTGCGGCCCTGGTCGTTGCTGCGGAAGACCCGGATGGCCATCCGGCGGTCCGGCTCGTCCTGGCCGATGGAGGCGGCCCACAGCAGGGTCCCGGCGGGCATGGCGCCGACGGCCCGCGGCAGTTCGTACAGGGTGGCGCAGCATTCACCCTGTCCCCCGGACGCCTCGGGGTCGGCCACCTCGCCCACCTGCCGGAAGGTGGCGCCGTCGTCGGTGCTCTCGTAGATGGCGCCGAGCCCGTCCGAGCCGCGGAACGTGACCACGGACGCGAGGATGCGGCCGTTGGCGGCGCCGTTGTGCTCGAGCCGCAGGGCGCGGGGGTAGAGGCCGGTGCCGTCGCGCAACAGGGTGCCGGAGGCGGCCGCGGCCGGGGGTGCCTGGACGGCCAGGAGCGAGCCCAGGACGGTCAGGAGGGTCAGCAGGACGGGCAGGAGGTGTCTTCGGTACGGCGTGGTCATGCACGCTCCCTCAGGAGGAGTGGTGGAGGAAAAAGCGGGGCCCGGGCCATGCGAGGCGCAACGCTAGAGAGAATTTCCAACGTTGTAAATCCCTCGCGCACGCTTCCGCGAGGGGCCTGTCGAGGGTTGGCCGAGCGGGCTCCGGACAAGCGCTCCGCCGGAAGTGCCCCGATCCGCCGTCGATCGTCCGCGGCGCCGTCGTGGCTGGTCGCGGGGCGGAGAGGGACCGGTGGCGCCGACGGCCGGGACCGGCACGGCCACCGGCCGGGCGGCCGGTACGGCGGTCAGGACGGCGGTCAGGGCGCTGGCCGGGGCGCCGGGCCGAGGCCGGCGGACACCTCCGCCGCGTTACGCCGCCGCCGAGCGCGGCCGGGGGCGGGGCGGGGCAGGGCGGGTCAGTGTTCCTGGGCGGTGGGGCGTACCAGGATCTCGTTGACGGCGGTGCGCGAGGGCTGGGTGACCATGAAGGCGATGGCGCGCGCGATGTCCTCGGGGCGCAGCCAGGACTCCGGTGGCATCCCGCGTGCGACGGAGGCGGACGCGCTGTCGGCCGTCAGCTCCGTGGCGGTCATGCCCGGCTCGACCAGGCCCACCCGGACACCGCGTGCGGTCACCTCCTGGCGCATGGACTCGCTCAAGGCGCCCACCGCGTGTTTGGTGGCCGCGTAGACGGCGTTGCCGGGCCGCGCCAGCCGTCCGGCCACCGAGCTGATGTTCACCACGTCCGCCACCCCGCGCGGCCCCTCGGACGCCGTCCGCAGCAGATGCGGCAGCGCCTGCCGGGAGGTGTGCAGTACGGTCCTGACGTTGAGGTCGATCATCCGCTCCCAGCCCTCGGGGTCGCCCTCCTCAACGGTGCCGGTCGCCAGGGAGCCGGCGTTGTTCACCAGCACATCGAGGTGTCCGCACTCCCGCACGGCGTCCTCGACGCACTGACGGGCCCGCGCCGCGTCCTGGAGATCGGCGGTGAGGACGGCACAGGAACGGCCCTCCTTCCGGACGGTGGCGGCCAGCTCCTCCAGCCGTTCGGTGCGGCGGGCCACCAGCGCGAGATCGGCTCCCTGCCGGGCCAGCTCCATGGCGGTGGCCGCTCCGATGCCGCTGGACGCGCCGGTCACCAGCGCCACGCAGCCCGACAGCGGGCCATCGGAAGGCGCGGCGTTTCCGGCCTGCCGGTCGTTCCCGGGGTTCATGTCCGTCACCCTGGCTCCCTGGTCTCGCGGCGGTGGGGCGGCCACGGGGCCGCGTGGCCCGGGCCGCGCCCCGGGTACCCCGGCGACGGCGGCCCATCGCCCATGTCCCCGCCTTTCCTTCCTCCTTTCGGACCAGGCTTTCGGACCAGGGGCGCTCGGGCTTCCGGTGCGGGGGCGTGTCAGGAAGGCGCGGGCGGGGTCAGCGGAAGGCGCCGCTGTAGGCGTTGAGCGCGGGCTGGCCGCCGAGGTGGGCGTAGAGCACGTTGGAGTCCTCGGGTATGTCGCCGTCGCGGACGAGGTCGATGAGCCCGGCCATGGACTTGCCCTCGTAGACCGGGTCGAGGATCACCCCTTCGAGGCTTCCGGTGAGCCGGATCGCCTCGAGGGTGGACTCGACCGGCACCCCGTAGAGGTCCCCGGCCCAGCCCTCCAGCACGGTGATCTCCTCATCGCGCAGCTCCCGGCCGAGGCCGATCAGCGCGGCGGTCTCACGTGCGATCTTCTCCACCTGGGCCCGGGTCTCGGCGAGCTTGGCGGAGGCGTCGATGCCCAGGACGCGGCGGGGGCGGTCCTGGCCCGCGAAGCCCGCGATCATGCCCGCCTGGGTGGAGCCAGTGACGCTGCACACCACGATGGTGTCGAAGAAGACCCCCAGCTCGCGCTCCTGTTCCTGGACCTCGCGGGCCCAGTTGGCGAAGCCCAGACCGCCCAGCGGATGGTCGGAGGCCCCGGCGGGGATCGGATACGGCGTACCGCCCGCGGCGCGGACGTCCTCCAGGGCGCGCGCCCAGCTGTCCTTGAAGCCGATGCCGAACCCGGCGTCGACCAGCCTCACCTCCGCGCCCATGATCCGTGAGAGCAGGATGTTGCCGACCTTGTCGTTGACGGAGTCGGGCCAGTCCACCCAGCTCTCCTGCACCAGTACGGCCTTCAGCCCCAGCTTCGCCGCCACCGCGGCGACCTGGCGGGTGTGGTTGGACTGCACACCGCCGATGCTCACCAGGGTGTCCGCGCCCTTCCGGAGCGCGTCGGGGACGAGGTACTCCAGCTTGCGGGTCTTGTTGCCGCCGAAGGCCAGCCCGCTGTTGCAGTCCTCGCGCTTGGCCCAGATGCGCGCCCCGCCGAGGCGCTCGCTCAGCCGGTCCAGCGGGTGGACCGGGCTGGGGCCGAACAGCAGGGGGTGGCGCTCGAAGTCATCGAGGGACATGGGTGACTCCTTGTGGGTGGTGCCGGATGTCCGCGTGGGTGGTGCCGGATGTCCGCCGATCCCTACCCCGCCCCTCCCCGTCGGCACACGAGCCGATCCCTCCCCGACCCGGCCCCGGCTGCACACGACCGGCGTATGCCGATAGGCCGTTGGGGTCCCGCTGCTGTCCAGCCTGAGCACCCTGCCGCCGGGTCGCGGCGACTATCTGTGCCTGAGCCCTCGTACCGCCGAGACGGCGCTCGCCCGCCGAGCCCATCCGTCCGCCCCACTCGCCAAGGGAGCCGAGATCATGCCCCAGTACTTCCGCGACTCACCCGAGTCTCTCGTTCCCGACGCGCTCGCGGGCTTCGCCGCCGCCCATGCCGATCTCGTCGACTACAACCCCGACCACGGATACTTCCACACCCGCCACACCGCGCCCGCCCGCCGCGTCGGGCTGGTCTCGGGGGGTGGGTCCGGCCATGAACCCCTGCACTCCGGCTTCCTCGGTACGGGGATGCTGGACGCCGCCTGCCCGGGGCGGATCTTCGCCTCACCGCACAACCGGCAGATCTTCGAGGCCAGCCGGGCCGTCGCCCGGGCCGAGGGGGTGCTGCACATCGTCAAGAACTACACCGGCGACCGCATCAACTTCGGCATCGCCGCCGAGCGCCTCGCCCACGAGGGCATCCACTGCGCCCGGGTCCTCATCGACGACGACCTCGCCACCGACTCGGACGACATCGCGGTCGGCCGGCGCGGCACCGGCGCCACCCTGATCGTCGAGAAGATCCTCGGCGCCGCCGCCGACGAGGGGCGCGGTCTGGAGGACCTGGTCGCCCTCGGCACCGATGTGACCCGGCGGGCCCGCAGCCTCGCCGTGGCCTCGGCCGCCCATACCGCGCCCGCCTCCGGGGCGCCGGCCTTCACCCTGCCCGACAACGTCCTGGAGTTCGGGGTCGGCATCCACGGCGAGCGGGCCGAGGGCACCACCCCGCACGCACCGCTCGGCAAGCTGGTCGAGACCATGACGGACCAGTTGCTGGCCGCGCTGCCCGACTCCGCCGGGACACGGGTGCTCGCCCTGGTCAACGGGCTGGGCTCGATCACCTCGCTGGAGCTGTACGGCATCCGCGACGCCGTGGCCAAGGCCCTCGACGACCGCGGTGTCGGCCTCGACCGGTCCCTGACCGGCACCTTCGTGAGCGCCCTGGACATGCGGGGCTTCTCGCTGACCCTGTTCGCCACCGACGCGGAGGCGCTGCGGCTGTGGGACGCCCCCGCCCGCACCCCCGCCTGGCCCCTGTGACCCCGCCACCGCCCCGAGGAGCTGCCCCGCCCATGTCCGACCAGCCCGGCCCGAAGGGCCTCACCCACACCGCCGTCATGGACTGGCTGACACGGTTCGCCGCCACCGTACGGTCCGTGGAACCCGAGCTCACCGCGCTCGACCAGAAGGCGGGCGACGGGGACTTCGGCGCCAATCTGGTCACCGGGATGGACGGTGTCCGCCGGGCGCTGGACGCCCTGGCGGCGGGCGCGGGAAACGGCGGACGGGACGGCAGCGGCCCGGACGCGCCGCTCGACGCCGCCGCGCGGGTCTTCCTCGACGATGTCGGCGGCACCAGCGGTCCCCTGTTCGGACTGCTCTTCCAAGAGCTCGCCGACGCGCTGGGGATGGCCGCCGACCCGCCCGGAACCGCGGCGCTGGCCCTCGGCACGGCCGCGGGGGCGGCCGCGATCCAGCGGGTCGGCGAGGCCGAGGTGGGCGACAAGACGATGGTGGACGCCCTCGTGCCGGCCGCACGGGCCCTGGCCTCCTGTGAACCCACCGCCGACCCCGCGCACGCGCTCCACGTGGCCGCGGTGGCGGCCCATCGGGGCGCCCGCTCCACGACCGATCTGCGCGCGCGCCGGGGGCGTGCCAGCTACACCGGCGACCACGCCCGTGGCGTCCCGGACCCGGGCGCCCTGGCCGTCGCCCTGCTCTTCGCCTCCGCACACGCCGAGCTGACCTCGCTGAACCGGCTCCCCATGTCCTGAGGAGGGAGGCCGGGGCCATGAGGGGATCCCCGTACGCGCCGCCCGCCGGTGAACGCCGCGGCCGGGCCGTACGTACGGGGATCCGAGTCCTGGGCCGCATGGGACGGGCCGAGCCGGGCAGGCGACCAGGATTCGACTGTCGGCTCGATCACAGGTGTCCAGGAGGATCTGTGCAGCAGGGAACTTCCACCCGTGTGGCCACACCTCCGGCCGTCCCACGGCCGCGCGACGGCGGCGCGTCGGGGGGCCGGACGCGCGACCCGTACTTCGACAACGCGAAGTACCTCACGATCGTGCTGGTGGCGTGTGGCCACGCATGGGAGCCGCTCACCTACGGCAGCCGGGCGGTCACCGCGGTCTACCTGATGGTCTACGCCTTCCACATGCCCGCGTTCGCCCTCATATCGGGCTACTTCTCGCGGAGCTTCGACATGACGCCGGGGCGGGTGAAGCGCCTGCTCACGGGTGTCGTCGTGCCGTATGTGGTGTTCGAGGTGGCGTACACGCTCTTCTACCGCTGGGCACAGGACGACCCGGGCTATCCCATCAGCCTGCTCGACCCCTGGTATGTGATGTGGTTCCTGGCCGCGCTGTTCATCTGGCGGATCACCACTCCGATGTGGCTCGCGCTGCGCCATCCGGTGCCGGTGGCGCTGGCGGTGGCGGCACTGGCCTCGGTCTCGCCGGAGGCCGGCGGGGATCTGGGCCTCCAGCGGGTGCTGGCGTTCCTCCCGTTCTTCGTGGTGGGGCTCACCCTGCGACCGGACCACTTCACCCGGCTGCGGACCCGGCGCGCCCGGCTGATCGCCCTGCCGGTCGCGGGCTTCGCCCTGTGCACGGCGTACCTGGTGGCGCCCCGGCTGGACGCGGAGTGGTTCTACCACCGCAAGAGCGTCGCGGCGCTGGACGGCGTACCGCCCTGGACCGGTCTGTTCACCACGCCCGTCCTCTTCGCCCTGGCGCTGGTGCTGACGGCCTGCTTCCTGGCCTGGGTGCCGGGGCGCGGGACCTGGTTCACCGCGCTCGGTTCGGGGACGCTGTACGGCTATCTGCTGCACGGCTTCATCATCAAGTCGTCCCGTTTCTGGGACTGGTACGACCATCCGTGGCTGCACACACCGCTCGGGGAGCTCGCGGTCACCGCGGCCGCGGTGCTCATGATCACCGTGTTGTGCACGGAACCGGTGCGACGGGTCCTGCGCTCGCTGGTGGAACCGCGCATGGACTGGGCGTTCCGGCGCACCGGTTCCTCAGGGCGGACCGGCGCCGAGAGCGGCGGGGGTTCCGCCGTCAGTGGCGGCGGAGCTTGACGGTGTTGTCGGTGCGGGTGGCCGGCTCACCGTCGGGGTCGGTGACCTTCTCCTCGTGGACATCGCTGATGAGGACGTCCCACTGCCCGTCCGCGAGGTCGAGTCCGGCGAGCACCTCCTCGGGCGTGGGGAAGTGGAACTCCGGGTCGGGGTCCGGCGCCCAGGCCGGGAACGCGGCGTGTCCGGTGATCAGCAGCACTCCGCCGGGTGCGACGGCGCCCGCCGCGGTGCGCAGGATCCGCTCCCGGGGCAGTTCGAGCCAGGAGTGGAGGAAGTGGGTGGAGACCAGGTCGTAGGTGCCGTCCGGGAAGGACACGGACAGGTCGTGCCGCTGCCAGTCGATGCGGTCGCCGACGCCCTCCGACGCCGCGTGTTCGGCGCCGCGGTCCAGGGCCACCCGTGAGACGTCGGCGGCGGTGACCCGCCAGCCCTGCCGGGCGAGCCAGATCGCGTCGCCGCCCTCCCCGCAGCCCACGTCCAGTGCGCGGCCGGGGGTCAGCCCGGTGACCTCGCGCACCAGAACGGCGTTGGGCCTGCCGCTCCAGACGCGGTCACCGGCGCTGTAGAAGTTGTCCCAGAACTCCTCGGGCGTGGTGTCGGGCGAGATGCCGTGCGAGTCGGTGGTCATATCGGTCGCGCTCCCTTCGTCAGGGCACGAGAGTGTGCGCGGCCGTGACCACTTGACAAACATCTTTGCCGGGGTGGCAAATGAAGATATGGCTGATGAAGACCTCTCCGAGGTGCTGACCGCCGTAGGACCTCGGCTGCGGGTGCTGCGGCGCACCCGTGGCACCACCCTGGCCCAGCTCAGCGAGACGACCGGCATCTCGCTGAGCACCCTGTCGCGGCTGGAGTCGGGGCAGCGCAAGCCGACCCTGGAGCTGCTGCTGCCGCTGGCCAAGGCGTACGGGGTGCAGTTGGACGAGCTGGTGGGGGCGCCTGCCACCGGGGACCCCCGTGTCCACGCCAAGCCGTTCACCCGGTACGGCCAGACGTTCATTCCGCTGACCCGCTATCTGGGCGGACTGCACGCGTACAAGCAGATCATGCCGCCCCGGCCGCAGGGCAGCGGCGACGGACCGCTGGAGCAGCGTGTGCACGAGGGCTATGAGTGGCTCTATGTGCTCTCCGGGCGGCTGCGCCTGGCGCTGGGCGAGCACGATCTGGTGCTCGCGGCCGGTGAGGCCGCCGAATTCGACACCCGCACCCCCCATGGTTTCGCCAACGCCGGGGACCAGCCGGTGGAGTTCCTCTCCCTGTTCGGGGCGCAGGGCGAGCGCATCCATGTCCGCGCCCGCCCCGCCGGCACCTGACCCGCGGCGCCACCACCGCGCCGCGCGGGCGCGTCCCCGTCCCCCGTTCCGCCCCGGGCGCTCACCCCGAGGGCTCGTCCGGGACGGGCTGCTCGGGGTGGACACTTCCGATCCGCGGCTCGCCCCGCCGTCCCGTGCCGGACTCGTCCGTCTCGGGGACGTCGTCCACACCGTCCGGCTCCTGGTCGACGCCCGCCACGTCCAAGGGGTCGGGCCCGTCCTGCGCCTGCTGGTCGGGCAGGTCCCTGGGGATCCCGCCCCGCTCCTGTCGCCGGTCTTCGCTCACGATGCCGCTCCTTTCCTCGGTGGAGAGGGCACAGCAGGGGCGAATACCCGCGAGCGGCCGGCGAATGCGTTTCGGCGCCGGTTCGATACGGCCGTCCTCTTCGCGCGGCCGGCTACTCCCCCCGCTCCAGCACATACAGCTCCGGCAGGTTGACCACGATGGCCTCCTGGGTGCTGCGGGCGATGACCACCACCGCCTCGTCGTCGGGGTCCGGGTTCTCCTCCCGGTGCGGCACATAGGGCGGAACGAAGATGTAGTCGCCCGGCCGGGTGCGCAGCCGGATCTCCTCGACCTGTCCGTCCCGCTCCTCGGCGAAGACGAACTCGGGGTGGCCCTTCACCACGAAGATGGCCGTCTCGGACTCGCCGTGGTGGTGGTTGGCGGAGGCGGTGTCCGGCGCCACATGGGTCTGGCCCATCCAGAGCCGCTCGGACCCCACCGACTGGCCGCTGATCGCGGCGAACCGCCGCATGCCCTCGGTCTGGGCGGTGCCGGGGTCGACGTCCTCGGTGCGGATGTGGTGCAGCCGCGCCCGCAACGGACCGTCGGGGGCGGTGGCCTTCAGATGCGGATGGAACGCGTCGTGCTGCTGCGCGGGGTCGCCGCCGGGCGTCGTCATGACACCGACCGTAGAAAGCCCGGGTAATGGATGTCAACAGATGTCCTTTCGCTCACCAGGCACAACACCACGAAATCCACGCTGCATAATGGCGGTATGCAGATCTCGGCGAAGGCGGACTACGCGGTCCGGGCGCTGGCGGAACTGGCCGCGGACGCGGGCAGACCACTCACCTGTGAGGCGATAGCGACCTCCCAGGACATCCCCTTCCGGTTCCTCAAGGGAGTCTTCCGCGATCTGCGCCAGGCCGGTCTGGTGCGCAGCCAGCGCGGCTGCGAGGGTGGCTACTGGCTCGCCCGCGATCCCGCCGAGATGACACTCGCGGACATCGTGCTCGCGGTGGACGGGGCGTTCCTGACGCTGCGCGGCGAGCAGCTGGACGGCCTCGGCTACCACGGTCCGGCGGCCGGGCTGCCCGGGGTGTGGCGCGGGATGGAGGAGCACATACGCCAGGTGCTGACCTCCACGGCCCTGAGCGATCTGGTCGGCGAACGGCTGGCGGCATGACGCCCGCGAGCCCTGACCGGCCCCGGAGCACCGGGACGGATGGCGACGGCGCCGTCGAGATCGTGGAGTACACCGATCCGGCCTGCCCGTGGGCATGGGGTTCCGAGCCCGCGTTCCGCCTTCTGCGGGCCCTCACCGCGGGGCGGGCCCGCTGGCGCCGGGTGTTCGGCATCCTCTTCGACGAGGACGACGACCCGGCCCCCGATCCGGCGGCCGAGACCGCCTGGTACGGCCGCTATATCGCCGATATCGCCCGCCACACACGGGCGCCCTACGCCCGGCGGCTGCGGTGGGTGGCGGCCACCAGCAGACCGGCCTCGCTCGCCGCGAAGGCGGCCGAGCGGCAGGGCGCCACGGCCGCGGAGCGGGTGCTGCGGCGGCTGCGCGAGACCACGTTCGTACTGGGTACTCCAGCCGATACGGCAGAGCGGGTGCGCGCCGCGCTGACCGGCCTCGACGGTGTCGATGTGGCGCGGCTGGGCGCGGAGACGGGCGAGCCCTCGGTGGTGGCGGCCGTCCGGCGGGACCACGCCGAGGCCCGCGACCCCGTCCCGGAGGCATCCGCCTTCCACGCCCCTGGGCCACATGGCACAGGCGTCAAGGAAACCGACAGCGGGGTGCGTTACGCACTGCCCACGTTGGTGTTCTCCGGCCCCGGCGGACGTGTGGCCACGCCGGGATGGCGGAGCGTGGCCGAGTACACGGCGGCGCTGCGCACGGTGGCTCCCCATCACCGCTGGGAGCCGACCCCGATCGACGCCGAGGCGGCCCTGGCGGAGTACCGCAGCCTGACCGGGCCCGATCTGTCGCTGCTGACGGGCGGAACCACTCCCCCGCGCACGGCCGTACGGGTCGAGACGGCGGGCGGACCACTGTGGCTGCACCCGGACGAGGCCGCCACCCATCCCGTGCTCATGACCCGCACAAGCTGAAAAGCCCCAGGTCGTAGCCGTCTTGGCCAATGAGACACCGAAAGGTGTCCATTGACTTCGCCGACCTTCGCCCCTCACCATGGGCACATGCTGACGACGCACCCCGGTGTGGTGTGCCGATACGTGGACTTCGGGCGCACCGCCAGCGCCATCTGTCGCGACCGCTGATCGCCCGCTCCCCCCTTCCGCGATCCGCCGCGTCCCGAGCGCCTCGCTCCGCTCGTTCCCCCTCGGTTGCCCCGTTTTCCTCGTTTCCCGCTTGCCTCGTTCCCCTCGTTCTCCTCCCCGGGCCCCACCGCCTCCGGCCTTCATGACCGCCGCCCGTCCGCGTGCCCTCGCCGACGTGCCCGGCCGTGTGCGGCCATATGCCCGCAGCCAGGGGGGTAGTTGACACCACGAAAGGCGACGTCCAGCCATGACTTCCGCCGCCCCGCCACGCCCCGTCCGCCGACCGCCCGATCCACCGCCGAACCCCGCTCCGGGGCGGCGCTCCGTGCTCGGACTCGCCCTGGGGGCGGGTGGCTCCCTGCTGCTGGCCGCCTGTGGCGGGGTGGCCACGACCGGGGCGGGTGGCGGGGGCGAGACCCTGCGCTGGGGCTGGGATCTGCCCTCCACCTGGGACCCGGTGTTCTCCTCCAAGGGCTGGGACGTCCATCTGCTGTCGCTCGTCTACTCCGGGCTGACCCAGCTCGACGCCAAGGGCGCCGCCGAACCCGCGCTCGCCTCCTCCTGGCGCTACTCCCCCGACGGCCGGCGCCTCACCTTCACCCTCCGCCACGGCCTGCGGTTCTCCGACGGCACCCCGGTGAACGCCGAGGCCGTCAGGAAGAGCCTCGAGCGCGGCAAGAACCACCCCAAGTCCCTGATCGCCTCCCAGCTGACCAGCATCGACACGGTACGGGCCCCCGATCCGCACACCGTGGTCCTCGAACTCACCGAGGCCGACTACCAGTTGCCCGCGCTGCTGGCCGGGAAGACCGGCATGGTGGTCAGCCCCGCCGCATTCGGAGCGGACGAGGCGCGGCTGGCCACCAGGCCGGTCGGCCACGGCCCCTTCCGGCTGGTGTCGTACACCCAGAACTCCATGGCGAGCCTGCGCCGCGACCCCGGCTACTGGAACGCCGAGCACATCGCCGTCGAGCGCTTCGAGGCGTTTCCCAAGCCCGATGAGACCACCGCGCTCGCCGCACTCCAGTCCGGGCGGCTCAATGTGGCCCAGATTCCGTTCAGCCAGGTGAAGGCGGCGCGTGAGGCCGGTTTCAGGGTGCAGCTCATCCCGTCGATGGTGGTGCGCGTCCTCGATGTGAACACCGCCATGAAGCCCTTCGACGACCCCGCCGTCCTCAAGGCCCTGAAGTACGCCGTGGACCGCCAAGCCCTGCTGGACAGCGAGCAGTTCGGCCATGGCGAGGTGGACCACCAGCCCTTTCCGCCCGGCTACACGGGTTTCGACCCGGCGCTCGGCGCGGTGTACCGGCACGATCCGGAGCGGGCGCGCGCACTGCTCCGGAAGGCCGGATATCACGACGGGGTCGGGGTGACCATCACCACCACCCAGCCGCAGGGCGCGCCCGAGCAGTTGCAGGCGCAGCTGAACCGGGTCGGGTTCCGGGCCCGGATCGAGGTCATCCCCGAGGCGCGGGCGTCCCAGGTGGTGTACGTCCAGCACTCCCGCGCCCTGTACCTCGACCAGTTCGCCGGGCGGGAGTCACCGGTGCAGGCGATGCAGGTGCTCTTCGGCGCGGAGGGGCTGATGAACCCCTCGCGCCGTACCACGCCCGAACTGGACGCGGCCGTGGCCGCGGTGCGCCGCACCCCGCTGGAGTCGCCGCGCTATCCGGAGGTGCTGCGGGCGGCCACCGCGGTGGCGGTGCGCACGATGCCGAATGTGTTCCTCTACACGGTGCCGCGCGCCCTGGCCCGTACCTCCTCCGTCTCCCCCATCCCCTCGCTTCCCGTGGTGCAGCGGTTCGAGGGGGTGACGGCCGGATGACCGCCCTCGCTCCGCGGATCGCGCGGACACCTGGGAAGGCCGTGCGGGCGGCCCGGCTGCCGCGTTCGCTCGGCCGCGTCCTCGCCACGGCGGGCACGGTGTTCCTGCTCTCCTCCGCCCTCACCTTCGGCCTCGGCGCGCTCTCCGGGGCCAATCCGGCGGCCGCGGTGCTCGGGGAGACGGCGACGCCCGCCGATATCGCCCGGATGAACCATCAGTTCGGCCTCGACCGGCCCCTGTGGGAGCAGTACGTGTCATGGCTGGGGCATGCCTTCACCGGCGACCTGGGCCGCTCGTGGTTCACCACGGTCCCGGTGGCGGAGAGCATCCGGCAGGCCATTCCGGTGGATCTGTCCATCGCCGGACTCGCCCTGCTGATCGCCGTGGTGCTGGGCGGGGCCGCCGGTGTCGCCGCCGCGCTCAGGGCGGGCGGACGGCTGGACCGGGCCGTCACCGCGCTGTGCGCCGTGCTCGGCACACTGCCCGGTTTCGTGGTGGCCATCGCGCTGGTCACGGTGTTCTCGCTGAAGCTGGGGTGGCTGCCGTCCGGTGGCTATGTGCCACTGGACATGGACCCCGCCCAGTGGCTGCGGTACACCGTGATGCCCGCGTTCGCGCTGAGCCTGGAGGCCGCGGCCGCCATCGCCCGTCAGCTGCGCACCTCGCTGGTGGGCACGTTGCGGGAGAACTATGTGACGGGCGCGGTGATGCGCGGACTGCCCGCCCGCCGGGTGGTGTTCGGCCACGCCCTGCGCAACGCCGCGGGACCCGCGCTCACGGCGCTCGGGATGAGCGTGCCGATGCTGCTCGGCGGTGCGGTGGTCACCCAGCAGATCTTCGCACTGCCCGGTCTCGCCCAGCTCACCCTGCAATCGGCCGAGCAGCACGACATCCCGGTGATCCAGGGGACGCTGCTGGTGACCATCGCGGTGGTCCTGGTCGTCAATGTGGCGATCAACGCGGCGCTGCTCGCGCTGAATCCCGCCGCCCGGCGCCGGGAGGTGACGCGCCGATGAGGACGCTGCGACGGGCGTGGCGGCCCGCTTACGCCAAGGTGGCGCTGCTGGTGCTGCTGGCCATCGTGCTGCTGGCCGTGTTCGGCGGCCGGCTCGCGCCCCATGACCCGCTGGCCCAGAACCCCCGGAACATGCTGCGCGGCCCCGGGCCCGGCCACCTTCTGGGCACCGACTATCTGGGCCGCGATGTGCTCAGCCGGCTGCTGGAGGGCAGTGGCCGCTCGGTGGCGGGCGCCGTGGAGGCGGTGGCCGCGGCGATGGCGGTCGGGGTGCCGGCCGGGCTGGCCTCGCTGTGGATGGGGCGCGTGGGCGAGTGGATCGCACAGCGCGCCGTCGACGCGCTGATGACGCTGCCGTTCACCGTGTTCGCCATCGCGGTGGTGGGCGCCCTGGGCAACGGGATGCACCAGGCCATGCTGGCGCTCGGGGTGCTCTACGCCCCGCTGTTCTTCCGGATGACCCGCGCCGCCGCGCTGAGCCTCCGGCACGCCCCGTACGTGGAGTCGGCCGAGCTGTTCGGCGCCTCGGTCGGGCGGGTGCTGCGGATCCACATCTGGAGCAAGGTCCTGCCGACGGTCATCGTCACGGCCGCCCATGCGCTGGCCACATGTCTGCTGGTGGTGTCCTCGCTGACCTTCCTCGGGGTCGGTGTGCAGCCTCCCGCCGCCACCTGGGGCGGCATGCTCGCCACCGATCTGGGCTTCCTCACCCAGCAGATCTGGGCACCGGTGTTCCCTGCCGCGCTGATCGTCATCACCGCCGGTGCGCTCAATGTGCTGGCCGACGCCGTACGGGACGCCGGGGCGGACGAGTTGCTGCCCGGCGGCGCCCCGGGCCCGGCCGCCGGTGCCCCCGCCACCACCGACTCCCCCGACACCACCAAGGAGCGGGCCGATGCCGCACTCCCCGTCGTCTGACCCCGCCACGTCCGCCACGCCCGGTGTGCCCGCCGACCGGCCGGCCGCGCTGTCGGTCGAGGGGCTCGGCGTCACCGTCTCGTCCGGGCGGCTGACGGCCGTCCGTGATGTGTCCTTCACCGTGGGCCGCGGTGAGGCCGTCGGCCTGGTCGGCGAGTCCGGCAGCGGCAAGACCCTCATCTGCCGGTCGGTGCTCGGCCTGCTGCCGCCCGGCTGCGCGGTGTCCGAGGGCGAGATCTCGCTGGCGGACGAGGCGCTGACCGGGCTGTCGCGCCGGGAGTGGGACCGTGTGCGGGGCACCCGGGTGGGCGCCGTCTTCCAGGACCCCGCCTCGTATCTCAACCCCTCGCTGACCGTGGGGCGCCAGCTGTCCGAGGTGCTGCGGGTGAAGCTGGGTCTTGACCGTGCGCGGGCCGCCGAACGGACCGTCGAACTGTTCGCGGCCGTCGGGTTGCACGACCCCGCCGAGGTGGCCCGGCGCCATCCGCACGAGCTGTCCGGCGGGATGCTCCAGCGGGTGCTGATCGCCGTCGCGGTGGCCTGCGCACCGGATCTGCTGGTGGCAGACGAGGCCACCACCGCACTGGATGTGGTGGTCCAGGCCGAGGTCCTGGAGCTGCTGGCCCGGATGCGCGCCGAGCACGATCTGGCGCTGCTGCTGGTCAGCCACGATCTGGCGGTGATCGCCGAGGTGTGCGACCGGATCCTGGTGGCCTACGCCGGGGAGCTGGTCGAGGACGGCCCCGCCGAACGAGTGCTGAACGACCCCCTGCATCCGTACACCGAGGCGCTGTTGCGCGTGGCCACGGTCGACGACTGGGAGCGGCGTGAGCTGGAGGTGATCCCGGGCGCGCCGCCCGAGGTGGGCGCGCGGCTGCCGGGCTGCCGGTTCGCGGACCGCTGCGCGTTCGCCGCGCCCGAGTGCCTCGACGGTCCGGTGCCGCTGCGGGAGACGGCCGACGGGCGGCGGGTGCGGTGTGTCCGCGGCGAGGAGCTCGATCTGTCGCGGGCCGGTGCGCACGGCGCCCGGGAGGTGGCGGTATGAGCGGGCTGCTGGAGCTCTCCGGGCTGACCGTGGCCTTCGGCCGGCGGGGCGCGCGGCCGGTGCTGGACGGTGTGGAGCTGTCCGTGGGCGAGGGGGAGATCGTCGGGGTCATCGGGGAGACCGGCTCGGGCAAGACCACACTGGCCCGCACCGCCGTGGGTCTCGTCCCGGCGCGCTCGGGGCGGGTGGTCTTCGACGGGCGCGAGATCTCCGGGCTGCGGGGGCGGGCGCTGCGCGCGTTCCGCCGTTCGGGGCGGCTGAGTTACGCGTTCCAGGATCCGCTGCGGGCGCTGGACCCGGAGCTGACGGTCCGGCGGGCGGTGGCCGAGCCGCTCGCCGTCGCGGGGGATCTGGACGGCGCGGAGATCGCCGCACGTGTGGACGAGGCGCTGGAGACGGTGGGCCTGGACGCGGCGCGCCTCGGCGATCGGCTGCCCGGCGCGATCTCCGGCGGCCAGCGCCAGCGGGTGCTGCTCGCGCGGGCGATCGTGACCCGGCCCCGGCTGCTGATCGCCGATGAGCCGGTGAGCGCCCTGGACGCCTCCAACCGCAACCGGGTGCTGCGGCTGCTGGACCGGCTGCGCACCGAGCGCGGGATGGCCGTCGTGGTCATCTCGCACGACCTCAGCTCGCTGGCGGGCATCGCCGACCGGGTGGCGGTGCTGTATCGCGGCCGGGTGGTGGAGCAGGGCCCCGTGCGGGAGGTGTTCGGCCGGCCCCTGCATCCGTACACCGCGCTGCTCATCGCCTCCGCGCCGAGCGTACGGGCCGAGGGCGGGCCGGGCGCGGCGGCGCTGCGCCCGTCGGCGGAACCGCCGGCCTGGGCGGCGCGTGAGGGCTGTGTCTTCGCCCACCGCTGCCCGTTCGTCATCGGCTCCTGCCGCACCGCGCCCGCGTCGGGCCCGGTGGGCGAGGGGCGTACGGCCGCCTGCCACCGGGTGCCCGAGTGGCGTGGGCTGGTGGCCACCGCGCAGGGGCCGCCGGAGCTGGTGGCGGCCGCCGGAGAGACCCACAAGGCAGCCGGGCGGCCCCCGGCCCTGTCCCGCACCTCGGAGAAAGGCTGACGATGTCCGTCGAGTTCATCGGCATGATCGGCACCCATGAGGTGTCCGAGATCCACCCGGCCCGCGGTCCGGTCGTGGACACCGAGTACACGCTGCGGTTCGCCCGCGCCCATGAGGACGCGGGCTTCGACCGGGTGCTGATCGGCTACGGCTCCGCCACCCCGGACGGCGCCCAGGTGGCCGCGTATGTCGCCGCGCACACCGAGCGGCTCGGGCTGCTGGTGGCCCATCGGCCCGGCTTCGTGGCCCCCACCCTGGCCGCCCGTACGTTCGCCACCCTCGACCAGTTCTCCGGTGGCCGGGTGGCCGTGCACATCATCAGCGGCGGGCGCGACGCCGAGCAGCGGCGGGACGGCGACTATCTGGCCAAGGACGACCGTTACGCCCGCACCGACGAGTATCTGGAGATCCTGAAGCGGGCGTGGACGGATGAGGAGCCGTTCGGATACGACGGCCGCTTCTACCGCTTCGAGGACTTCCACGCCGAGGTCCGCCCCCGTCAGCGACCGCGCGTCCCCCTGTACTTCGGGGGCTCCTCCGAGGCCGCGTACACCGTGGGCGGCAGGCACGCGGACACCTTCGCGCTGTGGGGCGAGCCACTGGCGGAGACGGCGGAGCAGATCGCCTCCGTGCACCGGGCCGCCAAGGCCGCGGGCCGGGCCGAGCCGCCCGGCATCAGCGTGTCCTTCCGGCCCATCCTCGGCGCGACCGAGGAGCTGGCGTGGGAGCGGGCGCACCGGATCCTCGACACCATCAGGGCCCATGGCCCGGCGGGCTCCTTCACCTCCTCCCGGTGGGGCCGCGAGACGCTGGGCTCGCCCACGACCGGGGGCGCCGGCCCGCAGAACGTCGGCTCCCGGCGGCTGCTGGCGGCCGCGGCCCGGGGCGAGCGCCACGACCGGGCGCTGTGGACGGCGACGGCGGCCGCCACCGGGGCCGCCGGGAACTCCACGGCGCTGGTCGGCACCCCAGAGACGGTCGCCAACGCGCTGCTGGACTATGTGGACATCGGCGTCACGACCCTGCTGATCCGCGGCTACGACCCGCTGGACGACGCCGTCGGCTACGGCCGTGAACTGCTGCCGCTGGTCCGCCAGGAGCTGGCCCACCGGGCCGGTGGGGGCGGCTCGTAAAGATCTCCTCCATCATCTGAACGCAACTCATGCGCCGCCCGTACCCACTGCCGGGTCGTGCTCGTCGTGGATGAGCCGATCCCGTAACCCCCCAACAGGAGGTCATGAGTTGAGCCATAAACGGGTACCCAAGCGAAAGATCGTGTTCGCGGGGGCCGGGGCCGCCGCCATCGCGGCGGCCGCCATACTGCTGCCCAACGCAAACGCCTCACAGGACGACAACGAGGCCGAGGCCCAGCCCAAGAAGGTGGACGCCGCGTCGGCGGCGGACATCGCCACGCGGCTCGCGTCACAGCTGGGCGAGGCGTTCGGCGGGGCCTACTACGACAAGGACGAACAGCGGGTCGTCGTCAATGTCGTCGGCGCCAACAACAATGTGAACGTCCAGGTCAAGAGCGCCGGGGCGGTGGTCAGAAGCGTCGAGAACAGCACCAAGTCGCTTCAGACCGCCGCCAAAACCCTCAAGACCAAGGCCACCATCCCGGGCACCTCCTGGTCGGTGGACCCCAAGACCAACGAGCTGCGGGTCACCGCGGACTCCACCGTCACCGGGGCCAACTGGGACACCCTCGAGTCCACCGTGAAATCGCTGGGCGCGGGCATGGCCACCCTCAAGAAGTCCACGGGCGAGTTCAAGCCCTTCGTCGCGGGCGGCGACGCCATCTTCGGCGGCGGCGCACGCTGCTCACTCGGCTTCAACGTCACCACGGACAGCGGCGCCCCCGCGTTCCTCACCGCCGGCCACTGCGGCGTCGCGGCCGAGCAGTGGTCGGACTCCCAGAACGGCGCGGCGATCGGCACCGTACAGGACGCCACCTTCCCCGGTGACGGGGACTTCGCGCTGGTCACCTACGACGACCCGAACACCGAGGCCCCGAGCGCGGTGAACACCGGGAACCAGAACGTGGACATCGTCGGGGCCGCCGAGGCCACGGTGGGCCAGCAGGTGCAGCGTATGGGCAGCACCACCGGGCTCAACGACGGCTCGGTCACCGGTCTGGACGCGACGGTCAACTACCCCGAGGGCACGGTCAGCGGCCTCATCCAGACCGATGTGTGCGCGGAGCCCGGCGACAGCGGCGGCCCGCTGTTCAGCGCGGACGGCAACGCCATCGGCCTGACCTCCGGCGGCAGCGGTGACTGCACCGCCGGCGGTGAGACCTTCTTCCAGCCGGTGACCACCGCACTGGAGGCGGTCGGTGCGCAGATCGGGGACGGCGGCGCGGCCGGAGGCGGCGGCGCGGCGGACGGCGGTGGCGCCGACGGCTCCGGAGCCGCCGGAGACGGCGCGGGCGCGGACGGCGCCGGTGGGGCTGCCGAGAACGGCTGAACCCACGCGACCCGGGGTGTCCCGCGCCGTCACCGCGGGACACCCCGGGAGCCGCGGCACTCGCGCGACCCGACGGCCCGGGGCCGCGCTACTCGGTTCGGCACCCCGGAGGCCGCGGCAGGCGGAGAGGTCGGCACCCCAGGAGCCACGGCAGGCGGAGAGGCCGGCGCCCCAGGAGGCGTGACGGGCCGGGCGGCAGCTCAGCGCGTGGACAGCCCCGCGCGCACCCGCTCCACCGTGATCGGCAGATCGCGCACCCGCACCCCCGTGGCGTGGTACACCGCGTTGGCGATCGCCGCCGCCGTGCCGACGATGCCCAGCTCCCCGACGCCCTTGCTGCCCATCGGGTTGAGCTCGTCGTCGTCCTCCTCCAGCCAGTGTGCCTGGACATCCCGCACATCGGCGTGGGCCGCGATGTGATAGGTGGCGAGGTCGTGGTTGGCGAAGTCACCGAACCGCGGGTCCGTCTCCAGGTTTTCGTACAGCGCCGCCGACAGCCCCATGCACATCCCGCCGCGCAGCTGCGAGCCCGCCGTCCGGGGGTTGATGATGCGCCCGGCGGCGAACATCCCCAGCAGCCGGTCGACGCGCACCTGGCCGGTGACGGAGTCCACCCGCACCTCCGCGAACTGGGCGCCGAAGGCGTGGCGCGAGAACTGCCCGCGCGCCTCGACGTCCTCGGTGGTGTCCCCCTGTGCCTCCAGCCCGCCGGGCGGAAGCGCGCCGGAGAGCTCGTCGAGCCGCTTGGCCAGCGCCCGGCACGCCTTGGCCACCGCCCACCCCCAGGAGCTGAGGCCCATCGAGCCGCCCGCCCACGGTGCCTGGCCGTAGGCGCTGCGGCCGATGTCGAGGGTGACCCGGTCGATCTCCACACCGAGTTCGTCCGCCGCCACCTGGGTGAGCGCGGTACGGGCTCCGGTGCCGATGTCGGACGCGGCGATCCGTACCGTGAAGCCTCCGGCGGGCTCGGCGCGGGCGGTCGCGGTGGAGGGCCGGGTGAGTGCGGGGTAGTTGCCCGCCGCCATTCCCGTGCCGACCAGCCAGTCACCCTCCCGGCGGCGCCCCGGAGCGGGGTCGCGGCCCGCCCAGCCGAAGCGCGCCGCGCCCTCCCGCAGACAGGCCACCAGATTGCGGCTGCTGAAGGGGTGACCGGTCTCGGGGTCCACGGACGGCTCATTGGCCACCCGCAGTTCGATGGGGTCCATGCCCAGCTCAACGGCCAGCTCGTCCATCGCGCTCTCCAGCGCGAACATCCCGGGCGCCTCGCCGGGGGCGCGCATCCACGAGGGCGTCGGCACATCCAGCTGCGCCAGCCGGTGGACGGTCCTGCGGTGGCGCGCGGCGTACATGACGCGGGTGGGGGTGACCGTCTGCTCGCAGTACGGGGTGAGCGTGGAGCTCTGCTGGAGCGCGTCGTGCCAGATCGCGGTGAGCTTGCCGGTCCGCTCGGCGCCGAGCCGGATGCGCTGGAGGGTGGGCGTGCGGTACGAGACCATGGTGAACATCTGCTGCCGGGTGGCGGCCACCTTGACCGGTCGGCCCACCGCGCGGGCGGCCAGCGCGGCGAGCACCGTGGGCGGGCGGGGCACCGCCTTGGAGCCGAAGCCCCCGCCGGTGTGGTCGGCCACGACCCGTACGGCGCCCTCGGGCAGGCCGAACATCGCGGCCAGCCTGTCGGCCGTCATCCAGGGGCCCTGGTCGCCGTTGTAGAGGGTGAGCGAGTCGTCCCCGTCCCAGACCGCGATGGTGGCATGCGGTTCCATCGTGCTGGTGTGCTCCGGGGGCGTGGTGTACGTGACGTCGAGGACGACCGGCGCCGCGGCGAGGGCGGCCTCCACATCGCCCTTCTCCATGTGTCCCGGGTGACCGCCGTTGACGGTTTCGGGGACGAAGATGCGCGGATCGCCGTCCATCAGCTCGGAGTCGTGGTCGTCCACGTCGTACTCGATCCGTACGGCCGCGGCGGCCTGACGTGCCGTCTCGTAGGTGTCCGCCACCACGGCCGCCACGATCTGCCCCCGGTGGGCGATGTCCGGGGACTGGAGAACGGCGAGTTCGGGGGCGTCGGTCGGGCGCAGCCGGAACACATTGTGGCTGTCGAGCACGGCGACCACCCCCGGCAGGGCCAGCGCCGCGGCGGTGTCCAGGGCGCGCACCCTGCCGCGCGGGATGGTGGACTGGATCGCCCATGCGTACAGGGCGTCCGGCACCGGGTACTCATAGGCGTAGAGCGCGGTGCCGGTGACCTTCTCGCGTCCTTCGACACGGGCCACCTCCGCGCCCACGGTCCGCTGGATCGTGGTCATCGACGCTGTCCTCCCACGAGGTCGCGCACGGCCGAGGTGATGACGTCCACGGCCAGGTCGATCTTGAACGCGTTCTGCGGCAGCGGGCGCGCCGGGGCGAACTCGGCCCGTGCCGCCTCCCGCAGGCTCTCCCCGGTCGGCCGCCGGCCGGTCAGCAGCCGCTCGGCCTCGCGGGCCCGCCAGGGGCGTGCGCCCACTCCGCCGAGCCCGAGCCGGATCTCCCGCAGGGTGCCGTCGGTGTCGGTGGCGGCCACGGCGGCCACCGACACCAGCGCGAACGCGTAGGACCAGCGGTCGCGGACCTTGCGGTAGGACATGGCGGCGCCCTCGGGGGGCGGTGGCAGCTCGACCCCGGTGATCAGATCGCCCGGCTGGAGCACCGTCTCGCGGTCCGGTGTGTCACCGGGCAGCAGATAGAACTCGTTCAGCGACACCGTACGGGTGCTGCCGTTGACCCGCCGCAGATGGACGACGGCGTCGAGCGCGGCCATCGCCACCGCCATGTCGGAGGGGTGGCCCGCCACGCAGGAGTCGGAAGTGCCGAGGACGGCCAGGTCGCGGTGGAGGCCCTGGATGGCCGAACAGCCGGTGCCCGGCCGCCGTTTGTTGCAGGGTTTGGTCACGTCCTGGAAGTACACACAGCGGGTGCGCTGGAGCAGATTGCCACCGGTGGTGGCCACCGTCCGAAGCTGCCCGGAGGCCCCGGACAGCAGCGCCTCGGCCAGTGCCGGGAAGCGCTCGCGGATGCCGGGGTCCCCGGCGAGCCGGCTGCCCGGGACCAGCGCGCCGATGAGCACACCGCCGTCGGGGCGGTGCTCGATGGTGTCGTACGGGAGCCCGGTGATGTCGACGAGCATGGCGGGCTCGGTCACCCCGAGCTTCATCAGGTCCACCAGATTGGTGCCCCCGGCCAGGTACACCGTCTCGGTGGAGTCGGCCACGAGCGTGGCGGCGGCCCCGGGGTCGGTGGCGCGCTCATAGGCGAAGGGCTTCATCGCGCCCCTCCCGCCACACCGGCGCGGGCCGGCGCCCCGCCGCCGTCGGCCCCGGCCACCTCGCGGATGGCGGCCACGATGCCGGGGTACGCCCCGCAGCGGCACAGATTGCCGCTCATCCGCTCCCGGATCTCGTCGGCGTCCAGGTCACCCGGTGCGCCGGCCCCGGCCGCCATGTCCTCGGTGACATGGCTGGGCCAGCCGCGCGCGGCCTCGGTGAGGGCGCCGATCGCGGAGCAGATCTGGCCGGGTGTGCAGTAGCCGCACTGGAAGCCGTCGTGTTCCAGGAACGCCCGCTGGAGCGGATGGAGTTCCGCCGGGGCGGCGAGCCCCGCGACACCCTCGATGGTGGTGATGTCACGGCCCTGGGCGGCCACGGCGAACACCAGGCAGCTGTTGACCCGCTCCCCGTCGATCAGGACGGTGCAGGCCCCGCACTGCCCGTGGTCGCACCCCTTCTTGACCCCGGTCAGCGCCAGGTGTTCGCGCAGGGCGTCCAGCAGGGTCACCCGGTGGTCGAGGGTGAGGGGGCGGTCAGCACCGTTGATACGCAGCGTGAAGTCGCTGTGGAACGTGTGAGCTGTCACATCACTCAGCCTGGCATCGGGGTGGGCGCCCCGCATCTTCGGCGGCGGCCGCCCCGCTGGGGTCTGTCGTCAAGGGCGCCCCCTTTGACGACAGGCCCTAGGGCTCCGGTGGCTCGTCGGGCACCGGGGGCAGCCGCAGATGCGCCAGGTCCGGGGGGACCGGGGAGGGCGGGCGGTAGAACGGCGGGGCCGCATCGGCGGCGGGCGAGTCGGCCAGCCGGAAGCGGTCCCGCAGCCGGTGGTAGAACTCCGTCGGCGCCAGCCGTACCAGCCGCAGCCGGTCCGGCGCCCGGTAGGCGGCCACCCAGTCGCCCGGCTCCAGCACCCCGCGCAGCTGCCCGTCGAGGCTGACCGCCACCCGCCCCGAGGTCGGCAGGACCCGCACGGCCACGGCCTCGTCCACCGCGGCCACCACGGTGCGGTCGAAGGCGATGTGCGGGGCCACCGGGGTGAAGACCACCGCGTCCAGGTAGGGGGAGACCACCGGTCCACCGGCGGCGAAGCTGTAGGCGGTGGAGCCGGTCGGGGTGGCGACGATGATCGCGTCGGCCGAGTACGAGGCGAGCAGCTGCCCGGACACATACACGCCCAGTCCGGCCTGGCGGTCGCGGGCGAGCTTCTCGAAGACCACGTCGTTGACGGCGATGACATCCAGCGGAATGCCCCAGCCCACCTCCTCGGGGCCGCGGCCGGGGCGCACCCTGGGCGGGGGCGGCACCGGGCCCCGCCCGTACCGCAGCAGCGCCTCCATGCCCTCGGGCATCTCCAGCTGCCGGGACGCCCGCAGGGTGAGCAGCATGCGCTCCTCGATGGTGGCACGGCCGTCGTGAACGGCGTCCAGCGCCTCCTCCACCTGATCAACGGTGATCTCGGTGAGGAAGCCGACCCGTCCCACGTTCACCCCGAGCGCAGCGGCCCCGTTCCTGGCGGCGAGCCGGGCGCCGCGCAGAAAGGTGCCGTCGCCGCCGAAGGTGACGATCAGATCGGGGTGGCCGGCGGCCGCGGCCTCCTCCCGGGAGCTGCGCCGGGGCTGATCGCCACGCCAGACGTCCAGCTCGAAACAGGAGATGCCATGGGCAGCGGCCCATGCGCGGGCGGTGTTCGCCGCCGCGACGGCGGTGGGGCGGGCCTGGTGGACGACCACGCCGAGCCGGTTGACTGCCATGGCACTTCCACCCTAGGTCGGCCGGGCCGGAAGCGCCCATCAGGCCGGGTACGCGTTCCCGGCCGACCCGCCCGGACGGGGGCGGGCGGACACGCGCGGACACGCGCCGGGTGCTCTGGAGTCGAACATCCGCCCTGATCTATGGTGTTGGGCGGCATGGAGACCTGCGCAGGAACCACAGCGCATCCATACGGAGCCGGGGGGATGATGCGGCAGATGGCGAGCCAGAGACGAACCGCGCTGGTCGAGGAGCTGATGGGGCGTTTCCCCCAGGTGCCCCGGGAGGCCGTGCTCAAGGAGGACCTGCTGCGCGGCGGCATGGCCTTCGACGAGTCCGCGCTCAGCGGCAACGAGGACGGCGACGTCAAGCCGAAGTCGTACTTCATCTTCTCGTTCGACCACCGCACCCTGCCGGAGCTGGGCGCCGCGGCCCTCAACCGGCCGCCCGAGGAGATCGTGCTCACCGGCGGGCCGTACGAGCTGCGCCGCACCGTGGTGTCCGTCCGCGTCAACCCCGCCTCGCCGTATGTGGTCCGGGCGGGTGAGGACGGTGCGCTGGGCCTGTATCTGGACGGGGCGCGCATCGCCGACGTGGGGCTGCCGCCGATGCCGGACTACTACCGTCACACCTTGTCGAACGGCAAGTCGGTGATGGAGGTGGCGCCGACCATCCAGTGGGGCTATCTGGTCTATCTGACGGTTTTCCGGGTGTGCCAGTACTTCGGCGCCAAGGAGGAGTGCCAGTACTGCGATATCAACCACAACTGGCGTCAGCACAAGGCGGCGGGCCGCCCGTACACCGGGGTGAAGCCGGTGGAGGAGGTGCTGGAGGCGCTGGAGATCATCGACCGCCATGACACCGCCCGCGCCTCCCAGGCGTACACCCTCACCGGTGGCGCGATCACCTCGCATATCGGCGGCCGTGACGAGGCCGACTTCTACGGCCACTACGCCAAGGCCATCGAGGAGCGCTTCCCGGGCCGGTGGATCGGCAAGGTGGTGGCGCAGGCGCTGCCCAAGGAGGACGTCCAGCGGTTCCACGACTACGGGGTGCGGATCTACCACCCCAATTTCGAGGTGTGGGACCGGCGGCTGTTCGAGCTGTACTGCCCGGGCAAGGAGCGCTACATCGGCAGGGACGAGTGGCATCGCCGGATCCTGGACTCGACCGAGGTGTTCGGCGCCCGGAATGTGATCCCCAACTTCGTCGCGGGCGTGGAGATGGCCGAGCCGTTCGGCTTCTCCTCGGTGGCCGAGGCGATCGACTCCACCGCCGAGGGGCTGCGGTTCTTCATGTCCCACGGGGTCGTGCCCCGGTTCACCACCTGGTGCCCCGAGCCGACGACACCGCTGGGCAAGGCCAATCCGCAGGGCGCCCCGCTGGAGTACCACATCCGGCTGCTGGAGACCTACCGGGCGACGCTCGAGGACTTCGGGCTGTCCTCGCCGCCCGGATACGGTCCGCCGGGGCCGGGGCGGGCGGTGTTCTCGGTGAGCTCGTTCATGGACAGCCTGCCCGCCACCGATCCGGACCCGGAGCCGGTGACGACCTGACACCGACGACGGACTGACACCGACGGCGCCCTGACGCGGCGGCCGCCCCGGCTCGGCGGGATCTCCTCAGCCGACATGGACATGGGGGCGGCGGCCGCGGTCGGGCTCGGCCTCGCGGAGCACCTCACGGGTGACGGGGGCGACCTCGCCCTGGCCGAAGAGGAAGAAGCGCAGGAAGTGGGCCAGCGGATGGCCCTCCGTCCACTCGAAGTAGATGTGTGGACGCTGCCCGGTCATGTCCCGCACCCACAGCAGCAGCGCGGCCAGCGCGTTGGGGATGGTGGCGCTCTGGAGGGTCAGCACGCGGTAGCGGCCGTGCAGCACCTCTCCGCACACCCGCAGATCGCTTTCGAACTCCGACGGGTCGGCCACGGTGACCTCGACGAAGATGATGTCGTCCTCGGGCGGGATGTCGTTGTCCGCCCGGATCTGGTGCTGCTTGTCGCGGTATTCGACCAGGTCACGGCGTTCCGGCTGATTGGCGATGAAGCGGATCCTGCGGTGCGCGGTGTCGCGGATGAACCGCTCGGCCAGCGGGTCGAACGTCACGCTGGTGACCCGTAGCTCGAACGCCCTGGCCACCCGGGACAGCAGCGACACGGCCAGGATGCCCGCGATGAAGCAGGCGCCGATCTTGACGCCGTCGGGCCGTTCGATCACGTTGACCGCGGTGGTGTACAGGAAGATCGCCGCGATGACGCCGAAGCCGAGGGTCCAGCGGCGCTGCCGGGCGCGCCGGGCGGCGATGGTGACGGCGATGGCGGCGGAGGTGATGAGCACGAGCACACCGGTGGCGTAGGCGCCGCCCTGGGCGTCCACATCCGCCTTGAAGATCCAGGTCACCAGGAACGCGATGGCGATGAACACCAGCACCATGGGGCGGACCGCGCGCGCCCAGTGGGGGGCCATGCCGTAACGCGGCAGATAGCGGGGCATCAGATTGAGCAGTCCGGCCATGGCCGAGGCGCCGGCGAACCAGAGGATGGCGATGGTGGAGGCGTCATAGACGCTGCCGAACGCCGAGCCCAGGTACTCATGGGCGAGATAGGCCAGGGCGCGCCCATTGGCCCGGCCGCCCGGTTCGAACTCCCGCTGCGGGATCAGCAGGGTTGTGATGAAGCTGGAGGTGATGAGGAAGACGCTCATGATCACCGCGGCGGTGGTCAGCAGCTTCCTGGCGCCGTGGATGCGTCCGGCGGGGCGCTCCGGGGTGTCGCCGGGCTTGCCCTCGATATGCGGCATGACGGCCACGCCGGTCTCGAATCCGGACAGGCCCAGGGCCAGCTTCGGGAAGATCACCAGCGCCACGCCGATCATCACCAGGGGACTGCCGCGCTCTGCGACCAGCGCCCGGGACCAGTCGGGGATCACCTGCGGGGCGGTCCAGACATGCCACAGCCCGACCGCCACCACGATGGCGTTGAGCAGCAGATAGACCGCGACCAGCGCCACCGCGATCCCGATGGCCTCGGTGAACCCCTTGAGGAACACCGCGCCCAGCAGCCCCACCAGGATCAGGGTGACGGCCACCTCATGGCCGTTCAGGGCCGAGGTGAAATGCGGGTTCTCCACCAGGTGGGCGGTGGCGTCGGCGGCGGAGAGGGTGATGGTGATGAGGAAGTCGGTGGCCGCGAAGCCCAGCAGGGTGAGAACGAACACCTTGCCCTTCCAGAAGGTCAGCAGCCGCTCCAGCATCGCGATCGAGCCCTGGCCGTGCGGACTCTCCTCGGCCACCCTGCGGTACACCGGCAGCGCGCCGACCAGGGTCACCACCACCAGCACCACGGTGGCCAGCGGGGAGAGCAGCCCGGCCGCCAGGGCGGCGATACCGGGCTGGTAACCGAGGGTGGAGAAGTAGTCCAGACCGGTCAGGCACATCACCCGCCACCACGGCCGGCCCTCATGTACGCCCTCCGGCTCGGCGTGCGGGCCGGGCTGGCGCTTGGCCATGTCGGTCAGGCCCTCCAGCAGCCATCCGCGCAGCCGGTGCCGTGCCCCGCCGTCGGAGGCGGCGCCGCCAGAGGTGGAGGAGGCCACGGGGTGCTCCCGTCGTCCAGCGAAAGGTTCCCGGCCCTCGGGGAGACCCTTCGGCCAGCGTATGCGGGCCGGCCGGCCGCCACCCGGCCGGTGCCGCCGGCCGAAGGACATCGTCTTCTCAGTGAGTTCTCATCTTCGGTCCCTACGGTTGCGCCACATGGACACCACCAAGACCGACCAACCGACCGACACCGCAGCGCAGCCCGCAGAAGCCGAGGAAGCCACGGCGGAGGGTGTCCCGAACGCTGTATCGGACCCGCGTAAGACCCCGGACGCGCGGGAGACCCAGGACTCGGAGGAAACACCGGACGACTCGGAGACGTCCGCCTCCGTCGGGGAAACCACCGCCGATGACACCGCACCCCCTTCCCTGGCCACCGCGCCGGGCATCGTCCTCGGCGCCGCCTCGGTCGTGGGCGCCGGGCTCGGGCTCGCCTCGCTCACCGGCACCTGGCTCGGCACGATGTTGCAGGAGCGCAAGCAGCTGACCGGCCAGATCAAGGCCCAGTCCGGCTCCGCCGCCGATCAGATCGCCATGGTGTACGGCACTCCATGGCACACCACGGCCCTGGTCAACGGGCTGTTCGCGCTGGTCGCCGTGGTGATCGCCGGTGTGGTGCTGCTACGGCAGCGGCGGCCCGCCACGGCCGGGGCGCCCTGGGTGACCGCGGTGGCCTGGGGAGCGGTGGCGCTCGGTGTGATCGGACTGCTGATCGCCGCCGCCATGGGGCTCGACCTCTTCAGCGCCCTGCCGAAGGTGCCCGCGTCCCCGAACACTCCGGCCGGCTGACCCGCTCCGAGCGCGCCCCGTGGGCCGGATGGACCGGCGGGGCGCGCTCCGCCCGGCGGGCGTCTCACGATTGAGATCCCGGTATCGGGACACACGCGGAGGGGACAGGCCGTCCGGCCGCCCCGGCGCAGAGAGCCGCTCCGGCGCAAAGCCGCCCCGGCGCAGAGGGCCATCAGGACGGCATGGACTTCGCGCATACGGAGTTTCCCGCCGATGAGCCGTTCCACAGCGCACCACTCCGACCGGCACGGGACACCGCGTACGCGGGGGACGCCGGACCCGCCGGAGACCTCTCGCGTACCCGCACCGCCGGACGCACACCAAGGGCCCGACCGGCCCGATCCGCCGGATGGACATCGGGGCCCGGAGCGGCCCGGCACGCCGGACGGACACCAGGGACCGGACCGGCACAGCAGGCCGGACGAACGCCAGGGCCCGGACCGGCCCGGCGCGTCGCGGGGCGAGGACGCCCGGACCGCCGTCACCGTCTTCGTCGCGCTCGGCGCCAATCTGCTCATCGCGCTGGCCAAGGCCGTCGGCGGGGTCTTCTCCGGCTCCCCCGCGCTGCTCTCCGAGGCCGCTCACTCCGTCGCGGACAGCCTCAACGAGGTGTTTCTGCTCGCCTCCCTCAAACGCAGCAAGCGGGCGCCCGACGACCAGCACCCCTTCGGCTACGGCAAGGAGCGCTACTTCTGGTCGCTGCTGGCCGCCGTCGGCATCTTCGTCATGGGCGGCTGCTTCTCCTTCTTCCAGGGCGCCGAGGCGCTGAGCTCGGGCAGCTCCGAGGACCACAGCGGCTATCTGGTGGGCCTCGCGGTGCTCGGGGTGGCGCTGCTCGCCGAGGGCTCCTCGCTGGTCCGGGCGCTGGTCCAGGTCCGCGGGCACGCCCGGGAGGCGGGCCACGGCATGGTGGCCGAGCTGCGCGCGGGTGACGACCCCACGCTGCGCACCGTCCTGGCCGAGGACTCCACCGCCTGTCTCGGCGTGGTGTTCGCGCTGCTCGGCATGTGGCTGCACATGGTCACCGGCGAGGTGGCCTATGAGGCCACGGCCTCCTTCCTGATCGGGGCGCTGCTGGTCTATGTGGCCTACCGGCTGGCCAAGGAGTCGCGCGGGCGGCTCATCGGCGAGGCGATCGATCCGGCCCAGCGCCGGGAGCTGCGCCGGTTCCTCGAGGCGCAGCCGGAGATCGACACCGTGACCGGTCTGCTGACGATGCGTCTGGGCAATGACTCGACGCTGGTGGCGGCCCGGGTCGACCTCGTCCCCGGCCACGACAGCGAGGAGGTCGAGGAGGTCCTGGTGCGCGTCAAGACGGCGATGGCGGAGATCTGGCCGTACGCCGACCAGATCTTCCTCGATGTCACCGAAGCCTCGGCCAGGGACCGGGCGAGGGCGCGCGCGGACCGCCAGGCGCTCGACGAGCGGGTGGCCGCCGTGGAAAAGGAGGACCGCGGGACGTGAGATTGGCCCCGGCGGGCCTGGGTACCCGGCGTGGACCAGCCCACAACAGCGAACTCATGTACGGAGGCAGAACTGATGGGCCTCGGCGGTTGCATTTTGATGATCGCGGTGGGAGGGATTCTCACCTTCGCCACCGACTGGAACGCCAACGGTCTCAACGTCCACTTGGTCGGTCTGATCCTGATGGCCGTCGGCATCATCGGCACATCGGCGTATGTGAGTGTCTACAAGCGCCGGCGCGTCGTGGAGCCGACCGCCGTGGCTCCCCCGGTGGTCGAGGAGCCCGAGCGGCACCGGCACCACCACCACTACGACTACTGAGTGCCGGAACGGCAGTTCCCTTTCCGACGAGGTGGCCCCCGCCGCGGGCGGGGGCCACCTCGTCGTCGTACGTCCCCTGGCCGACCGCGGCCAGGACCCGAGCGACCCTGCCCTCGGCCATAGCGAACGTCTCACCGGCTCATCCCCAGCCGGTGGAGTAGCCGCGGTAGCGGCGGCGCCGGGGCCGGATGGTCAGTGTGGACAGCAGCCCGACGAACCCCACCACGATGACCACCAGACCGGGCCCGAAGCCCTGGGCGTACGCCACCACATCGTCGAGCGTCGAGACGCCGTCGTCGATCCCGGATGTCCCGGTGGCACCGGGCGCGGCGCCCGTCTGACCGCCGGAGGCGATGGCCGGGTTGGGGCTCTGGGCCTTGGCTCCCGGAATGCCCACCCCGAGCGCGCTCAGCGCCTTGGTCACGGGCTGGAAGAAGGTCACCCCGCCCTTCTCGCAGTCGCCGCTGCCGCCGGAGGTGACGCCGAGCGCCACGCCCTGGGCGAAGAGCGGCCCGCCGCTGTCGCCGGGCTCGGCGCACACGGTGGCCTGGACCAGCCCGGTGACCGTGCCCTCGGGGTAGTTGACCGTCGCGTTGAGCCCGGTCACCTTGCCCGAGCGCAGCCCGGTGGTGCTGCCGCTGCGGAACACCTCCTGGCCCACGACGGGGTCGGCGACACCGGTGACCCGCACCACCCGGCCGCCGCCGACGTCGAGCACACCGCTCTGGTCGAGCGAGGCGTTGTCGTACCGCACCAATGAGAAGTCACTGCCGGGGAAGCTGCTCCGGACCGTCGTGCCGATGCGGGTGCGGCCGCTGCCGTCGGTGAACCAGGGGGTGCCGGTGGGGCCGCAGTGACCCGCCGTCAGGATGAACCCGGCCTGGCCGTCGGTGACGTTGAAACCCGCCGAACAGCGGCTGCCGTTGGTGAACATGGGAGCGGCCCCGGCGGTTCTGGTGGTGAAGGAGCCCGCCGTCCGCTGCGTCCGCACCTCGTCGCCCACCTCCGCGGCCAGCGCCTTCATCGTCGACCAGCGGGCGGTGGAGACACTGCTGTCGCCGACCAGCACGACCTGGTTGGACTTGGGGTCCACCATCCACGCGGTGCCCGCCACCCGGGGCGCGGAGCGCAGCTTCTCGGTCGCGGAGTCCAGTTGCTCCATGCTGTACCGCACCCGTTTGACGGTGGCCCCGGCCCTGCTGACCTCGTCCGCGGCCGTGTCGTCCGTCACCGCCACCACCGGGCGGCCGTCGGCGCCGATCCAGTTGCCCGCCGTACGGGAGGAGCCGAGCGCGGACACCAGCCGTCCGCCCACATCGTCCGCCTGACGCGCGCTCAGGGCTCTCGAACCCTCGTTTCCGGTCGTCCCGTGGGCCGATCCGCCCGGCCCGGCCTGGGAGACCATCACCCCGCCACAGACCAGTGCCCCGACAGCCACGACCCGCACGGCCCGGCGCACGCCGCGCCGCATGTGCTTCACCACCCTGCCTCCTTACGTCGATCCGGAGGGCCCCGGACGGCGAAGGCCCACCCCTCATACGCAAGGAGGCGTCATCCTGTTCACTCCCCGGACGGCGACGGCTCCCAGAGGTCAGCGCCGGTCGCCGTAGCGCTTGCCGAGGAACCCCCCGACCAGGGCGGCCGTACCGCCGCCGAGGATGGCCGCGCCCTGGGTGGCGGCGTCATGGGCGAGGAAGTACGTGGCCACCCAGATGTACGCCACGACCGTGCCGGCGCCCAGCAGCGAGCCGAACGCCTGCAACCCCGTGTGCACCCAGTCCATACGGCGGCGGTGCTCACGCTCCCGCTGGAGTTCGGTGAGCATCCACTCCACCGTGCCGGGCCTGACCGCCTCCCACTCCTTGGCCTGCTCCACCGGCAGCCGGTCGCCCCAGGGCACCGCCGACTCCGCAGGGCCGCCCTGGACGGGGTTCTCACTCGTGTTCTCGGTCACGGAGCCTCCCCCGGACGGTCCGGACGGGATGTGGGGTCCGCGCCCGCCGCCCGTGGCGGTGGCGGGCCGAGCGCGGTGAGGAAGTCGGCCATGTCCCGTTCCATCTCTCGCTCCACCGGACGCCGCGCCCGCCGAACAGCGGGCCGAGGCATCGCCAGGGCCGCCAGATATCCCTCGCTCAGCGCCTGCCAGGGCCCGGCGGGGCGGGCGCCCGCCTCCCCGGCGTCCGGGTGCAGTGCGTCGAGCCACCGGGCCTGCCGGTCCCGCTGTCTGGCCGATGCGAAGCCGCGCGCCGCGAGCGCCAGCCACAGCAGGCCGAGACATCCGGGCCCCACCCATCCGGGAACGTCGTCCCAGGAGTCCGGGGTCAGCGAGGGCAGGGCCAGCGCGCCCGACACGGCGAGCAGGATCCCCAGTACGACGACGATCGGGGCGAGGGCTCCGGCGCCGCCCGCACCGCTCACCCGGGGGGCCGACCGCATGGCCTCCGCGGCTCCCGCGGGCGCGGGGAGGGCCGCTGCCTCGGCCCCCGGGGCGGACATGGGCTCTCCCCGGGCCGAGTCGCGCAGCAGCGCCTCTGCCTCATCGGCCGTCAGCCGCCGCTCCGGGTCCTTGGCCAGCAGTCCCTCGATCAGCGGCCGCAGCGCACCCGCGTATCTCATGGGCGGCGGCGGGGCGCTCCACACCGCGCTCATCACCTCACCCACCGTCAGCCCCTGGAACGGCGCATGGCCCTCGACGACCTCGTACAGGGTCACGCCCAGGGACCACAGGTCGGCCTTCAGCATCCCTTCCGCGGTCGCCGGAAGGGAGGGGGACGTGAAGCGTTCCGGTGCCATATAGGCGGGTGTGCCGACCACACCGCCCTCGTCCGCGAAGGTCAGGCCCAGCTGGTCCACCAGCACCGCGGGGCCGTCCGGGCGGAAGAGGACGTTACGCGGTTTGACGTCCCCATGGGCCATCCCCGCCGCGTACAGCGCACGTAATCCGCGCAGCACTTCCAGGCCGATCCGGGCCGTCTCGGTCACGCCGAGCCGCCCGCCCCGATCGCCGATCCGGTCCGCCAGCGAACGCTGGTCGAGGCGCTCCATGACGATCCAGACCCGGCCCTCGCTCTCGCCCAGGTCGTAGATGGCGGCCAGGTGCCGATGGAGGGTCGAGGCGAGGACCCGGACCTCGCGGCGCAACCGGCCGAGCCAGCGCGTATACGCCTCCGGGTCCGGATCGCCGTCCGGGGTCAGCTCCTTGACGACGACGGGGCGGCCGAGCAATACGTCGTAGGCGTCCCAGACCACGCTCATACCGCCGCGGCCCATGCGCGCGCGCAGTTGGTACCGGCCGCCAATCACGGTTCCGTGGGGCGATCCTGAATCGTTCCCCCGCTCCTCCCCGCCGGAGGCTTCCCCGGTCGTCATCCGCTCCCCCTCACCAGCCGACTGACGCCCACAGTAAGGCGTCGGCCGGGCCCGGCGAAGGGGGTGGTGCGCATGGACACGCGTGCGGTGGGGCGACGCGCCTCACGAGGCGCCCTTGGCGTAGGGCGCGCTGGTGAACACCACCTCGTCCGCGGCGCCGTCGGTCACCCAGAACCGTTGCGGCTTCTCCCCGTAGAGCGCGAAGAGCGGGTCCGGCCCCCAGGCCAGCACCACCTCGTCCTTGCCGTCGTGGTCGAAGTCCCCGGCACCGTGGAGCCTGACGGCGCGCCGCTTCTTCGGCACCTCGTGGCCGTCCACACGGGCCGGGACGGTGCGGTCGAGGGTGCGGCGGTGGGCGATCTCCCCGGGGGCGTCCGGGCGGATCGTCAGCAGTTCGGTGCCGCCGGTGCGCAGCGAGACGGCCAGTTCGTCGGTGCCGTCCCCGTCGGTGTCGGCCGCGGCGAGCGCATCGCCGCCCAGGGCGGGGATCCTGATCGGCCGGGGGTCCGATCCGGCCGAGCGCTCGGTGTACACGCTGACCGACTGGCTGACGTCCGCGGGCTCGGTCTCATAGCCCGGTTCGTCGTTGCGGCTGCCGGTGTCGGCGACCGCGACATCCCGCTTCCCGTCACCGTCGAAGTCGCCGAAGGCGATGGCGTTGCCCTTACGGAGGGTGCGGCCGGTGGTGGCGAGGCCGTCCGGGCCCGCCTTGAGGAGCGCGGAGTCCGTCTGATCGTCGTCGCCCTGCGCGTGCACCACCAGATCGGTGGGCCGGTCGCCGTCGATGGCGTCGGCGTGCAGCTCCGCGATCTGGCCGCTGGAGCCGAGGGGGTTGGCGTATGTCGCGGTGCGGGCGGCCTTGCCGTCACGGCCGAACGGCCCGTACAGCACGTGGAAGTCCTTGCCTCCCTGGCGCACGGCGGCCAGATCGTGGTGTCCGTCCCCGTTGAAGTCACCCGTCGTCAGGGGCCACGGGCTCTCCAGGCCGTCGTCGGCGTCGGCCAGCCCCACCGGAGTGGCGGGGGCTCCCCGGCGCGGTCCCTCGGGGCCGCCCCAGGTGATGTAGGGAAGCGTCTGGGTGGTGATGTGAACGCGCCCGGCACTGGCCGGGTCGCGCTCCTTGGTGGCGGTGGCGATCACATCGGCGTAGCCGTCGCCGTCGAGGTCGGCGGTGGTCGCGGACCGCATCTCGCCCGCGACGCGGTCGTCCCATCCGGCGCCGGTGGGCAGGCCGAGGTCCGTACGGCCGAGCACGGTGCGGACGGCGGGGTCGAGCCCCTTCGCCGAGCCGTACACGAAGGCGATATGGCGCAGGCCGCCGAGCTCCTCGTCGGAGGCGAGCGGGATTCTGAGCTCGGGGCGGCCGTCGCCGTTCAGGTCGTCCGGCAGCGCGCTGCCCTCGCCCCGGGGGACGGGAGCGGTCGCGGTGGGGGTGACGACAGGTGAGGCCGTGCTCTTCCCGGCCCCGTCGCCACCCTTCTTCCCGTCGTCTCCCCCGCCACCGCCGCACGCGGTGAGCAGCGCCAGCGCGGTGGCGCAGAGAGTGGCGGTGACGGGGCGGAGCCGGGTGGTGGGGGATGCCATCAAGCTACGACAGCGCATTCCGGTGCGGACACGCCATCGGAGAGATCATTTCGTTACGGCAGGCCGCCCATCGGCCGGTGTCCGGCCGTCATGGCCTGCCCTCCTGTCGGCCGGTGTCCGCTCGTCACGGCACGCGCTCCGCCAGCGCGCACCCGCTCCTTACGACACACCCTCCGTCAGCGAGTGTCCGCTCCTTACGACACACCCTCCGTCAGCGAGTGTCCGCTCGTTACGACACGCCCTCCGCCAACGGGTGGCCGCAGCGCAGATTCCAGCGGCCCGCGCGGCCGCTGAGTTCCGTCGCGGTCAGCGGGGCGACGTCCAGCCGCCAGAAGGCGGGGGCGGGCAGGCCGAGGGCGTGGACGAGCGCGGCCCGGACCACGGCCGGTTCCACCACGGCGAGCAGCCGCCCCTCACGGGCCGGTCCGGACGGACTCGCTGAGCCCTCTTTCCGGGCCTCCAGCCAGACCCCGATCCGTTCCACCAACGCCAGCAGCGACTCGCCACCGTGTGGCGCCGCGGCCGGATCGGAAAGCCACGCGGCGACCTCCTCCGGGGCCCGCTGCCCCACCTCGTCCAGTGAACGGCCCCGCCAGCGGCCCACATCGAGATCGCCCAACTCCGGCGCCACGGCGGCGTCGAGCCCCAGGGCCGCGGCGGTACCGCGGCAGCGCTCGGAGGGTGCGGTGAACGCGATGTCGTGGCGGGGCAGCGCCGCGGCCGCCGCCCGTGCCCGGCGCACCCCGGCCGCGTCCGGCGGGGCGTCGTCGAACCGCACCTGCCGCAGTGCCGCGTTGACGGCGGGCGCGACCAGCGTGATACGCACCACCCAGCCCCCCATCCGCACCATTCGCCCACGTAGAGCCACACATTCGGGCATCCGCCCCGTAGCGGCGGACGACGCTCGCACGCTACCGTCTCATGGAGACGACGGCGTGACGGAAGCCCGGTGAGATTCCGGCACGGTCGCGCCACTGTATGTCCGGCGGAGCACCCGTTACGCGGGCCGCCCGCCGGGCGAGTCAGACCCAGCGCCGTCGTATGAGCACCAACGACCGGGACGCGTGTTCCCCTGGAGGTTCCACCATGGCTCAGTCCGCCGTTTCCGCACCCAGCGCCCAGCCGGTGCCGGAGATCACCCCCATCTCGCTGAAGGCCATCGCCCCGTGGGCGCTCTTCTTCGGCCTCCTCATGCTGATCCTCCTGTACTTCATCGGCGCCGAGCAGGGCGCCACCGCCGTGCTCTCCGGCGAAGGTGTGCACGAGTGGGTCCACGACGGCCGCCATCTGCTCGGCTTCCCCTGCCACTGACCCCGACCTCCGCTTTCCGCCGCAGGTCCCGTCCCCAGGGGAATCGAATTCTTCATGAACTCCATATCCGTCCGGGCGTTGCTCGTCCGGGGCATGCTCGCGGGCCTCGCCGCCGGGCTTCCGGCGCTCGGCGTGGCCTATCTGCTCGGCGAGCCGCGCGTGGACTCGGCCATCGCGTACGAGGACGCGCACAGCCATGAGCACGGCGCCGAGCTCGTCAGCCGCACCATGCAGTCCACCGCCGGTCTGAGCACCGGCGTTCTCGTCTACGGTGTCGCCTTCGGCGGTATCGCGGCCCTCGCGGTGTGTGTGGCCCTCGGCCGCATCGGCCGGTTCGGGCCGCGTGCCACCGCCGCGCTGGTGTCGCTGGGCGCGCTGGTGGCCGGCTATCTGGTGCCGTTCTTCAAGTACCCGGCCAATCCGCCGGCCGTGGGCGATCCGGAGACCCTCGACCAGCGCACCACGCTGTACTTCCTGATGGTCGTGCTCAGTGTGCTGCTGGCCGTGGGCGCGGTCATCCTCGGCAGACGGCTCGCGCCCCGGCTCGGCAACTGGAATGCCACGGTGGCCGCCGCGGTGGCCTTCATCGTGGTGGTGGGCCTGGCGTACGCCTTCCTGCCGTCGTTCAACGAGGTGCCCGAGGGGTTCCCCGGGACACTGCTGTGGCAGTTCCGGCTGGCCGCCCTCGCGGTCCAGTGCACTCTGTGGGTGTCGTTCGGCCTGCTCTTCGGACATCTGGCCGAGCGGCTGCTGTCGCCGCGCCCCACGGCGGCGGACCGGGTGGCGGCCACGGGCGCCACCGATCTGGCCACCGCCGAACGGCCCTGATCACATCGGCGTGACCCGGGTGGCGGATCCCGCCACCCGGCAAGCGCAGCCGCGGATGCACATGGCCGCGAACCCCGACACGGTGGAGATATCGGACATCACCGACCGGGTTGGGGTGCTGGGGTATGCGCGTGACCGGACTTGGGCATGCTGGGCTGTTCATCGAGACCGCGGCGGGATCGGTGCTCTGCGATCCATGGGTCAATCCCGCCTTCTTCGGCTCGTGGTTTCCGTTCCCGGACAACACCGATCTGGACTGGGCGCACTATGGGCGCGCGGCGGACTATCTGTATGTCTCCCATCTGCACCGCGACCACTTCGACGCGGAGAATCTGCGCCGGAACGTGCGCAAGGACGTCACGGTGCTGCTTCCGGCCTTCGCCACCGATGAGCTGGAACGCGAGCTGAGGGCGCTCAGCTTCACCAACTTCCTGCACACCCGCTCCGGTACACCGGTCGAGCGCGACGGTCTGCGCATCATGATCACCGCGTTGACCGGCCCCGGGGACGGCCCCATCGGCGACTCGGCGCTCTCGCTGGACGACGGCCGGAGCGTGCTGCTCAACCAGAACGACGCCCATCCGCTGGACATCGCGGCGATCCGGGACTTCGGCGAGGTGGACGCGTACTTCGTCCAGTTCTCCGGGGCCATCTGGTACCCGATGGTGTACCAGCTGCCGCACTCGGCCAAGAAGGAGTTCGCCGCGCGCAAGCGGCAGGGGCAGTTCGACCGGGCGCTGCGGTACATCGACGCGGTGGAAGCCAAGCATGTGTTCCCCAACGCGGGCCCGCCGTGCTTCCTCGACGACGAGCTCTTCGAGCACAACGGCACCGGCCGGGACGGGGAGAGCATCTTCGTGGACCAGCTGGAGTTCCTGCGTGAGCTGGGCCGGGCGCGCCCGGAGGTGGCGGCGCATCTGCTGCTGCCCGGGACGGTGGCGGAGCCGGAGAGCACGGTGTGCAAGCTCAGCCACCGCTACACCGAGATGGAGATCGAGCGCGTCTTCGGCGAAAAGCGCGCGTATCTGCGGGACTTCGCGGCCCGGCAGCAGCCCACGCTCGCCGCCGAGCGCGCCTCGCGGGCCCCCGCGCTGCCGCGCGAGCGGCTGCTGAGCGAGCTGAAGCAGTGGTGGGAGCCGCTGCTGACCAGGGCCGACCGGATCTGCACGGGTGTCGGCGGCCCGGCGCGGCTCGATGTGGGCGACGTGCCCATCGTGATCGACTTCCCGGCGCGGGAGGTCCGCCTCTGGGACGGTGAGCGCTGCCGCTACACGCTGTCCACCTCGGCCGATCTGGTGGCCACCAATATCGCCCGGCGCGAGGTGGACTGGTCCAACAGCCTGCTGTTGTCGATGCGGTTCACCGCCAGCCGGATCGGGCCCTACAACGAGTTCCTGTATGTGTTCTTCAAGTGCCTGTCCATGGAGCGCATCGAGTATGTGGAGAACTACTACGACTCCTGCCAGGACGACGGCCAGGACATCGAGCTGGACGGCTGGCGGGTGCAGCGGCGCTGCCCCCATCTGCGCGCCGACCTCGAACGGTTCGGGCAGATCGAGGGCGAGGTGCTCACCTGCACCCTGCACGGCTGGCGCTACGACCTGTCCACCGGCCGCTGTCTGACCTCGGACGGACACGACATTCGCGCCTCGGCCGTGTCCTGACCCGGGGCCTGACCGGCCGCCCTGGTGGCATGGCGCCGTCCCTACGATGGGTGGGACCAGCGACGATCGGTACGACAGGAGCGATGCGCCCATGCCCGAGGTCCCGAAGCCGACCGGCTCCCCCGCCCGTCAGAACGTCACCTTCCCCAGCGCCGGAACCACCGCCCACGGGTATCTGGCGCTGCCACCCTCCGGGCGGGGGCCGGGGTTGATCGTCATTCAGGAGTGGTGGGGCCTGGACCACCACATCGCCGATGTCACCGACCGGCTGGCCCGCGAGGGCTTTGTCGCGCTGGCGCCCGATCTGTACGGGGGCAGCGTCGCCCATAGCGCCGAAGAGGCGCACCGGATGATGGCGGAACTGCCGGTGGCGCGTGGGGTCGAGCTGCTCTCCGGGGCGGTCGGCCATCTCCTCGGCCGGCCCGAGGTCACCTCCGACACCGTGGGGGCGGTCGGATTCTGCATGGGCGGCGGTTTTGTGCTGTATCTGGCCGCCACCGATTCCCGGGTCGGCGCGGCGGTGCCCTTCTACGGCGTCATCCAGGGCGAGCTGCCGGACTTCTCCGGTCTGCGGGCCGACATCCTGGGCCATTTCGGGGAGAAGGACACCACCATTCCGCTGGACGGCCTGGAGGAGCTGCGCCGGGCCATCCGGGAGGAGTCCGGGGTGCAGCCTGATTTCCGGCTCTATCCGGCGGGTCACGCCTTCTTCAACGACGAGCGGCCGTCCTATCACGCGGAATCCGCGGTGTCGGCCTGGCGGAGCACGCTCGACTTCCTGCACGAGCGGCTGGGCTGACGAAATCGGCTCATCCCCGGAAAGGGCCTTAAGGCTTCATGAAGCCTTAAGGCCCTTTTAAGGTCCGGCCCGGCAGGCCCGGCCCGGTTCAATTCTCAATCACATTCATCCAAAAAACTTTCCGCCGGTCATGAGACGACTCCGGCATCCGCCCGTATGGGATGGCGGACAGCTTGAAACAAGGAGTCGACATGACACGCAGAAGGACACTCAGCGGCAAGAAGAAGCTCGGCCTGCTGGTCGGTTCGCTCGCGCTGGCGGGCACCGGCGCCGGGGTCCTGGCCGCCACCAGCAACGCCAGCACCGAGGGCACGGCGCAGTCCTCCACGGCCTGCACCGGGCTGGAACAGGCCCTGGCCAACAACGAGAAGTTCATCGCGGACCAGCGGGCCAATCCGGATGCGCAGTCGGAGGCGCGGATAGCCAATCGCCAGGCCGTGATCGAGGAGATCAAGCGAAAGCAGCAGGCATCGGGGTGCGCCGTCGGCGAGGGCACGGGCCAGGCCGGGGCGGAGGCCCCGGCCGATGGCGGCGCCTCGGCCTCGGCTCCCGCCTCGGAGGCGGCCCCGGATCCCGGCGCCGGTGACACCGGTGCCTCCGGCGAGGTCGTCTGCGCGGGGTCGACCGTCACGTTGTCCGGTGAGGGCGGGGCCCCGGCCGCCTCCAGCAATCAGTTCCCGGTCGGCACGAAGCTGAAGGTGACCAATCTGGACAACGACAAGTCGACAACCGTCTCCGTCACCTCGACCTCGGGCAGCTGCGCCCTGCTGAACAACGCCGCCTTCGAGCAGGTCCGCGAGCAGGGCAAATTCCTGATCCGCAACGCGCGCATCGAACGCGTGGGCTGAACCGGCGGCACCCCGGACGCCATGGGGCGGCCGGGGTGCCGCCGGGGTGCGCACCGGCCGCACAGCGGCGGCGCGCCGGCGCCGGGGGCAGGCCGTGGATCACTTCGCAGACCGCCGAAGCGTCCACGGCCTGCCCCAACACGGGCATGAACCGCCGATCTGACCGCCATGTCCGACTGTGACCGGTATCGCAGGGTGAGAGCGCGGCACCTGGGTACCCGCTCGCCATGGACAGAAATGAGCAGCCACTGCTCACACCCGATCTGCCGCCGGTCGTTGACGTACCGGATCTGACCTTCCCTCCTCAGGGACGGCACTCCGATGAGTCGAAGCGCACGGCGGAGCGGGACGGCGAGAAGGAAACCCCCTCCTCCGCCCCCGCCTCGCCCCCCGACCAGCGCCCCATGGCGGCGTAACCGACATCCCCCGAAGGTCCCCGGGGCATCCCCCGGACGTTCGCCTTCCCTCAGATATCCCCCGGACATCCCTGGACATCCCTGGACATCCCCTGGACGCGCCCCGTGTCGCTGCCGCGACGCGCCTGAGCCCGTCGGGATGATCTCGCGTACTCCCCGTGTTGAGGATGGGCACGGGGAGACGTCAGGCGAGTCTTCGCACAAGGGATGAGGGGACGGACATCATGCCGTTGCAGGGTGAGTACGAGCCGAGCCCGGAGAAGTGGGTACGCGATCAGGTCGACCTGATCGAGAGCTCCGGCGGCCTCGAGGGAACGACCTTGCGGGGCCTGCCCGTGATCGTTCTGACGACGCGGGGCGCGAAGAGCGGAAAGATCCGCAAAACCCCGCTGATGCGGGTGGAGCACAACGGCGCCTATGCCGTCGTCGCCTCGCTGGGCGGCTCCCCCAAACACCCGGTCTGGTACTACAACATCCTGGCCGACCCCCGGGTGGAGCTCCAGGACGGCCCGATCCGGCAGGACATGACCGCGCGCGAGGTCACCGGCGAGGAGAAGGCCGTGTGGTGGGGGCGCGCGGTCGAGGCGTTCCCGGACTACGCCGAGTACCAGACGAAGACCGACCGCCAGATCCCGGTGTTCGTCCTGGATCAGTCGCCCACCGGGCACTGACCCCCGGTGCCCGGCGCGTCCACCGCGCCGGGCACCCGTGGATCACCCGGAGGCCCTGTGTGATCCACGTCAAAGCATGTCTGTTCAACAGATCGGGTAGCCGGGGGCTGACCCGGAATCCGTACCGAGAAAGTGCGCCACATGAACGCAGAAAAGTCCGACTTCGTGCCGATCTACGACAGCCTCGTGGCGGAGCACGGCGATGTCCCCGCCGAGGCCCGGGAGGCGGCCGAGGAAATCCAGCGGGAGGCCGCCGAGGCCCTGGACTGGAGTACGGTGCGCGGCGGCTGACGCGCACCGGCCCCGTCGCCCGGCCCACCGGATCCATGTCCCGTGAGCGGCCGTCCGTGATACTCCCAGGAAGGCCGCTCGACACCCCTCACCTTCGATAAGCTGCTGATGACGCACTGTGCTTGACGGCGTCGACGCTTATCTCACGAGGGGAAACAGTTGACTACAGGGGTCGAGACTTTCGAGTTTCAGGTCGAGGCGCGGCAGCTTCTCCAGTTGATGATCCATTCGATCTACTCGAACAAGGACGTCTTCTTGCGGGAGCTCATCTCCAACGCTTCCGACGCGCTGGACAGACTGCGCCTCGAATCGCTGCGTGACGAAAGCCTTCAGGCGGACACCTCTGATCTCCATATCGCCATCGAGATCGACCAGGAGTCGCGCACACTGACCGTCCGCGACAACGGCATCGGCATGTCGCATGACGGAGTCGTGGAGCTCATCGGCACGATCGCGAACTCCGGCACCGCCAAATTCCTCAAGGAGCTGCGGGAGTCGAAGGACGCGGCCGCCTCCGCGGACCTCATCGGGCAGTTCGGGGTGGGCTTCTACTCCAGCTTCATGGTGGCCGACGAGGTGACCCTGGTGACCCGTCACGCGGGGGAGAGCCAGGGCACCCGCTGGGTCTCCAGCGGCGCGGGCACCTACACGATCGAGCCGGTCGACGACGCGCCGCAGGGCACCTCCGTCAGGATGCGGCTCAAGCCGGAGGACACCGAGGACCACCTCTACGACTACGCCTCGCCGTGGAAGATCCGGGAAATCGTCAAACAGCACTCGGATTTCATCACCTGGCCCATCAGGATGGCCCCCGCCCAGCCCCCGGCCACGGCGGAGGACGAGGCGGAGGAGGGCGAGGAGAAGGCGCCCGAGCTCGAGACCGTGAACTCGATGAAGGCGCTGTGGGCCCGCCCCAAGGGCGAGGTCACCGACGAGGAATACCACGAGTTCTACAAGCACATCAGCCATGACTGGGCCGATCCGCTCGAGACCATCCGCATGCAGGCGGAGGGCACCTTCGAATACCAGTCGCTGCTCTTCATTCCGGCCCGCGCACCGCAGGACCTGTATATGCAGGACCGCAAGCGGGGGGTTCAGCTCTATGTCAAGCGCGTCTTCATCATGGACGACTGCGAAGCGCTGATGCCGGAATACCTCCGCTTCATCAAGGGCGTGGTGGACGCGGCGGACCTCTCGCTGAACGTCTCGCGGGAAACCCTTCAGCAGGACCGCCAGATTCAGCTGATGCGGCGGCGTCTGGTGAAGAAGGTGCTCTCCACGGTGAAGGACATCATGTCCTCCGACGCGGAGCGCTACGCGACCTTCTGGAAGGAATTCGGCCGCGTCCTCAAGGAAGGTCTCCTCGGCGACCTGGAGAACCGCGAGGCGATCCTCGAGGTGTGTTCCTTCGCCTCGACCCATGACACCGAGCAGCCGACCACGCTGCGCGGTTACGTCGAGCGCATGAAGGACGGGCAGGAGCACATCTACTACATGACCGGCGAGTCCCGGTCGATCATGGAGAGTTCGCCCCATATGGAGGCGTTCCGGGACAAGGGCTTCGAGGTACTCCTCCTCACCGACCCCATCGACGAGCTGTGGGTCGACGCCGTGCCGGAGTTCGACGGCAAGCAGCTCCGTTCCATCGCCAAGGGCCAGGTCGATCTCGACTCCCAGGACGAGAAGGACGAGGAGGCGGAGGCCGAGCGGGAGCAGCGGCAGAAGGACTTCGCCGAGTTGCTCACCTGGATGACGACGACGCTGAGCGAGCAGGTCAAGGAGGTTCGGCTGTCCTCACGGCTGACCACCTCCCCGGCCTGCATCGTGGGTGACACCTTCGATGTCACCCCGGCCCTGGAGAACATCTATCGCTCCATGGGCCAGAACATGCCCCAGATCAAGCGCATTCTGGAGATCAACCCCACCCATCCGCTGGTCAGCGGGTTGCGCAAGGCCCACTCCGAGCGCAAGGACGACAGCGGGCTCGCGGAGACGGCCGAGCTGCTCCACAGCATGGCGCTGCTCGCCGAGGGCGGTGAGCTGAGCGATCCGTCGCGCTTCATCAAGCTGGTGGCGGAGCGGGTGCAGCAGACGCTCTAGCCATGCCTCGGCGTGACGCGGGGCGGGCCCACTCGGGCCCGCCCCGCTTCGTGTCGGTCACCGTCCGCCGAGGCAGGCCGACGCGGAGGCGTCGATCAGCTGCCGCAGCGCGCCGTGGTAGACCTCGTGGTCGGTCAGCGCGGGCAGGACGACGGCGAGGTTGCCGGTGAGGGTCGGGAAGTCCTCGGGGTCCAGCGCGGCGAGCGCCGTACGCGCGGCGGAGCGCACCTTCTTCACGTCACGGTGGTCGACGAAGGCGACGGCGCCGAGCGTGAGCAGATACAGCCGCCGGTAGACCCGGATCGCCGCGTCGGGTGTCATTCCGGCGGCGACGCTGTGTGCCAGCTGCGGCTCCACCAGGCGGCTCAGCAGATGCGGGCCCCACCAGGCACGGCCCGAGCGCAGCGCCACAAGACCGGGGTGCTCGATCAGCACCTCGTAGAACGCGGAGAAGCGGGCCTCGGTGGCGGTTGCCCAGTCGAGGTCCTGCCCCACCAGCGGCATCCGCGCGGCCAGCCGGTCCGCGCACGCGTTCACCAGACCGTCGAAGTCGCCGCAGCGGCGGAAGACCGTGGCGTGGGAGACCCCCAGCAGCTGCGCCACCCTGCGGAAGCTCAGCGCCTCGGGCCCCTCGTCGTCGACGACGGACAGGGCCGCCTCGGCGATGGCCTCCAGAGTGGGCTGATCGGCTCGGTCCCGGTTGCTTCGCACGGCCCGAGCGTACCAGTGGTTGTTACAGTGTTTCAGTGACTCTTTCCATCGAGGATGTACGAGCCGCGGCCCAGCGGGCCGCGGGACATATCCGGCCCGTGGCGCTCGCGCCGGTGGAGCAGGGGACGTGGGGTGCGGCCGAGGGATGGCTGGCCCTGGAGTTCCTCCAGTACACCGGCACCTTCAAGGCGCGCGGCGCGTTCAACTTCACCAGGGCCCACCGGGAGGCGGGCACCCTGCCCGGCACGGGTGTCGTCATCGCGTCGGGCGGAAACGCCGGGCTGGCGTGTGCGTGGGCGGCCGCACGGCACTCCGTGCCCGCCACCGTGTTCGTGCCCGAGACCGCTCCCCCGGTGAAGGTCGACCGGCTGCGCCGGCTCGGCGCCGAGGTCCACCAGACCGGCACCGAGTACGCCGACGCGCGGGATGCCGCGCAGAAGCACGCCGCCGAGACCGGCGCGCTGCTCTCGCACGCATATGACCACCCGCTGATCGCCGCCGGGGCGGGCACCGTGATGGAGGAGATCCTCCGGGCCCGGCCCGACCTGGACACCGTGGTGGTGGCGGTCGGGGGCGGCGGGCTGTTCACCGGTGTCGCGGTGTCCGCCCTGGAGCACGGGGTGGGGGTCGTCGCCGTGGAGCCGTACGGGTGCCGGGCCCTGAACGCCGCGCTGGAGGCCGGTGCGGTGGTCGATGTGCCGGTGGACTCGGTGGCGGCGGACTCGCTGGGGGCGCGCCATGTGTCCTCGGACGCGCTGGCGTGGGCCCGTAAGGACGGGGTGCGGTCCGTCCTGGTGTCCGACGAGGCGATCGTCTCCGCGCGACAGGCCCTGTGGGACGAGCGCAGGATCGCGGTCGAGCACGCGGCGGCCACGGCGCTTTCGGCCCTGACCTCCGGTGTGTACCGGCCACGGCCCGGGGAGAAGGTCGCGGTGCTCCTCTGCGGCGCCAACACCGACCCGGCGGACCTCACCCGGGCCCGTTAGCGGTACGGCCGCGGGCCGGGCCGGGGCGGCTCGGGTCTCACGACCGTGGACGGGCCCGTACGGCAGTCCGACCGGATGCCGCACGGGCCCGTTCCCCGTGGCCGGTTACGCGCCGTCGTAGGCCGCCCGGAGCGCGGCGATGTCCAGCTTGCCCATCTTCATCATCGCCTCGGTGGCCCGCTTGGCCTTCTGCGGGTCCTCGCTGCTGATCATCTCGAGGAGCGCGGTGGGGACGATCTGCCAGGACACCCCGAACTTGTCCTTCACCCAGCCGCAGGGGCCCTCCTCGCCGCCCTCGGAGAGCCTGCTCCAGTAGTAGTCCACCTCGTCCTGGTCCTCGCAGTGGACCTGGAAGGAGATGGCCTCGCTGAAGGTGAACTCCGGCCCGCCGTTGAGCCCCACGAACTTCTGTCCGTTGGCCTCGAACTCGACGGTCAGCACGGTCCCCGCCGGGCCGCCGGGCTCGACCCCGGTGTAGTGCGTGATCCGTCCGAGCCTGGAGTTCTTGAAGATCGAAACGTAGTGCTGCGCCGCCTCTTCGGCCTTGCCGTCGAACCACAGACACGTGGTGAATCCGTCGCCGGCCATCGGTACCTCCTGCGCTGGGGAGCGTTTAACCCTTCAGACCGCTCCCGCGCCGGGAACTCATCGGTCCTCGGCCGGCGGATTTCCGGTGAGGTAGTGGTGCAGCCGGCAGGAGCCCTCGAGCATGGCCGTGGCCCGCTGGGCGAGCCCTTCCTGGCGCTGCGCGATGACCGTACGCAGGGCCTCGCTGCCGCCGGTGCGGCGCAGGCCGTCCAGGACGGGCCGGATCTGGGGCAGCGGATAGCGGACCTGGCGCAGCAGGTCGATCATCCGGGCGTCGCGGACATCGGACGGGCCGTAGACGCGGTAGCCGGTGCCCGGGTCGCGCCGCGGGCGCAGCAGTCCCGCGGACTCCCACACCCGCAGGGCCGAGGTGCGCAGGCCCAGACGGGCGGCCACCTCGCCGATGCGCAGCGGCCCGGAGCGGGACGGCGCCGAGGTGTCCGTGTTCTGCTCGGCGACCGCTTCGAGCGCCTTCCCCGCCTCCCGGAGGGAGAGCCGCTGGCCATGGAGCGCGGCATGGCCGGCGTCGACCAGGGTGAGCGCCAGGGCGATGTCCTCGGCGTGCACGGCCCGCATGACCTCGCGGGCGGTCTCCGGGCCGTATCCCGGCAGCAGGGCCCGGAAGGTCACCAGGGCTCTGCGGTGCCGGTCGCCGAGTCTGCGGTATCCGGCGGGGGTGCGGGCGGCCGGGGGCAGGATGCCCGCGTCGACGTAGTTGCGGATCTGCTGGGTGGAGACACCCGCCATCCGGGCCAGATCGACGGGGCGCAGCGCGGCGTCCGTACGGCTCACGGTTCGTCACCTTCGAGGCAGGGGTTCACGGGCGAGTTGAAGGTTAGCGCTCACTCTCCCACGGCGCAGCCAGCGGCCATGGGAAGGAAATCCGCGAAAAGTCTCAACGTGCACTTCAATGAAACACTTGAAGGCATGGATGTCAGCGAAATCAAGGTCCGTGGCGCCAGGGAGAACAATCTCCAGGGCGTGAGTGTGAACATTCCCAAGCAACGCCTCACGGTCTTCACCGGTGTCTCCGGCTCCGGTAAGTCCTCGCTCGTCTTCGACACCATCGCCGCGGAGTCGAGGCGGCTGATCAACGAGACCTATTCGGCGTTCGTCCAGAACTTCATGCCGACGCCTGGCCGTCCGGAAGTCGACTCGCTGCGGAATCTGAGTGCGGCGATCATCGTGGACCAGGAGCCGATGGGCGCCAACTCCCGTTCCACCGTGGGCACCGCCACCGACGCCCACACCCTGCTGCGGATCCTGTTCAGCCGGATCGGCAGCCCTTATGTCGGCCCTCCCCTCGCCTTCAGCTTCAACACCGCGGAGGGCATGTGTCCGCGGTGCGAGGGGCTCGGCAAGGTCACCGACATCGACATCGGCCAACTCGTCGACACGGAGAAGTCATTGAAGGAGGGGGCGATCACCGTCCCCGGATTCGAGGTGGACAGCTGGCACTGGCAGGTTATGGCGGCCTCCGGCCTTTTCGACCCCGATATCAGGGTCCGGGAGTACACCCCCGAGCAGTGGGAGGACTTCCTCCACAAACCGGCCACCAAGATCAAGGTGGGGAAGAACAACCTCACCTACGAGGGGCTGGTGACCAAGGTCCGCCGGCTGTACCTCGGGAAGGACCGGGAGACGATGCAGCCGCGGACGCGTGCGTTCGCCGACCGGGCCATGACCCTGACCGAGTGCCCCGAGTGTGAGGGCGCCCGGCTGTGCGAGGCCGTCCGGTCCTGCCGGATCGACGGCCGCTCCATCACGGAGTGCTCGGCCCTTCAGATCAGCGATCTCGCGGAGTTCGTCCGCGGTGTCCGGCACGATTCCGTCGGACCGGTTCTGGAGAACCTGTGCGCTCTCCTGGACTCATTGACCGAGATCGGGCTGGGGTATCTGAGCCTGGACCGGGAGTCCTCCACCCTGTCCGGTGGCGAGGCCCAGCGGGTGCGGATGGTCCGGCACCTCGGCTCCAGCCTGACCGATGTGACCTATGTCTTCGACGAGCCCACGGTGGGCCTGCATCCGCATGACATCGAGCGGATGAACCGTCTGCTGCTCCAGCTGCGCGACAAGGGCAACACGGTGCTGGTCGTGGAGCACAAACCGGAGACCATCCGGATCGCCGACCATGTGGTGGACCTGGGGCCCGGCGCGGGGGCGGCGGGCGGGCGGATCTGCTACGAGGGCGACCTGGCCGGGCTGCGCGCCTCCGACACCCTCACCGGGCGCCATCTGGACCACCGGGTGCGGCTGCGCGAGAAGGCGCGGCGGCCCACCGGGCAACTGCCGGTCCGGGGCGCGCGACTGCACAATCTGCGGGATGTGAGCGTCGACATCCCCCTCGGTGTGCTCACCGTGATCACCGGTGTCGCCGGATCGGGCAAGAGCTCCCTGATCCATGGGTCGCTGTCCGGGCGGGAGGAGGTGATCGTCGCCGACCAGTCGGCGATCCGTGGCTCCCGTCGCAGCAACCCGGCCACCTATACGGGGCTTCTCGATCCGATCCGGACCGCGTTCGCCAAGGCCAACCGCGTCAAACCGGGTCTGTTCAGCGCCAATTCCGAGGGTGCCTGCCCCCTGTGCAAGGGCATCGGGCTGATCTACACCGATCTCGCCATGATGGCCGAGGTGGCCTCGGTGTGCGAGGGCTGTGAGGGCAGGCGGTTCCGGCCCGAGGTGCTGACGTACCGGCTGCGCGGACAGAACATCAGCGAAGTCCTGGGCATGTCGGTGGCCGAGGCGCGGGAGTTCTTCACCACCGGTCAGGCCCGGGTGATCCTGGACCGGCTGACCGCGGTGGGGCTGGGCTATCTGGGTCTCGGCCAGCCGCTCACCACGCTCTCCGGGGGTGAGCGCCAGCGGCTGAAGCTGGCCATCCATATGGCGCGGAGCGGTACGACCTACGTCCTGGACGAACCGACCACCGGACTGCACCTCGCCGATGTGGACCAGCTGCTCGCCCTGCTCGACCGCCTTGTCGACGCGGGCAACACGGTCGTCGTCATCGAGCACCACCAGGCCGTGATGGCCCATGCGGACTGGATCATCGACATGGGTCCGGGGGCGGGGCATGACGGCGGTCAGGTGGTGTTCACCGGCACCCCGGCCGACCTCGTGGACACCGGCGGCAGCCTCACCGCCGTCCACCTGCGCGACTACGTCAAGCAGGCGTGAGCCCCCCGCCCCGGTGGTCCCGCCCCGCCCTCATGGCTCGGGACGGGACCACTGGTCCGCCACCGTGCGTCAGGGGGCGGGCGGGGGTGCGGGAGCGCCCGCGGGCGGCGGGATCTTGGCGTACGCGGCCGTGGTGGCGCCGGTCTCGGCGGGCGCCACCACGCTTTCGCGCGGCATCAGGGCGTCGCGTGCCGCGCCCGGGTCCCAGCCGGTGTCGACCACCCGCTTCTGCACCAGGATCGCGGCCCCGAGGACCGCGAGGCCGAGCAGCAGGATGACGATGAGTCCGGCGGCGCCACCGGCCTTGCCCGCGTTGCCGATGAGCGCGCCGAACCAGCCGAAGTCGGCGTCGCCGAAGGTGGTGTTCTGGTCGCCGAACGCGCCGAGCACCTTGAGCAGCAGGGCGGGGAGGAAGGTGATGAGCAGCCCGTTGAGGAACGCCCCCACCACCGCGCCGCGCCGGCCACCGGTCGCGTTGCCGTAGACCCCGGCCGCGCCGCCGGTGAAGAAGTGCGGCACCAGGCCGGGCAGCACCAGGGCGAGACCGAAGGCCGGATTGAACACCCAGGTGAGCAGGGCCAGACCGATCAGGCCGCCGGTGAAGCTGGAGAGGAAGCCGATCAGCACCGCGTTCTGCGCGTACGGGAACACGATGGGCGCGTCCAGCGCGGGCAGGGCGCCGGGGACGACCTTCCGCGCGATCCCCTGGAAGGCCGGGACGAGCTCGCCGAGGATCGTACGGACGCCGAAGAGGATCACCGCGACCGCGATGCCGAACTGGAGCCCCTGCATCACGGACTGCATCAGATAGTTCCCGGTGCCGGTGGCCACGGCGCCGCCGGTGCCCGTGGCGAACGCCTTGAAGGCGGCCTTCTGCCCCTCCTTGACGAGCAGGAGGACGGCCATGACCAGGTAGATCAGCAGCATCGACAGGGCGGTGGCCACCATCGAGTCGCGCAGGAAGCGCAGCCCCTCGGGGAGCTTCATCTCCTCGGTGGAGCGGCTGCGCCTGCCGACCACCTTTCCGGCCGCGCCCGCCACGATGTATCCGGCGGTGCCGAAGTGGCCGATGGCGACGGTGTCGCTTCCGGTGACCCGCTTGGTCCAGGGGTGGGCGAAGGCGGGCATCGCGACCAGCATGATGCCCAGCAGCACACCGCCGACGGCCACCACGGCGACGGTCGAGCGGCCGCCGTTGGCCAAAACCACGGTCAGCAGCGTGGCCATGAACAGCATGTGGTGGCCGGTCAGAAAGACATAGCGGAGCGGGGTGAACCGGGCCAGCAGCAGGCTGACCACGAAGCCCAGGATCATCAGCCAGGCGACCCGGGAGCCGAACTGGTCCTGGGCGATGCCGACGATGGCCTCGTTGGTGGGGATGACGCCGTGGGCGCCGGTGACGCCCTGGATCATGGTGCCCAGGGGGGCGAGGGAGTCGGTGACCAGTCCCGCTCCCGCGCCGATCAGCAGAAAACCGAGGGTCGCCTTGATGGCGCCGCCGATGATCTGCCCGGTGCTTCTCCTCATCGCGATCAGTCCGACGGCGGTGATGATGCCGATCAGATACGCGGGTTCGCTCAGAATCTCATTGACGAGAAACGTGGCGAGGGTGACAAACCAGCTCATGGTGCTTCCTCTGTCCCCGTCGTTCAGACGTCGTACGTGTCCCGGAGCACCGCGTCCACCTCGGCGGTGCTGGTGAAGTCCTGGACGACCTTCACGGGCCGTCCCACATCCCCCAAAGTCCTGGCGATCTCACGGGAGGTGAGCAGGGCCACGGCCTCGGACGCCTTGCCCTTCGCGGAGATGGTGTCGGTGGCCTCCACGGTGACGAACCTGGACCAGCCCCAGCGGTCCAGCACCTGCTCCAGGGTGTTCTTGAGGAACAGACTGGTGCCCACGCCATTGCCGCAGACGGTGAGGATCTTGTGCAGCGAGGCCGCTCGGGGCCCGGAGGCGGCGGACGGTTCGGGGGCGGCGAACGGCTTGGAGGCGGCGGACGGTTCGGGTTCGGCGGACGGGTCGGACGCCTCGGCACCGTCCCCGGTCAGCACCGCGTGCAGCGCCTCCGGGGTGGGCGCCGCCGCGAGGGCGGCCGCGGTGCCGGGGTCGCCCAGGAGCCGTGCCAGGCTCGCCATCGCGGAGGTGTGCGCGGCCGAGTCCTTGGCGGCCAGGGCGACCACGAGGGTGACCGGGTCGTTGGACTCATGCCCGAATTCCACGGGCTCGGCGAGCCGGACCCAGGACATCCCGGTGGTGAGCACCGCCGGGGACGGCCGGGAGTGGGCGAAGGCCACCCCGGGGGCGATGACGATATACGGACCGTTCTCCTCGACGTTGGCGACCATCTCGCGGGTGTACTCGTCGGTGGCGGCTCCCGTTTCCACCATGAGACGCCCGGCGGCGCCTATCGCCTCACGCCAGTCGGCCGCCCGGACGTCGAGCCGTACGGCCTCGACCGGGAGCAGGTCTTTCAGATCTTCCATGCAGGTCATCATGGATGACATGGGCACCGTCACACAGCCCCCGGGGGTGGAAGCGGAGCGGTAGCCTCCGTGCCCTTGGACCAGCATACGAAGACGAGGGCCGCGAGCCCCGCGCACCCCGCGGCGGCCACCAGAGCGCCGGGCAGCGACCAGGCGGCGAGCGGACCGGCGAGCGCCGCGCCCAGGGCGAAGCCGGTGATCTTCAGGCTGGCGCCGGTGGTGAAGACCTGACCGCGCAGCCGCTCGGGCGCCTCCCGGTGGCGCACCGCGAACAGGGCCGTGAGCAGCGGGCCTTCGGCGGCGCCGGTGAGCAGCGCGGCGGCGATCACCGGGGCCGGATGGCCGATGGCCGCCAGCAGGGGCGCGAGGGCGAGCAGCAGGGCGCCACCGAGGAGCACGGTGTCCGGGCGCGGTGGGCGCGGGTGGCGGGAGAGGGCCGCGTTGGCCACGAGGGCCGATGCGGCGGTGGCGGACAGCAGCAGGGCGCCACGGTCGGCACCGCCGAGTACGGCCGCGCCGAGCGGCGGGCAGCAGGTGAGCAACGCGCCTTGGCCCACACAGGAGATGACGGAGGTGGCGGTGGCGCGGGCCAGGCGCCGGTTGCGGGCGACGACCCGCAGCCCGGCGGTGAGATCGGCCCGGACCGAGGAGGTGGGCGGCGGTGTGGAGACGGGCCGCTCAGGCGCGGGGAGCGCCCAGGCTGCGGGCAGCGCGAGGCCGATCAGCGCGATGGACACCGCCACGGCGGCCGGCGCCCCGAGCGCCCCCGCCACGGCCCCGGCGAGTGCGGGCCCCACCAGCGCGGCGAGGCTGAACGTCATCGCGTCGAGCGCGTTGGCACGGGGCAGGGTCCCCGGCGGCGCCACCCGCGGCAGCTGGGAGGTCCAGCCGCCGGACAGGGCCGGTCCCAGCACCCCCGCACCCACCGCGAGAAGCACCGTGAGGGCGAACGGCAGCCGCTCCAGGGCCAGGAGGATCGCGGTCAGCGCCGCCGCGTAGAAGGCGAGCGCCGCGGCCAGCAGCCGCCCCGGCCGGGCGGAGCGGTCGAGCAGCACCCCGAAGAGCGGCCCGCCGAGCGCCGCCGCGACCATGACGCCCGCCAGCAGCGACGAGCCGGAGGTGGCGGAACCGGTGAGCGCCGGTCCGGCCAGCAGCAGCGCGGGGCCGGACATCTCGTCCCCCGCGCGGGCGGCGGCCGCGCCGCCCAGATAGCACCTCATCGCGTAACGCCCTAACATGCGCGGCACATTACGCAGCTAACGCAAAACCTCGCCAGGTGCGTTACATTGACCCCGTGTCACCACCCTTGAACGACGACCGGTCCACCCGGCATTCGGTACGGGCCACCGCCCGCCGCACCGCCGCCCTCGTCAACGCCCTGACCGCGGAGCCGGATCCGGATCCCGGCGCGATCGCCGGGATCCTTCTCGACCACGGCGAGCTCGGCCCGCTCGAGCTCACCGCCGGCGATGTCGCGGGCCTGCGCACCGCCGCGCTGCGGCTGCGCGAGGTGTTCACCGCCGACGGTGTCGACGAAGCCGCCGGGGTGCTGAACCGGCTGCTGCGGGAGGGCACGGGTCCGCTGCGGCTCAGCTCGCACGACGGCCGCTCGCCCTGGCATCCGCATCTGGACAGCGATGACGAGGCGCCCTGGGGCGAATGGTTCCTGGCCTCGTCGTGCATGGCGCTGACCGTGCTGCTCTGGGAGGGTCAGCGCCCGCCCGGCGGTCTGTGCTCCTCCCCCGGCTGCGGCGATGTCTTCCTCACCGTGGGCAGCGGACCGGAGCGCCGCTACTGTTCTCGCCGGTGCGCGACCCGGGAGCGGGTGGCCGCCCACCGGCGCGCCAGGGCCGGATCCCGGTCCCCGTGAGGACTCCGGCGGATTCGACGCGTCAGCCGGGGTGCGTCGCGTAGGGCGTGTCGCCCCGCGCGGGGTCCTGGGCATGCCGAGCCCGGCGTCCGATACGGGAGCCGAACCAGCCGAGCAGAAACCCGGCGGGGACGGTGATGAGGCCGGGGTTGCGGAGCGGGAACCAGTGGAAGTCGCGGTCGGGGAAGACCGCGAGGGGGTTGCCGGAGATCGCCGGGGAGAAGGCCATGGCCACGGCGGTGAGCACGAGCCCCCCGTACAGCGCCCAGCGCAGTCCGTTCACCGTGAAGCCGCGCCACAGGGTGCCGTAGAGCACGACCGGCAGCAGGGCCGAGGCGGCGGCCGCGAAGGTGAAGGAGATCAGGACCTGCCGGTTCCAGTGCTGGGTCACGATGGCGAGGACGACGGCCGTGACGCCGACGGCCACGATGGCCGCGCGGGCGGCGGCGAGCTCGCGATCGGCCGAGAGCCTGCCCCTGAAGACGACCTTGGCCAGCACGTCATGGGCGAGGGAGGCCGCGGCGGCCAGGGTGAGCCCGGCGACCGCCGCGAGCGTGGTGGCGACGACCGCGCAGGCCACGACGGAGAAGAGCAGGCTGCGGTGGGCCTCCGGCGCCGCCGGGTCCAGGGCGAGGGTGAGCAGCAGCAGGGAGTCGCCGCCGGTGGGGTCGGAGGCGCGCAGGGCGCGGGCGCCCACGACGGCGGTGGCTCCGGCACCCACGATCACGATCAGCCCGAGGATGGTGGTGACCGCGCCGACCGCCCAGGTGGTGGCGGCGCGGGCGGCCCGCATCCCGCGGATCGGGTGCAGCCGCATGGTGAGATGGGGCATACAGGCCGCGCCGACGGCGAGGGTGAGCTGGACGCTGATGACGTCCAGGCGGCCGCTGAGGGAGTCTCCGTACTGGCGGCCGGACTGCCAGAAGCCGTTGCCGTAGCCGCTGGCGTCGGCCGCGGCGTCGAAGAGGGCGACCGGGTTCCAGGAGAAGCGCCTCAGCACCAGGCAGGCGAGCAGGACGAACGCGGCGAGCAGCAGCACCGTCTTGAGGATCTGGATGAAGCCGGTGCCCTTCATCCCGCCGAGGGCGGCGTAGCAGACCATGAGCGAGCCGATGAAGACGGTGCAGCCGGTGACCGCGCCGCTTCCGGGGATGCCGAGCAGCAGCGCCAGCATGTCGCCTGCGCCGTTGAGCTGTACCAGCAGCAGCGGCAGGACCACCACCAGCACCACGACGGCGGTGCCTACGCGGGCGGGGCGCTCGCTCAGCCGCTCGGAGAGGACGTCGCCGAGGGTGAACTGCCCGCGTCCGCACAGCGGTCCGGCGAGGACCAGCATGAACAGCAGGATGGAGAGCACGGTGGAGGTGGCGATGAGCACCCCGTCGAATCCGGCGAGGGCGATGGTGCCGGTGGTGCTGAGCACGGTGGCGGCGGAGATGTAGTCACCCGCGATGGCCAGGCCGTTCTGCATCGGGCTGAGCGCGCCGGTGCCGAGGTAGAACTCGGTGGGGTCGTCATTGCCGGTGGCCGCGAGGATGCAGAGCAGGAACGAGATGGCCATGAAGCCCGCGAAGAGCACGAACGCCAGCGTTCTGGGGTCGAGGAAGCTCACCGCTCCCCCTCCCCCGCGGCGCCGGACCGGCGGTGGGCCCGGGCCAGGACGGTGAGCAGCACCGCCGTGTCCAGGCCGATCAGCATGGCGCCCACGGTGAACCCGCCGCCCGCACCGAGGTTGACCACACCCTCGGCGGCGCAGTTCACCACCACCGCGGCCACATGACAGGTGAGCGCGGCGCAGGCCGCCCGCGCCGGCCAGGGCCACGGCCGCTGCCACGGCGAGCGCCGCTCCGGCGGAGGCGGAGGCGGAGGCGGCGCCGTGGCGTGGTGCGGCATCGTGGCGGCACGGCGCGTGGTGCGGTACGGGCCGCGGTGCGCGGTGGGGTGCGTGGCGCGGGACCCGACGGACGGGACGGACGGGACGTGCGGGCCCCAGAGGTGGTCGTGGTCGGACATGTCGCGGCTCCTTGTGCGGATTCCGTCCCACGTCACCGGGACGGAATCGCCACGACAGCAGGTCGGCACGGTCGCGTACAGGCCAACCGGCGGACCGTGTGACGGGCGCACATGATCGGCGCGGGGCCGTTGTGCACGCCCACACCGTCTCGGGCGGGCAGCCGGTGCTCAGGAGGTCAGCAGCCGGTGCGCGGACAGCGCGAGCGACAGCTCCATCACCTCTCGGGGGCGGTCCAGTGAACGCCCGGTCAACTGCTCATAGCGGCGGAGCCGGTTGAGCACCGTGTTGCGGTGGCAGAACAGCAGCTCGCCCGCGCGGCGCGCCGACCCATCGGCCTCCAGCCAGGCGGCCAGCGTCGTCAGCAGCAGCTCCCGGTCGGCGGGCTCCAGCGCCAGGACCGGTCCGAGCATCCGGTCGGCGAGCGCGGTGCCGAGTTCCGGGGAGGACACCACCAGCGCCTCCGGATAGCGCTCCTCCAGCAGCGCCGCCTCCCCGGCGGCCGGGCGGGTGCGCAGCGCCGTATCGGCGAGCCTGCGGGCGGTGTTGACCGCGGCCAGACCGGTCACGGCGGGGCTGACCCCGGCCCGTACGCCGGGCGGCAGCTCCAGCCCGCGCACCAGCCGCTCCACACCGACGCCATCACCGCTGTCGCCGTCGCTGCCATAGCCATCACCGCCGTCGCCGTCGGTGTCGCCGAGCAGCACGATGGCGTGGGCGATGCCCTCCGCCGTGTGCCAGACCGTGCGAAGACCGGCGCACACCCCGGTGACGGGGTGCGGCGCCCGCGCCGGGGCATCGGTGTCCTCCAGCGCCACGACCGCGTAACGCCCCCGCTCGGGCAGGCCGAGGACCTCCTCCGCCTCGGGGAAGTCGGTCACCCGGGCGGTGCCGTCGAGCAGAGCGGCGACGATGATCCGGTAGCGGTTCTCCCGGTGCCAGGAGAGCTGCCGTTCGACCTCCTGGTACGCCGTGGCGACGAGGGTGCAGTGCTCGTCGACGAAGTTCCATACGTCGGCGGCGACATGGACCAGCGCCTGGGCGCCCAGTGGGTCCTCCTTCGAGGCGGTCTCCAGGAGCCGCTCCCAGACGACGGTGCAGCCGATGCGGTACGCGTGCAGCAGCGCGTCCAGCGGAAAGCCCTGGGCGGCGCGGTCGGTGCCGATCCGCCACGCGCAGGATCTGGCCGATTCGCGCGTCTCCTTGGGGCGCACCAGCGAGCGCACATTGTGGCTGAGCGAGTCGTGGACCTCCCGCCACACCTCGTGCGGGTCGAGGGAGGGCGACCGGTAGACGGGCTCGCGCTCCTTCATCAGCGTGACGATACGGTCCGTCAGCCGTGGGACCTCCTCGATGAGCACGCGGGCGGTGCGGTGCAGCAGCGCCACGGTCTCGGCGTCGGCCCGCGACCGGATCGGCGGGCGGGCGGCGGGCATCCGGGGCGGTGTACGGCCCCGGTCGGCGGACCGGCGGGGGGCCGGGCGGCCCATGGCGGGGGCGGAAGCGCGGGAGCCGGTGACGGGGTGCATAGACGTTCCTCCACCTGTGACGGGCGAAAGCGCAGCTCGACGCGGCAGCGTGAGGCCACGGCCAGGTTTGATACCAGAGCCTGCCCCGCTATTGCACCATCGGCATACCGATGGGTCGGTGGCTTCACGGAATTCTTCCGCACGCCCGGCGGTTGCCGCACCGGACTCCGGCGGCGGTTCGGCATTCGGGACCTCGTCGGCCGAGACCCCCGGGATATGCTGTCGATCACTTGAATCCTCGGGGGGAGAGCTCCGTATGCTCGATCGTCTGGCGGTCCATGAGCTGATCCACCGCTGGTGGTTCGTCTTCGACGAGGGGCAGTTCGACGTCTGGCCCGAGCTGCTGACCGAGGACGTACACATCACCTCCCGCTCGGACACCGGGAAGTCTCCGTACGAGGAGTTCATCGCCTCCGACAACCAGGGCCGTGAGCAGGTGATCGCCTGGCAGCGGAAGCACCGCGAGGCGGCCGGCTACCCGCTGCGCCACAATGCCTCGAACATCCACATCGAGCGGGTCGACGGCGATGACATCTCGGTGGTGTCCTATATGTACGCCACCAACATCACCGAGGGCCAGGTGACCCCGATAGCCGGGGGCGTGGTGCGCTGTGTGGTCCGCTCCGACGGTGCCGCCTACCGTCTCGCACAGCTCCACATCGTGCTGGACACCCACGCGGTGGCCTTCACCGAGCGCTAGTACCCGTACGACGAGTGCGGCGGCCACCTCACAGAGATGGCCGCCGCCCCCCGTGCGTTCCCCCGTCGGTGGGCTCGATCGGCGCGTGGCTTCCGGGCTTGCGCCTACCAGCCCTTGGTCACGCGGTGGGCCGTCAGGGATCCGCAGTTCGATCCGTAGGTCCAGGTGGACTGGTTCTCGATGCCCCCGGCCCAGTCCACACACTTGCCACGCCCGTCGCCGTACACCGGGCCCGCGTACGAGGTGTACGCGCCGCCGTCCTCGGCCGACTCGTCGGCTCCCTGAACGTACAGGTAGGCGAACATGGGAACCGGCTTGCCCGTGGCGTTCCGGACGGTGACCACGCAGTTCTTGCCCTTGGCGGAGTTGTAGGTGAGGAAGACGGTGCCCTTGGAGCCGATGGGCGCCGAGTTCACCACCTTGTATCCGGTGCCGCACACCCCGTTGTACGTGGCCGTGGCGGCGGCCGACGCCTGCGGCGTGATGGCCACGGTGCCCGCGATGGCGGCGGTGGCGAGGACCGCGGTGGCGGCCATACGGCGAGAAAGATTCATTTGTCCCCCTTAATGATTCTTCATGGGCGTAGGCGCTGTTTGCGTCTGCCTAGGGAGACATGCGGAGCTCGTGGATGGTTGTACGGCGTCATGCCACGGCTTCCGGGGGCCCGTTGAACGCACGGGCCGGGCCTCCCGTATCCCCCGGGACGGGTGAGCCACCCGTCGCCGCACCGAGCTGGAGGGCCGCACCGGATGACCTCGCACCGCACCGCCGCCGTGGGCGCTCTTCTCGGCGCCCTCCCCTGTCTGTTCACGGCGCTGGCCGCTCAGCCCGCCCAGGCGCACGGGGCGCCGACGGATCCGGTGAGCCGGACGTTCGCCTGCTCACCCGAGGGCGGGGCCGCGGCGCGGTCGGCCGCGTGCCGGGCGGCCCGGGCCGCCAATGGCCCGGAGGCGGCGGACTGGGACAATCTGCGGATCGCCGGGGTCGAGGGCAGGGACCGGGAGCGGGTCCCGGACGGAAAGCTGTGCAGCGGGGGCCTGGAGGCGTACCGGGGGCTGGACCTGGCGCGCGCCGACTGGCCCTCGACCCGGCTTTCGGCCGGGGCGAAGCTCACGCTCACCTACCGGTCGACGATCCCGCACACGGGGACCTTCGAGCTGTATCTCACCAAGGAGGGCTACGCTCCCACCCGGCCGCTGAGGTGGTCGGATCTGGAGCCGAAGCCGTTCGCCACGGCCAAGGACCCCGCGCTGGTGGACGACGCGTACCGCGTCCAGGCCACGCTGCCCGCCGGCCGAACCGGCCGTCAGTTGGTCTACACGATCTGGCGGAACACCAGCACCCCGGACACCTACTACTCCTGCTCCGACGTGGTGCTGAGCGCCGCCGCGGGGAAGGGCCCGAAGGACGCGCCGGAGCGGCCCGCCACCCCGTCCGGCGGGGCCGCGGCCCCGTCGGTGGAGGTCACCGCCCCGCCGTCCCGGGGCGACGCGCCGCCCTCCCCGGCCACCTCCGCCACCGGAGCGGACGACGGCGGCACCACCACTCCGGTGCTGCTCGCCGGTGGCGCGTCCGTGCTGGTGCTGGGCGCGGGCGTCGCCGCCACCGTACGGCGGCGGCGCCCGGGCCGCTGACGGGCTGTCACCGGTAGCCGTGCCGGGCCGTGACATGGCGCGGGTAGTAGCGCTCGTCGGGCGCGGGCCGGTACTCCTTCCAGCGGGGGGTGTCGCCGGTGGGGTGGTCGCCGAGGACGGTCACCCGCTGTCCCCTGCGGGGCCCGCTGTAGTCGTTGACGGCCAGGTGCTGGGTGGCGCGGTTGTCCCACATCGCGACCGCGCCGGGTTGCCAGCGGTAGCGGCAGTTGAACCGGGGCGACTCGGAGTGCTCGAAGAGGTACTGGAGCAGGGCGTCGCTCTCCGGGCGGCTGAGCTGCGGGATGTGCGAGGTCCACATGCGCGTCACATACAGCGAGCGCCTGCCGGTCTCGGGGTGGATCCGCACCACCGGGTGTTCGGCGGAGTGCTCGCCGGTCTGCGGTGTGTTGAGGACGTGGACGGCGGTGAGCCCATCGAGGAGTTCGCGCATCGGCTCGGAGAGCGTCTCGTAGACCAGGTACTGGTTGCTCCACATGGTGTCGCCGCCGGAGGCGGGACACACCTGGAGATGGAGGATGGAGGCGACCGGCGGATTGGGCTGGAAGGTCACGTCGATATGCCACTCGTCGGCCTTGGCGCCCTGGTCCGCGTCCAGGACGACGATCTCGGGGTGGCCGTCGGCCTTCGGCAGGAACGGATGGACCTCCAGCTCCCCCAGCCGCCGCCCCAGGGCGATATGCGCCTTTGGGGTGAGGTGTTCCTGGTCGGGGAAGAAGACCACGAGGTGCTCGAGCAGCAACTCATGGATGCGCTCGAAGAGTTCGTCGGTGAGCTCGGTCAGATCGACACCGCGGATCTCCGCGCCGAGCGCTCCGGAGACGGGGGTCACGGCCAGTTCGGGAGTGGGCATGCGATAAACCGTCCTCACATGGATTGCGGTCGGCCGGCCGATGCGGCCGGCACTCGGTGGGCGCGCGGATCGGGGACGAGACCGAGCTGCTGAAGCCGGTCCAGCGGGGTCAGCGGGCGGGGGCCGAGGCCCGACATGTTGTGGGTGACGGTGTGCAGCAGCCGGGGGTTGGCCCCGGTGTGGCGGACCGCCCGGCGGCCCAGGATCCGGCCGCGCCACGACAGATCGGTGACCATCCGCGCCGCGTTGCCGCTGGTCCTGGCCGCCTGGACGAGAAGGGGCAGCTGCCGTTCGTGGTAGTCGCGCAGCGCGCCGTCCACCGCCGCGGCCGACATCCCGCCCATCCGCTCCAGCCGGTCCGCCAGCCGCTCGGCGAGAGCGCCGGCGCTGGTGATGGCGGTGTTCATGCCCTGCGCGGCCATCGGGTGGACGGCGTACGCGGCCTCGCCGACCAGCGCCAGTCCATGCCCGGCCAGCCGGGGCGACAGCAGCCGTCCGACGGGCAGCGTCTGCCGGGTGTCGAGATGGGCGAGCAGGGAGGCGGTCAGCGGCTCCAGGGCGGGCACCTGGGACAGCGCCCGGGTGGCCCAGTCGGCCAGCCCCCCGCGCGCCGTGACGCCGCGCAGCTCATCGGGCCCGGCCTGGAGGTAGAGCCGCAGCCGGCCGCCCGGCAGCGGATAGAGCAGGCGCAGCCCCCGGTCGGTGACGTACGCGGAGAAGTCGTCGGCCCGCGCGGCGGCTTCGGCGTCGGCGATGTCGAAGGAGACCAGCCGGTGCGGGTAGTCGATCCGTTTGGCCTCGATGTCCGCCCAGGTCCGCAGCCGTGAGGAGATGCCATCGGCGGCGACCACGAGCGGGGCCCGCTCCTCGTAGACCCTGCCGCCTTCGGCCAGCCGCAGTCCGGTGATCCGGCCGGAGTCGTCGCGCAGCGGCGACTCCGCGCGGACGCCCCGGCGCAGTTCGACGCGCGGCCCGAGCCCCTCGGCCAGGGCGGTGAGGATGGTGGTGTGGTCATGGGCCAGCAACCACTGGTCGGGGGCGGGCAGTTGACCGTAGTCGAGGGACATCAGCGCGGTGCCCCGCGGATCGCGGACGACCAGCCGTCCGAGCCGGACCGCGCCCTGGGCGTCGAGCCGCTGCTCCACGCCCCAGGAGCGCAGCAGACGCAGCGCGCCCGGCTGGAGCACCTCTCCCTTGGCGATCGGGCGGATCCTCGGCTGCTTGTCGACCACCAGGACGTCCAGTCCGAGGCCGCCGAGCGCGCGGGCCGCCGCGAGACCCCCGACGCCCGCCCCGCACACCAGCACATCGGGGCTCATGGCCTGCCTCCTTCGCCGTCGCCTGTGATGTCTTTCGTGCGGGTCGCGGTGGCCGTGGCCGTCGCGGAGCGGTAGTGGGCCAGGGCCCGCAGCGCCAGGCCCGCCGCGATGCCGTCGTCGGCGTAGCGGGCACAGCCGCGGATGTACTCGTTGACCGGCGCCGGGTTCCAGCCGCCGTCCGCCCGCTGGGCGTCGACGAGCCAGCGGGCCGCCGCCGCGAGGGCCGGGTCGGCGGGGCTCGGCCCGGCGGCGAGCAGCCCGCGCAGCGCCCAGGCGGTCTCCTCCACGGTGCCGGGCCGGGTGCCCTCGCCGGTGCTCCACGAGCCGTCGGGGTGCCGGGTGCGCAGCAGCCAGTCCCTGGCCCGGGCCGCCGCCCGGCGGTGCTCCTCGGTGCGGCCCGCCCGGGTGAGCGCCTCCAGCGCCGCGGCGGTGCCGGGGGTGCCGCCGCGGTACCACATGGCCTCGAACGATCCGTCCGGGCGCTGCCGGCCGACCAGCCACCGCACCGCCTTGGCCACGCGCGGGTCGTCGGCCCCGGCCCCGGAGTCGAGCAGGGCGCCCACGATCTTGGCGGTCATCTGGGGACAGGGTCCGAAGCCGCCCGGTTTGGTGTTCCGCACGGCCAGGCTCCAGGACCCGGCCGCGTCCTGGGTGGCGGTCAGCCACGCCAGTCCGGCGCGCACATGCGGGTCGTACGCGCCGCCGGGCAGCCGCAGCAGGATGGCGCTGGACTCGGCCGTCTCCAGGGCCATCGGCCAGCTGCGGGGGCTGGAGAACCCCCAGTAGCCGGCCGGGCAGCCGAGCGCGTCGAACGGCTCGGGCTGCTGGTGGCGGTGGAGCATCTCGCGGGTGCCGATCAGCTGGGGGTCGTCGGCGCGACCGGCTTCGATCAGCGCGGCGGTGGCGAAGTTCGTCCAGGTCACATCGAGGGGCATCAGATCCCAGGAGCCGTCGGGGCGCGCCGCCGAGCGGAGCCAGCCGGCGGCGGCGCGGACCAGGTCGGGCGCCTGTCCGGAGCGGGCGAGGCCCAGGCAGATGAGTCCGGTGAGCCAGGGGTCGGTGCTGAACCCGCCGGTGGCGCCCTCGCGTTCGTACGCGTCACGGAGGATCGCCAGGGCCCTGGGGCGGGCCAGCCGGTCCAGGGCGCGGCCGACCGGGCCGCGGCGGCGGTGGGCGGACTGGGCGAGCGCCTGGCCGGCGTAGATGGGCAGCCGCAGGCTGAGCAGACGGCGGCTGAGGCCGGGGAGGAGCAGCAGTTCCAGGGGGAGCCGGCGCTGGGCGCCCTCATGGGGCAGCCCGGCGAAGGTGTGGAACTGGCGGATGAGGGCGGTCATCAGGGGTTCCGGGACGGCCGCGGAGCCGCCGAGTTCCTCGAACCGATCCCGTGCGGCGCGTACGGCCGACGCCGCCCGGCGGGGGGCCACCAGTTGGAGCGCGGCGGCGGCGAGCGCGGTGGTGAGGGGTTCGGTGGGCACCGAGCGCATGGCCCAGCCGCCGTCGTCCCGCTGGGTCTCGCACAGCCAGGTGACACCGCGCTCGATGGTCTCGGCCGAGCCCTCCGGATCGGCGAAGTGCAGTGCGGTGAGGGCTCCGGCGGTGTTCAGCGGCGAGGCGTGGTGCGCGCCGAAGACGAAGGCGCCGTCGTCGCGCCGATGGGCCAGGAGCGCCTCGGCACCGGCGACGATGGCCGTGCCGACGCTCTCGGTCAAGGCGGAAGGGGGCATGGGATCGGACCCTTCTGGTGGTGGCGCGCCGTGTCAGGGGCGTGGATCGGGGAGGGTGGACCGGCCATCGGCCAGAGGGGCGGGGAACTCATGGCGGGACCGCATCCGGCTCTGGGTGATGACGCTGACCGCGAGGAGCGGCGTCAGCAGCGCCAGGGCGGGTACGGCGCCGGCGCCCGCGGCCACCACCGCCGCGGCCAGCACCAGGCGTTCGCAGACGAGGACGGCGTGGGCGCGCAGCGCCAGCGCGGGGGTGAGGTGCCCCGGTGACCGCAGCAGCAGCCCGAAGACGCCCGCGCCGCACAGCGCCGCCGCCGACAGCAGCACCAGATAGCCGGCCGTGTCCTCGGGCACCAGCCCGGTGGCGGCGCAGGCCACGGCCACGGCGGTCAGATACAGCGCGGCCGCGGTGTGCGTGGCGCGCCGTACGCCCCGGCGCACCGGCACGGTGGCGTAGCCGCCCTCGCGGTCGCCGTCGACGTCGCGGAGGGTGCCGACGAGGTTGGACGCGGTGTCATGGGCCAGGAAGACCAGGGCGAAGGGCAGCGTCCGCCACGGTGGCCACGGCTGGACGGCCATCGCGCCGAACAGCACGGTGAGCGCGGTCAGCACACCGCGGACGAGATTGCCCGGCAGGCCACGCCCCTTGAGGACCCGGCTGTAGGCCACGATGCCCGCCATGGCGGCGGCGGCCACGGCCACCGCGCGCCAGTTGGCCCACAGGGCCAGCGCGGCCACCGCGAGGGCGCAGCCGATACCCGCGGCCACGGCCGTACGAGGACTCAACCGTCCGGAGGGTATGGGGCGTTGGGGCTTGCTGAGGGCGTCCAGGTCACGGTCGTAGTAGTCGCCGAGATAGTGGCCGGCGACCCAGCCGAGGGTCGGCGCGGCCCAGGCCACCGTCAACTGCCCCGTGGTGGGGTGCGATCCGGTGAGCGAGGCTCCGGCGAGTCCGACCAGACCGGGGTACCACAGGGTGTACGGGCGCCAGGTCTGGAGATGGGCGAGGAGTGCCGTGCGCGGGGCCGCCACGGCGTCACCGGTCCCGGCTGACCGACAGATCGGCCACCGCCGCGAGCACGGCGGTGGCCCGGGAGCGGGGCAGCTCCGCCAGACAGGACTTGGCCAGGTCCGCCTGGGCCGTGGCCCGGTCCCGCGCGGCGTCGAGCGCGCCGGTCGTCTCCAGCAGTTCGTGCACCGTCCGCAGCGCGTCGGCGGCGGGCAGGGCGCCGCCGAGCGCCGCCTCCAGCCGGGCGCGGGCCGGGGCACCGGCCATGGCGTGGCAGAGCAGAACGGGGAAGGTGGGCCGGGCGGCCGCGATGTCGCTGAGGGCGGACTTGCCGGTGGTGCGGCTGTCGCTGGTGTACGGCAGCAGGTCGTCGTGCATCTGGAAGGCCGACCCCAGGTGTTCGGCGTAGGCGGTGAGCGCGTGCCGCTGGGCGGGGGATCCGCCGCCCAGGATCGCCCCGCCCCGGCAGGCGGCCCGGAACAGCGCCCCGGTCTTCAGGGCGGTCATGGTGACGTACCGGTCGAGTCCGCAGCCGAGGTCGCCGCGGAGTTCGGCCTCCATCGCCTGGCCGCGGCACAGATCGACGCCCGCCTGAGCGAAGACCCGTACGGCGTCGAGGACCCGGCCCGGCGGCAGCCCGCCCGCCTCGTCGGTGCCGTCGGTGAGCACGCCGAACGTGCCCAGCATCAGGGCGTCCCCGGTGACGATGGCGTCGGCGGTGCCGTGGCGCGCCGCGACGGACGGACGGCCCCGCCGCATGGCGTCGCCGTCGATGACATCGTCGTGGACGAGGGATCCCACATGGAGGTACTCCACGCTCAGCGCGGCCGGGACGACGGCGGGTCCGCCGCCGCCCACCGCCTCTGCGGCCTCCATGAGCAGCAGCGGGCGCAGCAGCTTGCCCGCCGGGAGCAGCGCGTACCGGGAGATCCGGTGGAGCCGTTCGGCCTCGCGCGGCCAGCGCCGGTCGAGCTCGCGCAGCAGGAGCTCCATGGTGGGGGCGGCCTCCGCCAGCGGGTCGGCCACCTCGGTGACCGCGACATCGGGCGGGGTCATACGGTCGCCTCCCGGTACTTTCCGGCGAGTTGGGCGAACGCCTGGTTGGCGGCGGGCTCGGCGACGGTGACCCGGATGCCTTCGCCCGGTTTGCCGCACACCACCACGCCGTGGTCCGCGCAGAACTGGGTGAAGCGCTCCACACCGGAGGTCATGGGCAGCCAGAGGAAGTTGCCCTGGCTCGCGGGCACCTCCCAGCCCTGGTCGAGCAGGGTCCGGTGGAGCCGCTCGCGCTCCTCGACGGTCCGGGCGCACTGCCCGAGCACCCGCTCATGGGCGCCGAGCGCGGCGATGGCGGCCTCCTGTGCCACGGCGCTCACCCGGTGGAAGGGCAGGACCGAGCGGAGCGGGGCGAGCACGGGCTCATGGGCCACGAGATAGCCGACCCGCAGGCTGAGCAGTCCGTAGGACTTGGAGAACGTCCGCACCACACAGACCCGTTCATCGGCGCGGTGCAGTGCGATGCCGTCGGCGATGGCGCCGGGGTCGGCGAAGTCCCGGTACGCCTCGTCGATGACGACGGTGACATAGGCCGGCAGCCGGTCCAGCAGGCGCAGGATCCGCTCCTGGTCCAGCGCGGTGCCGGTGGGGTTGTTGGGGGTGCACAACAGGACCATGCGGGTGCGGTCGGTGACGGCGTCCGCCATCGCCTTCAGATCGTGGTCGTATCCGGAGAGCGGCACCCGCACGGTGGTGGATCCGGCGTTGGCCGCCATCATGGGGTACGCCTCCCATGAGGGCCAGGCGTGCACCGTGTCGGTGTCGGGTCCGGTGAGGGTGGAGAACAGCTCCTGGAGCAGCGCGCCGGAGCCCGGTCCGGCGAGTATGTGCTCCGGGCCCACTCCCAGATGCACGGCGAGGGCCTGGCACAGCCCGGTGCCGAGGGCATCGAGGGTACGGTGGGCGTTCCGCGCGGTGCGCAGGACGGCGTCCACCACTTCGGGGAGCGGGGGGTGAACGGTTTCGTTGAGCGACATCTGGTGGAAGGGATTGTTCTCCGCCACCACCGGAGTCATGCGATTCCAGCCATCATGCATCGGGCACCATCCATCCATTCCAGCGGGGGGTCGGGCGGAGGGAGGAATGTCACCGCGCCCGGTTCCCCTTGCCGGTCCGGCCGGATCGTCGGGGAGGAAACCGTCGTGGGCGGGCTGTGACCGTACGGTCAGCCAGTGCGGGTGGGACCGTGTCCGATCGGTCAGTTCGATGAGCGAGTTCGGGCGAAATCCGTCACCATGATTTTGACGGTCTCCCGATCACTCGTCCAATTAAAGTCTTCCGGGAATTGATAAACAATTTTTATCTTCCTGTAGTGATCGATCTTCGCCAGCTCACCGTGCTCACAGAAGTCTGTCGCGCCGGCTCCTACAGCGCCGCGGCGGACAGTCTCGGGTACACCCAACCGGCCATCAGCTATCACATGCGCGCGCTGGAACGTGCCGTGGGCGTGGCGCTCACGGTCAAGGCGGGACGGGGGGTGCGGCTGACGCCGGCGGGCCACAGACTCGCCGAGCGCGCCCAAGGGGTGCTGGCCGGGCTGCGGGACGTGGAGAACGAGTTCGAGGCGCTCGCCGCGCGCACCCGGGGCCGGGTGCGGATGTCCTCCGTGCAGAGCGTCAGTGTCGCCGTGCTGCCCGCCGCGCTGGCCAGGCTGGGCGCCTCCCGTATCGAGGTGGAGGTGGAGCTGGGCCAGACCGCCTCCCAGGACGCGTACCGGCTGCTGGACTCGGGCGAGACCGATCTGGCGATCGTCGCCGACGACGAGCCGGGAGAGGCGGCGGGAGAGGCGACGGGGCCCGCGGTCACCCCGCTGCGCCGGGTCCCGCTGCTGGTCGACCGCCGCCATGTGCTGCTGCCGCGCGGCCATGCGCTCGCGGGGCGGCGCAGCGTTCACCTCGCCGATCTGTCGCGGGAGCGGTGGATCCTGGAGCGGGACCGCGAGCGGCTGCTGCGGCGCTGCGCGGAGGCGGGGTTCGAGCCCCGGGTGGTGACCACGACCGACGACCAGGCGACGACGCTGGGCCTGGTGGGCGATGGGGTGGGCATCGCCCTGATGGACGGCCTGGGTCTGCTCCCCCGGTGCGATCCTCGGGTCGAGCCGCGTCCGCTGGACGACTGGCCCCGGCGCCATGTCTGCGCGCTGCTGCGGCCGGAGGCGGCCAGGGTGCCCGCGGTGGCCGCCCTGCTGGGGGCGCTGCGGGCGGTGGCCGTCGAGCAGTCGCGGGATGCCGCCTGAGCGGCGACGGCCCGACGCCGGGCTACCTCATCGGCCCCGGGCCGGGCTCATCCGCCACGCACGGGGCCCGAAGACGGGCTCCGGCGTGCGCCGGGCGTCTGGGCCGGGCTCATCCGCCGTGCGCTCGGTTCAGGGCCCGTTCTGTCCGCCGTGCGCTCGGCCCAAGGACCGCCCCCTCCGCCGTGTACCCGGCTCAAGACCCGTTCGGTCCGCCGTGCGCCGGGCCCGGGGCCCGTCTCATCCGCCGTGCACCCGGCCCAAGGACCGCCCCCTCCGCCGTGCACCCGGCTCAAGGCCCGCTCTGTCCGCCGTGCGCCGGGCCCGGGGCCCGTCTCATCCGCCGTGGACGGCGCTCAGTGCTCGCGCGCCGGGGGCGCAGCTTTCGCGGAGGGCGGCCAGTTCGGCGGGCGGCAGGGTCGCGGCGGCCGTGCCCCGGCGGTCGCCGTCGAGCAGGGCCCGTCCGGCCGCCAGCCACTCCGGGAGGGGCTCCACCCCGACGTGGTGGGCCAGCCGGGTGAGCTCGCGCTCGGGCGCGTCGAGGAGGCCCTCGTACGACAGGGACATCCGGATGTCGGCGGGGAGCCGGGACAGACGCTCCAGCCCCTCGACGATCGTGGCCGACCACAGACGGCCGAACTCGGCGGTCGGTACCGACCGTTGGTACAGCGGGCGCAGATCGGCGTCGTCGTCGCTGAGCAGGGCGTCGAGACCGGCCGGAAGGTCCTCGGTGGTCTCGGCGCGCTCCGTCATCAGCTGGATCAGCCGGAAGCCGGGGTGGCGGCTCATGGAGAGCGCGCAGTCGGCGCCGTCCCGGTGGAGGTGGACGAACCGGGCCTCGGGAAAGACCTCCCGCAGCCGGGGCACCGACCGCAGCGAGTAGCCCGACCGCTCCACGACGGCGCGTCGGCCGAACCGCTCCCCCAGCAGGCCGAACAGCGCCCGGTAGTGATCGGCCACCGGCGCGGCGGGCCGCCGGGTCAGCTCCGGCTCCAGCGCGTCGAACAGCGCGTCGGGGTCGTCGGTGAGATGCGGCAGCGTCATCATGCACAGGGCCGGAATGCCACCGCCGGCCACCGAGAACCGCCCCTCGACATGCGGATACCGGTACTCCGGCAGCGGGATGCCATCGCGGATGACCCGGTTGGCGAACGAGCGCGGAGTGGCGAGGATCCGCCAGAACTCCGCCCCGGTCAGCGGCGCCTCGGGCAGCGCGTCCGGCTCCAGCGAGGCGATCAGCTCGCTCACGCTGAGCAGATCCGGATGCAGCCGCAGGACGCGCGACAGCGCGGTGGAACCGCATCGTCCGGTCCCCACGACGAAGGTCAGCGGCCGTACGCTCACCCCAGGTGCCCCTTCCGTCTCGACGACTACCGACCCTGTCTACCCACCGCCACCGCCGCGCACCCCCGGCCACCCCCGTCACTAGTGAGGTCTCCCGTCACTGGTGGGACTTCTCGTCACAGGCGGAGGCCACCCGTGCTCTTGAGGTCGGCTCGGCGTGACCGTACGTTCCACCGGACGGCCACCGCAGGACACACCCCCCACACCGCGGGGGCCGACACTTGGGCCGACACCGCACCTTCAAGACCTTGGAGGAGCCATGCCCGCACCTGTGTTCAGCCGCCGTCGCGGTATGCGCGTCGCGGCCGCGGCGGCCGTCGCGCTTCCGCTCGCCGCCCAGCCGCAGTACGTGGCCACGGCGGTCCCCGCCGCCCCGGTCGCCCCCGCCGACGGTCCACGGCTGGCCGCCATGACCTTCAATCTGCGCTACGCCAGTGACAGCGAGCCCAACTCCTGGGGCCGGCGCCGCCCGGTCATGCGGGAGCTGCTGCGCCGGGCCCGGCCCCATCTGCTGGGCACTCAGGAGGGGCTGTACGGCCAGCTGCGTGATATCGCCCAGGACCTCGGGCAGCGCTACTCCTGGATCGGCGTCGGGCGGATGGGCGGCAGCCGCGACGAGTTCATGGCCGTCTTCTACGACACCGGGCGGCTGGAACCCCTGGAGTACGACCACTTCTGGCTGTCCGACACCCCGAATGTGATCGGTTCCAACACCTGGGGCGGGGCCGTGGTCCGCATGGTCACCTGGGCGCGCTTCCACGACCGGCACACCGGCAAGGAGTTCTACGCCCTCAACACCCATCTGGACCACCGCGGCCAGAACGCCCGTGAGCACGCCGCCGCTCTGATCACCGAGCGGCTCGGCGGTCTGGACTCCGCGCTCCCCCGCATCGTGACCGGCGACTTCAATGTGGCGGCCCATGGCAACCCGGTGTACGACGCCATGCTGAACGGCGGGACGCTGGTGGACACCTGGGACACCGCCGAGCGGCGCGGCCCGCTGTACGGGACGTTCCACGGCTTCGGCCCGCTGACCCCCGACGGCGACCGGATCGACTGGATCCTGACCTCGCCGGGGGTGCGCACCCGCCACGCCGCCATCGACACCTTCTCCCAGGACACCCAGTACCCCAGCGACCATCTGCCGGTGCGGACCGTCCTGGAGCTGTGACGCCGGGCGGCCGCGCCGGACGCCGTCGATCCGCTCCTCCGGGGGCGGATCGACGGGTCGGCGGGCCCTCAGCGGTCGGCCGTCTCCGCCGAGAGCGCCCGCACCCGCAGCAGGGTGGCCACGGCCAGCAGGGCCACACAGCCCGTGAAGACGAGCCCGGCGGTCCGCAGGCCGACCGCCACCGTCAGCGCGCCGACTCCGATCACCGGAATCGAGATCGCCAGGTACATCAGCACGAAGAGGGCGGAGGTGACCTCGGCGCGGCGGTCGGCCGGACTGCGCTCCGTCACCACCCGTACGGCCGCGTGGAACGACAGCCCCTGGCCCGTCCCCGCCACCACGGCGCCCAGCACCAGCAGCGCGAGCGACGCGATGGCCAGTGAGACCGCGATGGCCGCCATCCCGGCCACCAGCACCGCGCACCCTCCGGGCAGCGACCACCCGGGGCCCAGCCGCCGCCCCAGCACCTGCCCGGCGATCGAGGCGGCGAACACGGAGAACGCCACGGCACCGGCGACCGCGAGATTGCTCTCCCCCTCCACCTCGCTCAGGAACGTGGGCGACACCGAGGTGAACAGGCCCAGTGTGGCGAAGCCCGCGAACCCCGCCATGGCCGCGGCCGCGAACGTCGAGCGCATCTCCTTGGGCACCCGCAGCCGCTGCGGCCTCAGCGGCGGACGGCTCCGCGTCCGTACGGTCTCCGGGAGGGCGAGCACCACGGCGGCGGCCACCGCCACCAGCACCAGGTCCACCACGAACACCAGCTTCAGCGGCGCCGGGGCGTACTGCGCCAGCACACCCGCCAGCAACGGGCCGACGCCGAGACCGCCCAGGTTGGCCCCGGTGGCGAGGAGAGTGGCGGCACGGCGCCGGCTCGGCGGCGCCAGCTCGATCACCGTCACGGTGGCGGTGCCGGTGGCCAGACCGGCGGACAGCCCCGACAGGGTGCGGCCCGCGAACAGCTCCGGCAGTCCCCGGGCGAGCAGGAAACACACCGCGCTCAGGGCCGACAGCACCAGCGCGGCCAGCATGACGGGCCGTCGCCCGATGAAGTCGGACACGCTTCCGAGCAGCAGCAGCGCGACGATGACCCCCGCCGCGTATACGGCGAAGATCACCGTGACCATGAACGAGGAGAAGCCGAACTCCCGCTGATAGAGCGAGTAGAGCGGCGTGGGCAGCGTCGTACCGCACATCGTGACCACGAAGGCGTAGGCGGCCGCGAGATACGGCCACGCTCTGCTCACGTCGTTTCGACGGCTTTCCATGTGATCTGATTCCACCACACATCACATGTCCGTCAAACGCGGTGACGCGCCGCCCGCCACCTGGCGGGTTACGTGCGGTAGCGGGGCATCCCGTCATTCGGCCCTCATCCCATGCGGCAGGATGGCACCTCACGCCGGAGCCGTACACATGTACGCCGGCACAGCCCGTACACCCCAGGTACAAGCAGGTGACATGGTGATCCCACAAACCTCCAGACCGGAGGCCGCACCGACGACGGCATGCCGTACGGCCACTTCTGACGCGCTGTCCGGCACCGGGGAGAGTGGTCGATGAACCGGGCTCTCACCTTGCACGATGTCATCGTCGTCGGGGCGGCCCTGGTATGCGGCGCGGCCGGTGGTGTGTTGTTGCGCCTGGCGCTGCGCTGGCTGGGTGAGCGGGCCCGCGCCACCCGCTGGAGCGGCGACGACATCATCGTCGACACCTTGCGCACCCTGGCGCCGTGGGCGTCGATGGCCGCCGGTGTGGCCGCCGCGGCCGCCGCGCTGCCGCTGACCCCCACGGTCGGCCATGACGTCGATCAGACGCTGGTGGCCGCTCTGATCCTGGTCACCACCGCCACGGCGGCGCGAGTGGTGGCCGATCTGGTGCGCTCACTGGCGCTGTCCCGCTCAGGCGTGGCGGGCACGGCCACCATCTTCGTCAACATCACACGGATCGCCGTACTGGCGATGGGTGTGCTGATCCTGCTGGAGACGCTGGGCGTCTCGATCGCCCCGCTGCTCACCGCGCTGGGCGTGGGAGGTCTGGCGGTCGCCCTGGCCCTCCAGGACACCCTGGCCAACCTCTTCGCGGGGGTGCACATCCTGGCCTCCAAGACGGTGCAGCCCGGCCACTACATCCGGCTCAGCAGCGGGGAGGAGGGGTATGTGGTCGACATCAACTGGCGCAACACGGCGGTGCGGCAGCTGTCGGACAACCTCGTCATCATCCCGAACGCCAAGCTGGGCAACACCATCATGACCAACTTTCACCAGCCCGAGCAGCAGATGTCGGTCATGGTCCAGGCGAAGGTCGGCTACGGAAGCGATCTGGACCATGTCGAGCGGGTGACCGTCGAGGTCGCCGGGAAGGTGATGTCCGGTGTCGAGGGCGGCGTCGTCGACCACGAGGCCAGCGTGCGCTTCCACACCTTCGGAGAGTCCGGCATCGACTTCTCGGTGTTTCTGCGGGCCCTGGAGTTCAGCGACCAGTACCTCATCAAGCATGAGTTCATGAAGGAGCTGCACCGCCGGTTCCGCGCCGAGGGCATCGAGATCCCGCTGCCCACGCGTACGCTCGTCCTGCCCGACCAGGACCGCGTTCCGCTGCCGGGCCGCCCGGCGATCTGACGCCGTCAGGGCAGCAGCCGCCGCTCGGTGGCCACCGCCACCGCCCCGGCCCGGGTCTCGACCCCCAATTTCCCGTAGATCCGTCCCAGATGGGTCTTGACCGTGGCCTCGCTGATGAACAGGGCCCGGGCGATCTCCCGGTTGCCCAGGCCGCGGGCCAGCTGCCGGAGGATGTCGCGCTCCCGCTCGGACAGCCCGGGGCGCGGGCTGCGCATCCGGGCCAGCACCCGGTCGGCGACCGGGGCCGACAGCGCGGTACGGCCGGAGGCGGCGTTCCGGATCGCCGCGAACAGCTCCTCCGGGCGCTCGGCCTTGAGCAGATAGCCGGTGGCCCCCGCCTCGATGGCACGGGTGATGTCGGCGTCGGTGTCGAACATGGTGAGCACCAGGACACGGGGCGCGGGTGGATCGCCACGGGCCAGCCGCCGGGTGGCGGTCACCCCGTCCATACCCTCCCCGAGCTGGAGATCCATCAGCACCACATCGGGCCGCAGCCGGGTGGCCATGGCGAGGGCCTCCTCGCCGCTGCCCGCCTCGCCGACCACCTCGATCCCCTCGGTGCTGGCCAGCAGCGCCCGCAGCCCGGCCCGCACCACGGCGTGGTCGTCGCAGAGCAGCAGCCGAATGGCGGGCGCGGACGGGGCCACGCTCGGAGCGGGGCCGGACGAGGGGGACGGCGACGGGCCCGCGGCCGGGCCGGACGACGAGGGCGACGAAGGGGAAGGGGACGGGGAAGGGGACGGGGACGGGCTCATGGCGTGGCCTCCACGGGGCGGTCGGGGACGAGGGCGGGAAGGGGCTCCACGGGGATCGCGGCCGAGACCACGGTCCCCTCGCCCGGTGCGGACTCCACGGTGAGCGTGCCACCCAGCTGCCGTACCCGGGCCCGCATGGCCGGGAGCCCATGTCCGCGCGACCGGTCCGCGCCGGGGGCCGGGACGGCGCCGGTGTCGAAGCCACGGCCGTCATCGGCGATGTCCAGACAGATCTGATCGCCCATCCAGGTCAGGGTGAGCGCGGCCCGGCCCGCCCCGGCGTGCTCCCGCACATTGGCCAGCGCGCCCTGGGCGATGCGCAGCAGCGCGGCCGCCACCCGCTCGGGCAGCGGGCCGAGGGGGCCGTCGAGCCGGAAGTCCACCGTCCGCCCCGGGCCGCTCTCCCGCTCGGCGAGCGCGCCGAGCGCCTGGGCCAGGGAGCGCTCGGCGAGGTCGGCCGGGGCCAGGTCCTGGACGAACCGGCGGGCCTCGGCGAGGCTGCGGGACACGATCTCCGCCGCGTCCCGCATATGTCCGCGGGCCGCCTCCGGATCCGTCTCCCAGGTGCGGTCGGCGGCCTGGAGCAGCATCCGCTGGCTGGACAGCCCCTGGGCGAGGGTGTCATGGATCTCCGAGGACAGCCGCTGGCGCTCGGCCAGGATCCCCGCCCGCCGCTCGGTCGCGGCCAGATCGCGGCGGGTGCGGACGAGATCGTCGATCAGCGTCCGCTGCCGGGCCGACTGGCGCCGCAGATGGATGAGGACGGCGGCGGCCACGGCGGCGATGGCGGGCGGCGCGATCAGCGCGTTGGGGTCGAAGCCGTCGTGCATGAACCGCAGTTTGGAGGCGACGACCAGCACGGTGAGCACGGCGGCCAGGGGCACCGCGAACCGGGTGGGCAGGGTGTGCAGACCGGTGAAGAACAGCGGCATCGCGCACCATGCGGCGCTCGGCGCGAGGACCAGCAGCGCGACCCACGCGGCCAGCACCGCGGCCAGCCAGACCAGATAGCGGCCGGAGGGCCGGCCGCCGGGGCCCGGCGCGGGCGCCGGCCACCGTCCGGGCGGATAGAGCGCGCCGAAGGCCACGAAGAGGGCGATGACCCAGCCGTTCGGCGCGCCGCCGGTGTCCCGGATCAGATAGCGGACCAGCGAGGACCCCAGCAGCAGGAAGAACGCGATGTGCAGGACCGCCGTCAGCCACCGCTCATCCGGATCGTCCGGCCCGTCGGATCCGGACCGCCCGGACCACGCCGACCAGGTGGCCGACCACAGCACCGGCCACGGCGCCCGCCCGGACCGCCCGCCTGCCCCGACCGCCCTGCCCGCCGACCGCACCCCGGCCCCTCCTCGCTCCCCGGTTCACCCCGGATCCTCGGTTCTCTTCACTGCTCTTCGATTCGCTCCCCCAGCCAGTCCTAACGCGCCCGGCCGGACGCCGCATCATCCGATCGGTTGATACGACGATCACCCGGATCGCCCGCGGACCGGGGCCGCTCCACCGATCCCCGCCGCCGCCACGGCGCAGAGGCTGGTACCGACCAGAGCGACGCGGGAACGCATAAACCGCCGCGTCCGCACCTCGAGCCCGAGAGAGTCCCCATGCCCGCCAAGAACCTCAGCGTCAATCGCTCCGCCCTCGGCCACCGCGTCTCCTACGCGCTGCGTCATCCGCAGCGCGTCCCGCGCCATCTGGTCCGCGCCACCCGGGACGCCTGGCTGCGCTACCGCTACCCGGACCATGTCGCGTACTACCGCGCAGTCATGCGGTCCGACACCCGCACCAGCCCGGAAGCGGCGGTCGGCAGCCGCAGCCATGACCGGTGGCTGGCGCTGGGCGAGATGCAGTTCGACTATCTCCTCGGCCACGGTCTGCGGCCGGAGCACCGGATGCTGGAGATCGGCTGCGGCAATCTGCGGGCGGGCTGGCGGTTCATCGGCCATCTGGAGCCGGGCCACTACTACGGCGTGGACATCTCGCCCGAGATCCTCGCCGCCGCACAGGACACACTGGTGCGCCACGGGCTCCAGAGCCGCGTTCCCACCCTCACCCCGGTCCGCGATCTGACGCTGCGGTTCCTGCCCGACGCCCACTTCGACGTGGTGCACGCGCACAGTGTGTTCTCGCACTCGCCACTGCCGGTCATCGAGGAGTGCCTGGCCCATGTCGGCCGTGTCATGGCGCCGGGCGGCTGGTTCGACTTCACCTTCGACCGCACCGAGGGCGTGGAACACCAGGTGCTGCGGGAAGACTTCTACTACCGCACCGATACGCTCATCGCCCTGGCGGAGAAGCACGGTCTGGCGGCCCGCTTCATGGCGGACTGGGAGGAGCTGCCGCACGGCCAGTCGAAGATCCGCGTCACCCACCGCGAGGCCGGGCAGACGTCCTGACCTGGCCCGCGCTCTTCCCGCAGCGAAGGAAGCACACCATGACCGCACACTCCCCCGGCCTCGTCCCCTTCCATCTGGCCATCCCCGTCGACGACCTCGACGCGGCCCGTGAGTTCTACGGCAAGGTGCTCGGGTTCGCCCAGGGCCGCTCGGACACCAAGTGGATCGACTGGAACTTCCGCGGCCATCAGGTGGTCACCCACCAGGTGGGCGACGGCCCGGCGAAGACCCCGCGCGACGGTGTCGCGGGAACCAACCCGGTCGACGGCCACCAGGTGCCCGTACCGCACTTCGGCCTGGTGCTCCCGGTGCCGGAGTTCCAGGAGCTCGCAGAGCGGCTCAGGGCGGCGGGCACGGACTTCGTCATCGAGCCGTATGTGCGCTTCGAGGGCGAACCGGGCGAGCAGTGGACGATGTTCTTCCTCGACCCCGCCGGAAACGCCCTGGAGTTCAAGGCGTTCGCCGACATCGAGCGGCTCTTCGCGGTCTGATCCGCCCGGCGGGCCGTTCCCCGGCCCGCCGGACGCGCGGGGTCCGTGGGGGCGCTCGGTGGCCGGTGCTCCCCTCCGCGTCCGCCGACTATTCGACGGCGCATTACCCGAGGCATATGTGCCCTTCGACCCCTCCGTTGACGTTCCTCCCGATCCTGTGACGCACTTCATATCGCAACACACGGGACAAACTCGTTGCTAGAGAGTGCCGTAGACTTTTAGTACGTACTGTTGCGTGGTGGATAGACGAATACAGACGAATAGATTGAGCACCAAGAGGTCACTCATGCAGCCCTTCGTACTGAAGCACGCAATCCCCGCCGAGCGGTCGGCGGCCAGTGTTCCCTACGCATATAGCGCCGCCTTGCAGTTGAATGTCCTCTCCGACGGCCGTCCCGCCATCGCCGACCGGGCGGTGCTGCTGGCGACCGGCACGACCACATCCACAGCCGGCTCCAAGACACACTTCGACGACTGACGTTCGCATACGTCGATGACGGTACTCATCCTGACGAGCCGCCAGGATGTCACCGCCGACTTGGTGGTGGCGGAACTGCGCGAACAAGGCGTCCCTCTGGTGCGTTTCGATCCGGCAGACCTTCCGGATCAGGCTGCCCTGTCGACCGAATTCGACCGTGGTGACTTCACGGGATATCTGTCGACCGAGGGACGTCTCGTCAGCATCCACGGTGTGCGGTCCATCTGGGTCCGCAGACCGGGCCGGCCCGCCGCCCACGCGCCGAATCCGTCGGAGTGGCTGACGGCCGAGTGCGGACAGGCCCTGTACGGGATGCTCTACGCGACAACGGCACGCTGGATGAACCATCCCGCGGCCGCCGAACCGGCCCGCCACAAACCGTTCCAGTTGCGGGTGGCCCAGCACAGCGGTTTCGCCGTGCCATCGACTCTTGTCACCACCTATCCGCGCGCGGCGCGGGATTTCGCCATCCAGTGCGCGGACATCGTGGTGAAATCCGCCTCCGGTCCGCCCTCCGTCGATCCACCGGTCGCGCTGCCGACGACCCGCATCGGACCGGACACGGATTTCTCCGATGTCGCGGCCGGGGCCACCCTTCTTCAGCGGTACATTCCCAAACGGGCCGACATCCGGCTGATCTGCGTCGGCAGCGAGTTATACGCCGCTCGCAAGACCGCCGCCTCCGGCCAGGTGGACGGGCGCTATGGATGTCATGGACATCACTGGGAAGCCGTCGATGTGCCCGCCAGAATCGCGCGCTCCGTCCATGAGTACATGACGCTCACCGGCCTCGCCTACGGGGCCTTCGACTTCGCCGAGGACGCCGAGGGCGTTTGGTGGTTCCTGGAGTGCAACCAGGGCGGCCAATTCGGCTTTGTCGAGTTGGAAACCGGTCAGCCCATCGCGGCGGCGGTCGCGTCCTGGCTGGCGGCGCCCAGCGTCGCCCACCGTTGAGAACGGCGTTCCCGCACATCCGCGCACATACCGTGACGGCCGGCTACGCGGAGGCATGACCTGGGCCTTCGCCAGGGAGGACGAGGCCGGTGGCGCCCGCGCCACCGTGGCATACGCTGCGCACCCCGCTCGATGCGGGGCGTGGCCGCCGGTCCCGGTACCGCCGTCCGGGCGCTGCGCCGGACCGGCCGGTCGGTCGTATGCTGAATCGAGAGTCTGCGCTACCCAGGGTTTCCAGCCCCTCCCCCCAGCGCGGGAGGTTCCGATGACCGTCGCCGAGAGCAACCGCCCCCACCCGACGGACGCGTCCCGCTATGTGCCCATCGCCGAGCACGGTCTGATCGGCGATCTGCGCACCGCCGCGCTCGTCGACACGGGCGGCACCATCGACTGGTACTGCCCGGTACGGTTCGACGCGCCCAGTGTGTTCGCGTCGATCCTGGACACCGACCGTGGCGGTTCGTTCCGGCTCACGCCGGATGTGCCCGCCCGCACGAAGCAGTTCTACTTCCCCGACACCAATATCCTCATCACCCGCTTCTTCGCGGACGACGGGGTCGCCGAGGTCCAGGACTTCATGCCGATCGTGGACGACTCGCGCGAAGCGGACCGGCACCGGCTGATCCGCCGGGTGCTGTGCGTACGCGGATCGCTCCCGTTCACCGCGCGGGTGGCGCCCCGGTTCGACTACGCCCGGCAGTCGCACACGGTGCGCACCGAGCAGGGGCTCACGATCTTCGAGTCCCCGGAGCTGTCGCTTGCGCTGACGTCAAGCGTCACCGTGGAGACCGACGGACTCGATGCGGTGTCCACGTTCAAGCTGGTCGAGGGCGAGGCCGCGGTTTTCGCACTGGACCGGATCGGCGGCGCCGTGCGGCCGCGGCACTGTCCGCAGGCGGAGGCGGAGGAACTGTTCAACGCCACCGTGCGCTACTGGCGCCGCTGGCTCTCGCAGTCCCGCTACCGCGGGCGGTGGCGGGAGATGGTGCACCGCTCGGCGCTCACCCTGAAGCTGCTCACCTACGCGCCGACCGGCGCCATCGTGGCCGCCCCGACCACCAGCCTGCCCGAGCAGATCGGCGGTGAGCGCAACTGGGACTACCGGTACGCATGGGTCCGCGATTCCGCGTTCTGCATCTACGCGCTGCTGAGGCTGGGCTTCACCCAGGAGGCCGAGGCGTTCGTGCGCTTCCTCTCCGAGGACATCCGCCTGGGCGACGGCCCCGGCGGCCCGCTCCAGATCATGTACGGCATCGACGGCCGCAGCGAGATCCCCGAGCAGATGCTCCCGCATCTGGAGGGCCATCTGGGCTCGTCCCCGGTCCGGGTCGGCAATGCGGCGGTCGACCAGCTCCAGCTGGACATCTACGGGGCGCTGGTGGACTCCCTCTACCTCTATGACAAATGGGGGCAGCCGCTGTCGAGCGGCCACTGGGACGCCGTCTGCGAGGTGGTCGGCTGGGTCTGCGACAACTGGGACCGGCCCGATATGAGCGTCTGGGAGACCCGCTCCGGACCGCAGCACTTCCTGTACTCGCAGCTGATGTGCTGGGTCGCGATCGAGCGGGCGATGCGCATCGCCCGCCACCGCGGCCTGCCCGCGGACATGTCCCGCTGGTCGCGGGCGCGCGATGACATCTACCGGCGGATCATGCGCAGCGGCTGGTCGCCGCGGCGGCTCGCCTTCGTACAGCGCGAGGGCGAGGAGGTGCTCGACGCCTCGGTGCTGATGATGCCGCTGTCGAAGTTCATCTCCCCCACCGACCCCAAATGGCTGTCCACCCTGGACGCGCTGGGCGAGGAGCTGGTGTCCGATTCGCTGGTCTACCGCTACGACCCCACGGTCAGCCCGGACGGGCTGCGCGGGGCGGAGGGCACCTTCTCGATCTGCTCGTTCTGGTACGTCGAGGCGCTGTCCCGGGCCGGACGGGTGGACGAGGCGCGGCTGGCCTTCGAGAAGATGCTCACGTACGCCAACCACGTCGGGCTGTACGCGGAGGAGATCGGCCGCACCGGTGAGCAGATCGGCAACTTCCCGCAGGCGTTCACCCATCTCGCGCTCATCAGCGCCGCGTTCAACCTGGACCGGGCCCTGGGCTGACCGCGCGTCCACCGCGGCCGCGAGCGCCGCCCTCGCCGAGATCCACGGCGGCCGGACCGCCCCGCCGGGCGGCTGAGCCGGTCGTCGGTGGGTGGCCGGTTCAGCGCGACGGCGCCGGGACCACCAGGGCGAGTCGTTGTACTCGTCGAGCTCGGGCGGGAAGGCGCGGCGAGCGGCGGTGGTGGCGAGCCACTGCAACAGCGCGGTCTTACCGGGGCCGTGGCCTCCAAGCTCAGATAGGCGGCGTCCAGGGGCCGTTGAGGATCTGGAGACAGCTGAGGTCCAGCAGGCTGTTGCAGAGATGGGTGCCGTCGGCGCTGAGCTGCCGGGTGGCCTGCGGGGCCCGCTTCTTGAGGGTGTGCGCGAGGGTGCGATACCCCAGGCGCACCGCTTGGACGTCGCCCATGCCGATATGGCCCAGGGCCAACAGGGTCACCGTCAGCGCGTCGGTGACGGCCCGGCGCTCGTCCTCGGGTACGGCTCGCTCGTGGGGATCGCCGGTGACCGCGCGCTCGACCAGCTCCTCGACCAGTTCGCGGACGTCGTCCTCGGTCAGGGTCCGCTTCTCCCCCTGCCAGGCCACCAGGCCGGAGATCCGCACCGGCTGGTGCACCAGCTCGGCCCCGGGGGCCGGCTGGGCGAACAGTCTGCGGATCAGCGGACCGGCCGCCGCGGCGGCCGCGCGCACCCCGACGCCGATGGCTCCTGGCTCCATCCCCCACCGATCCCAGCGTTGAAGCGGCGTTCCGGGTCCATGTATAGCACCACCCGGCGCGGCCGGAGGGCCACTCTGCGTATCCAGGCGATCATGGATATCGAGGACCGGATGCCATGCCGCACACCATCCACGAGAACTCGATCACACCCCGGGCGTGCCATGTGGAACGCGGCAGTAGGGTTCGCCGACAAGCGTGTGTTGGTACCGGGCAGCAGGTAGAAGGGATCGGGCATGTTCCGCAAGGTGCTGGTCGCCAATCGTGGAGAGATCGCCATTCGCGCCTTTCGCGCCGGCTATGAGCTGGGCGCGAGAACCGTCGCCGTGTTCCCGCACGAGGACCGCAACTCGCTGCATCGGCTCAAGGCCGACGAGGCGTACGAGATCGGTGCGCCCGGCCATCCGGTGCGGGCCTATCTCTCCGTCGAGGAGATCGTCCGCGCGGCGCGCAAGGCGGGCGCGGACGCGGTGTACCCCGGATACGGCTTCCTGTCCGAGAACCCCGAACTCGCGCGCGCGTGCGAGGAGGCGGGGATCACGTTCGTGGGGCCCGGCGCGCAGACCCTGGAGCTCACCGGGAACAAGGCGCGCGCGGTGGCCGCCGCCCGTGCGGCCGGGGTGCCGGTGCTCGGCTCGTCCGAGCCGTCGACCGATGTGGACGAGCTGGTCCGGGCCGCGGACGAGCTCGGTTTCCCGGTGTTCGTCAAGGCCGTCGCCGGTGGTGGCGGGCGCGGGATGCGCAGGGTCGAGCGCCGCGAGACGCTGCGCGAGTCCATCGAGGCGGCGGCCCGGGAGGCGGAGTCCGCCTTCGGCGATCCCACGGTCTTCCTGGAGAAGGCGGTGGTGGAGCCCCGCCATATCGAGGTGCAGATCCTCGCCGACGGGCAGGGCGATGTCATCCATCTGTTCGAACGCGACTGTTCGGTGCAGCGGCGTCACCAGAAGGTGATCGAGCTGGCGCCGGCGCCCAATCTGGATCCGGAGCTGCGGGCGCGGATCTGCGCGGACGCGGTGAAGTTCGCCCGGCAGATCGGCTATCGCAACGCCGGCACGGTGGAGTTCCTGCTCGACCGCGAGGGCAACCATGTGTTCATCGAGATGAATCCGCGGATCCAGGTCGAGCACACGGTGACCGAGGAGATCACCGATGTGGACCTGGTCCAGGCACAGCTGCGGATCGCCGCCGGTCAGACGCTGGCCGACCTCGGCCTCACGCAGGACACCGTGTATCCGCGGGGCGCGGCGCTGCAATGCCGGATCACCACCGAGGACCCGGCCAACGGCTTCCGCCCGGACACCGGCATGATCAGCGCGTACCGCTCGCCGGGCGGTTCGGGCATCCGGCTGGACGGTGGCACCACCCACGCCGGTGCGGAGGTCAGCGCGCACTTCGACTCGATGCTGGTCAAGCTGACCTGCCGGGGGCGGGACTTCACCACCGCGGTCGGCCGGGCCCGGCGCGCGGTGGCCGAGTTCCGCATCCGCGGCGTGTCCACGAACATCCCGTTCCTCCAGGCGGTGCTGGACGATCCGGACTTCCGGGCCGGGCAGGTCACCACGTCGTTCATCGAACAGCGGCCGCATCTGCTGACCGCGCGTCACTCTGCCGACCGCGGCACCAAACTGCTCACCTATCTCGCCGATGTCACGGTGAACAAGCCCCACGGCGAGCGGCCGCATCTGATCGACGCGACCACCAAGCTGCCCCCGGTGCCGGACACCGAACCGCCCGCCGGTACCAAGCAGCGGCTCACCGAACTCGGTCCCGAGGGTTTCGCGCGATGGCTGCGCGAGTCGCCCACGATCGGTGTCACCGACACCACCTTCCGGGACGCGCACCAGTCGCTGCTGGCCACCCGGGTCCGCACCAGGGACCTGCTGGCCGTGGCCCCGGTGGTGGCGCGGACCGTGCCGCAGCTGCTGTCGCTGGAGTGCTGGGGCGGGGCCACCTACGACGTGGCGCTGCGCTTCCTCGCCGAGGACCCCTGGGAGCGGCTGGCCAAGCTGCGCGAGGCGGTGCCCAACATCTGTCTCCAGATGCTGCTGCGCGGCCGCAACACCGTGGGCTACACGCCGTATCCGACCGAGGTGACCACCTCCTTCGTCCGGGAGGCCACGGCCACCGGGATCGATATCTTCCGGATCTTCGACGCGCTGAACGACATCGGGCAGATGCGGCCGGCGATCGACGCGGTACGGGAGACGGGCACCGCGATCGCCGAGGTGGCGCTCTGCTACACCTCCGATCTGTCCGATCCCTCCGAGACGCTCTACACCCTCGACTACTATCTGCGGCTCGCCGAGCAGATCGTGGACGCGGGCGCGCATGTGCTGGCCATCAAGGACATGGCCGGGCTGCTGCGCGCCCCGGCCGCGGCCAAGCTGGTGTCCGCGCTGCGCAGGGAGTTCGACCTGCCGGTGCACATCCACACCCATGACACCGCGGGCGGTCAGCTCGCCACCTATCTCGCGGCGGTCCAGGCCGGTGCGGACGCGGTGGACGGCGCGGTGGCCTCCATGGCGGGCACCACCTCCCAGCCGTCGCTCTCGGCGATCGTGGCCGCCACCGACCACTCCGACCGGCCGACCGGGCTCGACCTCGAGGCGATCGGCGGCCTGGAGCCGTACTGGGAGGCCGTACGCAAGATCTACGCACCGTTCGAGGCGGGCCTGGCCTCGCCGACCGGACGGGTGTACCACCATGAGATCCCCGGTGGTCAGCTGTCCAATCTGCGCACCCAGGCCATCGCGCTCGGCCTCGGCGACCGCTTCGAGGAGATCGAGGCGATGTACACCGCCGCGGACCGGATCCTGGGCCATCTGGTGAAGGTCACCCCGTCGTCGAAGGTGGTCGGCGATCTCGCGCTGCACCTGGTGGGGGCGGGTGTGTCGCCCGAGGACTTCGAGGCGGATCCGGGCCGGTACGACATCCCGGACTCGGTCATCGGGTTCCTCCGCGGCGAGCTGGGCAATCCGCCGGGCGGCTGGCCCGAGCCGTTCCGCGGCAAGGCGCTGGAGGGCCGCGCCGCCGCCAAGCCGATGGCGGAACTGTCCGCCGAGGACCGGGAGCAGCTGGAGAAGGATCCGCGGGCCACGCTGAACCGGCTGCTGTTCCCCGGCCCGACCAAGGAGTTCGAGGCACAGCGGCAGGCCCACGGCGACACCAGCGTGCTGGACAGCAAGGACTTCTTCTACGGGCTGCGCCCGCGGCAGGAGTACACGGTGGACCTCGAGCCCGGGGTCCGGCTGCTGATCGAGCTGGAGGCGATCGGCGACGCCGACGAGCGCGGGATGCGTACGGTGATGTCCTCGCTGAACGGGCAGTTGCGCCCGGTCCAGGTGCGGGACACCTCGGCGGCCTCGGACGTACCGGCCACCGAGAAGGCCGACCGGAGCGACCCCGGCCATGTGGCGGCGCCCTTCGCGGGTGTGGTGACGCTGGTGGTGGCCGAGGGCGATCAGGTGGCGGCCGGGGCCACCGTGGCGACGATCGAGGCGATGAAGATGGAGGCCACCATCGCGGCCCCGAAGGGGGGCACGGTCTCGCGCCTCGCCATCAACACGATTCAGCAGGTGGAGGGCGGCGATCTGCTGGTCGCCCTCGTCTGAGCCGACAGCGACGGCGAGCCGCCGCCACCGGTCCCACGGCCCTCGGGTCAGGGGCGTCCGGTGGCGGCGGCTTCGTATGCCCGCGGAAAGGTGTCCACCGCGGGTGGGGCATCCACCGCCCGGTCGAGAGCGCCTCGTCGGACACCTCGACACCAATCCGCTGTTCCGGGACTTCCGGGCGTCCGAGGCTCGATCACCGGCCGTCGGGCACGTCGGTTGCGTCGGACACGTCGTGCACATCGGCTGCGCCGGACACATCGGATGCGCCGGCCCCCGGCAGATGGCGTGCCACGGAGGCGTTGAGCCGCTCCAGGAAGTCGGTCAGCCGGGCCAGGTCCTCATCCGGCCAGTCCGCGGTGGCCTCGCCCAGCAGCCGGGTCCGCCGGGCGGCCGCCAGGCCGATATGGCGGCGCCCGGCGTCGGTCAGGTCCACCCTCCGTATCCGCCGGTCCACGGTGTCCCGCACCCGGGTGACCAGCCCTGCCGCCGTCAGCCGGTCCACGACGCGCACGGCGCGGGCCCGGTCGGAGAGCAGCAGCGCGGCGATGTCGGACACGGTGGGTGGCGGTGGGGAGCTGGCCTCGACAAAGCGCAGCACCCGGTAGCCGGTCGGGGTGACCTCCGCGGGCAGCCCGTCCAGGAAGCGCTCCCGCACCAGCGGTCCGTACAGCCCGTACCGGGCGTGGCGCAGCTCCCGCAGCACCGCGTCCAGCCCGCGCAGCTCCTCGTCCCGATCGTTCACAGGGAACAGCGTGCTGCGCGGCCACCGCCCCTGGCAACGTCCATCCGCCACCGTCCACCGAGATGGTTGTCGGGGTTCGCCGTCCGGTCGTCCGCCGGTAGCCCGCCTTGCCGCGCTGTTCACGGTGGCACGGTGTCCGGCGGCGGCGGGCGCGTGGGAGCTTCCCCCCATGACAACGACACCGAAGGCCACGACCACCACAACGACGGCGACCATCACACCGACGACGACGGCCATCACACCGACGACGGCCATCACACCGAAGGCGCCCCGGGTGAGCCGCCGGGGGCTGCTGGGCGCGGCAGGCGCGGCGGCGGCCGGTGCGGGCACCTTCATCTCCCAGCCGGAGGCGGTGGCGGCCTCACCGGTGCTGTGGACCCGGCCCGACGGGTCCGGGATGCCGCCGGTGAGCGGGCTGCACCTCCAGTTCGGGGCCGATGCCGCGCGGGAGGTGGTGGTGTCCTGGCAGACACCGGTCCCGGTGAAACGGCCGCGTGTCATGTTCGGCACCCCGGCCCATGGCATGGGCACCGAGGTCACCGCGCGGACCACCTCCTACCAGGACGCCAAGTCCCGGCAGACCATCTATGTCCATCACGCCCGGCTGAACCGGCTGCGCCCCGGCACCGGCTATGTCTACGCCGCCGTCCACGACGGGGCGACGCCCGAGGCGGGGTCGTTCCGCACCGGGCCGGGCGGCCGGGCGCCGTTCACCTTCACCAGCTTCGGCGACCAGGGCACGCCCACGGTGGGCAAGCTGAACGGGCCCAGACCGCCGAAGATCACCGAGAAGCTCGTCTACCTCAACGACAACCTCGGCTCGCCGTACGCCAATGACGTGACCACCGCCGTCGAGCGGATCGCGCCGCTGTTCCACCTCATCAACGGCGATCTGTGCTACGCCAATCTGTCCGAGGACCGGCTGCGCACCTGGTCGGACTGGTTCGATATGACCAGCCGGTCCTCGCGGTTCCGGCCGTGGATGCCCGCGGCCGGCAACCACGAGAACGAGCTGGGCAACGGGCCGATCGGATTCGCCGCCTACCAGGCGTACTTCTCACTGCCCGGCAACGGCGGCGACGCCGAGACCGAGGGGCTGTGGTACGCCTTCACCGTCGGCTCGGTGCGCGTCGTGAGCCTGGCCAATGACGACGTGGCCTACCAGGACGCCGGAAACACCTATGTGCGGGGCTACTCCGGCGGGGCCCAGCGGCGCTGGCTGGAGGCCGAGCTCGCACGGGCCAGGGCCGACCGGGACATCGACTGGATCGTGGTCGTCATGCACCAGGTGGTCGTCTCCACGGCCGACCACCCGGGCAACGGCGCCGACCTCGGCATCCGGGAGGAGTGGCTGCCGCTCTTCGACACCTACGGCGTCGACCTGGTCGTCTGCGGCCATGAACACCACTACGAGCGCTCCCACCCGATCCGTGGCCAGGAGCCCAGCGACACGATGACACCGACCCCCGCCGCCACCCGCACCGATCTGGTGGACACCACCGGGGGAACCGTCCATATGGTCATCGGTGGCGGTGGCACCTCGGTGCCGTCGATGGACGTCCTGTTCGACACCCCGCGGTGCAATGTCATCACCGGTGTCGGAGCGACCGGCGCGAACGGCCACAAGAGCCCGGTCTATGTGACGGAGGCGGCCCCGTGGTCGGCGGTGCGCGACCGGGTGAACCCCTATGGCTTCGCCGCGTTCACCGTCGACCCCGGCACCGAACCGGGTGGCCTCACCACGATGTCGGTGACCTACTACGCGGTCACCGGGCTCTACGGCCGCGTCGAGCCCGTGGACACCTTCACCCTCCGGCGCACCCGCGGCGACGGTGAGCGGCCCCGATGAGCCACGCCAGGAACTGACGGACCCTCTGACGCTCCATGCGGAGGACAAGGGCTATGAGTGGGCCGGCCCGCTCACCGTGCGTGGGTCCCGGTCCGACCGGGTGCCCGGGTGGCGGGCCGGCCCATGGCCCATGTCCGCGCGGACACGTTCGCCTGCGCGACGGCCCAGTGCGTCAGTGAGGCAGCCGACCCGGGTCGGTGGCCCAGGTGGTGTCCGGCCGGTCGGCCAGGTCGAAGGAGAGCGAACCGCCCTGGCGGATGAACGAGCCGTCGAGCCACGAGGTGTTGTGCGGTTTGCCGTTCACCCGCACCGCGTGCACATAGAAGTCGGTGTCGGAGGCGTCCGGGGCGTCGATGGTGAGGGCGTGCCGCGAGCCCGCCGGGGCGACCACGGCGCGAGGGAAGAGCGGACCGGTGAGCAGTGCCTCGGCACGCCCCGGGGCCTGGGGGTAGAGGCCGAGCGCCGCGAACACGTACCACGCGGACATGGTGCCCAGGTCGTCATTGCCGGGCAGCCCCTTAGGCCCGGTTCCGTACACATTGGCGACGATCTGGCGCACCGTCTCCTGGGTCTTCCAGGGCTGACCGAGCGCGTTGTAGAGCCAGGGGGCGTGGATGCCCGGTTCATTGGTGGGGTCGTAGCGGAGCGGATCGCCGCCGCGGACCGACCAGGAGCCGTCGGGCTTGTGGAAGAAGCCGTCCAGCCGGGCCGCCGCCTTCTCGCGTCCGCCCATGGCGTCGGCGAGCCCCTGGACGTCCTGCGGCACCATCCAGGTGTACGTGGCCGCGCTGCCCTGGGCGAATCCCCGGTCGGACGCGGGGTCGAAGGGGGTCACCCAGGAGCCGTCCCGGTTCCTGGCCTGGCTGTAGCCGGCCGTACCGGTGGCCTCGGGGTTGAACACATTGCGCCAGTAGCCGCCGCGTGCGCCGAGCTCATCGGCCTCCTTGCCGCGGCCGAGCAGCCGGGCCCAGCGGGCGAGCGCGTCATCGGCGACGGAGTCCTCCAGGGTCTCCGCCGCACCGCCCCAGCAGTGGCAGGCGTCCTGCGCCGCGTACCCCGACTCCAGGTACTGGGCGAGGCCCGGGCGCTGGCCCTCGCACTGCCCCGGGCAGCCCTTGTCGGAGAGCGAATCGGGGTGGGGGACGGTGGCCTGGCGGTAGAGGGAGTCGAAGGCGCCCTTGGCGTCGAAGTTCCGTACCCCCATGGCGTAGAAGGTGGCGAGCGTGGCGGCGGAGGGGTCGCCGGTCATCACATGGGTGGCGCCGCTGATGTGCACCCAGCGGTCCCACACACCGCCGTTCTGCCGGGCGAAGTTGAACAGCGACTGGGCGAAGTCCCCGGCGACCCGGGGCTGGAGCAGGGCGAGCAGCTGCACCTGGGCGCGGTACTGGTCCCAGCCGGAGAAGTTGCTGTACTGCGCCGTCTGCCCGCGCTCGACGCGGTGCGGTGTGCCGTCCATGCCCGGGTAGCGGCCGTCGGTGTCGCTGATCAGGTTGGGCTGCTGGAGCGCGTGGTAGAGGGCGGTGTAGAAGGCGGTGCGGCGCGGTTCGCTGCCGCCGCTGACGCGGATGGCGCGCAGCCGGCGGTCCCAGGCGGCCCGTCCGGCGGCCGCCACATCGGCGACGCTCGCCCGGGGCGCTATCTCGGCGCGGAGGTTGGCCTCGGCGCCCGCGAGGGAGACGTACGAAATGCCGAGCCGCATCCGGACATCGTTATCCCGTGTGGTGTCGAAGCCGACGTATCCGCCGGAGCCACGCCCGGCCCGGTCGGCGCCGGTGAGATAGCCCTCGCCGCCGTCCGCGGTGGTGGCGCCGGGTGAGAGCCGGTCGTTCTCCCAGGTGCCCACGGTGGAGAAGGCGCGGTCGAACGAGGCGCTGAAGTAGAGGCGGTAGTAGGTCTTGCGGTTGTTCTCGCCGCCGTTGGCGCGCCGTCCGCAGAACGCGCCGGTCAGCACCCAGCCGGTGACCTTGTGCCGCTCGCGGTCGATCTCGATGTGCGCGTTCTCGCTGCCGTTGAGGGAGTTGGAGGTGCGGAACAGCAGTCGGGCCGGGGCGTCCCGGGGGAAGGAGAAGTCGGCGACACCGGCCCGCTCGCTCACCGCGAGATCGGCGGCCGCGCCCGAGTCGAGCCCCACCCGGTAGTGGCCGGGCTCGGCCTTCTCATTGTCGTGCGAGAAGGTGGCGGCGTACTTCTGGTCCTTGGTGTCGGCGGTGGGAGAGCTGTCGACCTCGCCGACGAACGGCATGATCGGCACATCGCCCGCGGCCCCGGGGTGGCAGCCCGCGCCGTTGACATGGGTGAGGCTGAAGCCCCGGACCCGGGTGGTGTCGTACGAATAGCCGTTGGCCGCGGCGGTGTTGGTCTGGTCGCCCGTGGTGCTGGTCGGGGACCAGGCGATCATGCCGAACGGCAGATTGGCGCCGGGGTAGGTGTTGCCGCCGCCCGCGGAGCCGATCAGCGGGTCCACATGGTCGACGGGGTGGCGTACCTCGTCGGCCCGTGGCGCCGCGCTCGCCGCGGGGGCCTCGACGAGCGGGGCGATCAGCGCGCCGATCGCCACCGCCACTCCCCCGCCGACCAGTGCCGATCGGCGTCCGAGTCTCTTTCGCCGTGCTTTGTGCGTCTCCATCGGGGATCACGCCCTTCCGTGTCTCGGGAGTGAACCTAGGGGCGCATGGTGACGGTGGAGTGAACCGGGTGACAGCAATGCACCGTTGACGTCGGGACCGGTCCCCGGGATCCGGCTCTACGGTTCCCGGCATGCGGATCACTTGGAGACTCGTCCTCGGCTTTCTCGCCGTCTCGGTCCTCGCGCTCCTGGCCGCCCTGGCGCGCCCGTCGTGGCCCCTGGAGCGAGGTACGGACGGCGGATCCGGCACCGCCGCGCAGAGGATGTGGCCCGCCACCGTGAAGGGGGCCGCGCGCTGCACCGTGCGCGCCACCACCCCGCGGGAGGCGGCGCGCCTGGCGAGGCCGGGGGACACCGTCTGCTTCGACGGCGATCTGTCCCGGCAACGGCTGGTCATCACCAAGGGCGGCGACCGGGAGCACCCGATCACCTACGCCGGGGGCGGGGACTCCGTGCACGGCATCACCATCGAGGCCGACGATGTGATCGTCGACGGGTTCCGGTCCATCCGCCCCGCGGCGCCCGGGATCGAGCTGACCGGCCACCGCGTCACCCTACGGAACAACACCGTGATCGGCCCGAGGGGCGGGGACGGCGACGGCATCCGGTTCTTCGGCGACGATCTCACCATCGCGCACAACACCGTCCGCGACACCGACAACAGCCATGGCCGGCACGCCGACTGCATGCAGACCTTCGCCAGCGACACCCCGCCCAGCCACCGTGTCCGCATCGAGGACAACCGCTGTCTGGAGGTGGACAACATGTGCCTGATGGCCGAGGGCCCGAACGACGGCGAGGGCGACGGCCGGGGCACCACCTCCGACTTCACCATCAGGGGCAACCGCTGTGAAACGCTGCGCGCCTCCCAGGCCCTGATGTTCGAGGACGTACAGAACGCGACCATCACCGGCAATGTGTTCGCCGCGCCCACCCACCACGCCATCGGCCTCGCCGAACACTCGACCGGCGCCCGGGTCTCCGGCAACGTCCTCCACTCCGGTATCCGCTACGAGGTGGGCATCGACGCCTCGTCCCGGCCGGGCTACCGGGGCCCGGAGCCGGGCGGCCCGCCGTAGGAACCTCTGGGAGGAGGAGCCGGGGGAGCGGGAGCGCGGGGTACTCCCGCTCCCCCGGGATACACGGACCCCCGCCCGGGAAACGGCGTATGACGCGTTGCTCCTGAGGCGGCTGTGAGATAGGCCATATGCGGCCGAAGTAACGGTTCAAAGATGCATAAACGGCCGCCACACCGTTGAGCATGGAGGCCGCGTGGTCCGTATTCGCCGGTGCAAGCACGGGCGGACACTGCTCCGCACTACGACCGGCGTCCCCGCCAGGAGGCTCTATGCGATCCCGGTACTTCGTGACAGGTACCTCCCTCCTCATAGGTTCCGTGGTGGTCACCCTCGGAGTGATCATGTCGCCCGTCCTGACGGGTGTGCAGCAGGAGAACCAGGCGAACCTGGCGAAGACGAGCTCGACGCAGTACGGACCGCTCACCGGGGCCGACCGGGACTTCGTGGTCAAGGTCCGGCTCGCCGGGCTGTGGGAGTTCCCCGTCGGTGAGCTGGCCCTGAAGAAGGGCACCACGGCGCCGGTGAAGACGGCCGGTGAGCATCTGGTCGTGGGGCACGCGCAACTGGACGCCGCCGCGCGGGACATCGCGCCCAAACTCGGCGTCACCCTGCCCAACAAGCCCACGCCGCAGCAGCAGGGGTTCCTGGACACCCTGACGGCCGCCACGGGCAAGGACTTCGACAGCCAGATGGCACAGATCCTGCGCATCACCCACGGCCAGATCTTCAGCTCCATCGCCAAGATCCGGGCGACCAGCAAGAACACCCTGGTGCGCCAGCTCGCGACCCAGGCCAACACGGTGGTGCTGGATCACATCACCCAGATGGAGAACACCGGGATGGTGGACTACGAGGCCCTCCCCGGCCAGATCACCTCGACCCCGACCCAGGGCCCGAACTTCACCAAGCCGGTGCTGCCCAGGCCCGGTGAGCCCATGGTCGTCCTGAAGGCGCCACCCTCGCTCGCCGGCAAGGGGGAAGCGCCCACGCCGTCGCCGCCCGCCCGCGTCGACGACACCCCGGGCGCCTCGGGCTCCCCCGCCACCCCCGGCGCCACCTCATCGCCCTCCGCGCCGTAACGCACCGTCAGGGCAGCCGGACAAGCCGGGTGAAACGCGGGCGGTTTCCGCCACATCGATACCGTCAATTCTCGCCACTCTGTGCACCGCGGGGGTGTGGAACGGCCCCGGGAGAGCCTCGTGCACACCTCTGGCGGGCACCGCGCCGCGTCCCGGCTCCATGCGTATGCGTACTCGACCATCGCACACCCGTCTACTGACCCATCCCCCACGCCTGCAACAGGACGGTGGAATATGCGTCCGGCCGTCTGTGGCCCGATGGCCCCGAACCCGCCGAGAATCCGTTCCGAGGGCCGATGACCGGGCCCGGCGGGCCGCCCGGCGAAGACTGCCGAGGCATACGGGGCCCACGGGGCGGCGGAGCTTACAACGCGCCGCCTACCATTTCCGAGCATTACCGGATTTGACCCCCAACGGCTGAACCCTGCGTAACCTCACCGTCACTGGCGAAGCGCCACCGGTGGGCGCCCGCCACGGGCGACGCAGGGAGGGGAGGCCGCATGCCCGGAATCGACGAGTGCTTAGTGGAAGCGATGACCGTGAACGGGGCGCGCGGAGCCGCCGTGATCGAGTGGACCAGTGGACTCGCGCTCGGCATGGTCGGCGAGGTGCGCGACGAGGACCCCGAGGCCACCGCGGCGGAGACGGCGGAGCTGGCCCGGATGGCCGCCGAGCAGCGGGCGTTCGCCGCGCTCGAGAAGGGCGGCGCGGACGCGGACGAGGCGGCTGGGGAGCCCGCCGTCGAGGATGTCATCGTCACCACCCGCACCTGCTACCACCTGTTGCGCTTCGTCGATACGGCCTTCGACAGCGGCGTCTTCTTCTATCTGTGGCTCGACCGCCGGGAGGGGAATCTGGCGCTCGCCCGGATCCGGCTGCGCGATATGTGCCGGCGTCTGGCACTGATATGAGCCTGCCGCGTCGGGCCGGTGCGCGGGCCGACCGCCCGCCCAGCCTCACCGGGCTCGCCGCCGAGCGGGCCAGCGGCGCCCTGCTGTGCGACGCGGGCACCGTCTATCTCCAAGGCGGCCAGGTGGTGCACGCCGAGAGTCCGGTGGCCCCCGGCATCGAGGTGCTGCTCACCGTCGGCGGACGGCTGACCGCCGACAGCTGGCGGGAGGCGGTGGGCCGCGCCGGCGGGGTCGGGCGGTTCCTCGTGGACAGCGGCCGGCTGTCGGACGCGGAGCTGGAGATCTGCCATCTGGGCGCGCTCTTCGACGCGGCGTACTTCGCGCTGGGACACGGCAGCGGCCCCCGCGGCTTCCAGCGGGGCGCGGCCCACTGGCTCGGGCCGGTGCGCCCGGTGGACGCGGTCGCCGTCGAGCGCGAGACCCGGCGCCGTGGCGGACTGCTGGACTCCCTGTGGCCGTATCCGCGGGTGGACACCGAACCGGTGGTGCTCCGCCGCCCCGACGGCCGTGCCCCGGCCGTCACTCCCCGTCAGCGCGCGGTGCTGGCGCTGGCCGACGGGGTCCGCACCCCCGCCGATATCGCCCATGAGCTGGGCCGTCCCGCCTTCCACACACTGCTCGACATACGGCGGCTGGCGGCCGCGGGCCATGTCGCCACACCGCGGCCCACCGGTCCGGGGCATCCGGGCCGCGCCGATCCGCCCGCCCGGTCCGGCGCCCCCGCGCCGACCGTCCCGGACCGCGGCCTGGGCGCGGTCGTCTTCACCGATCCCGATACCGACCTGCTGCGTCGGCTGCGCGACGCCCTGGAGGCAACCCTGTGATTCCCCCGACCAGCCCGCACGGCCCGACCGCCGCACACGGCCCGGCCGCAGCGCACAGTCCGACCGTCCCGCACGGCCCGACCGACCCGCCCACCCCGTGTACGGCGTCATGAGGCGCACCCTGCGGCAGCGCACGGAGCGGAAGTGGCTGCTGGCCGCCGAGCCCGAAGTGCTGGAGGAGCTGCGCCGGCTGCGGGCCCGGGTGACCCATGTGACCGGCGCACTCGCCGCCACCAGCGATGGTGTGGTGCTGGCGCATGACACGGCCACCGTCGAGCCCGAGGGGGTGGCGGCGCTGACCGCCGCGGCCCTCGGGGTGGCGCGGTCGCTGGCGGCTGCCACCGGGCGGGGCGACTTCCGTGAGCTGCTGGTTCGCGGCGAGGACGGCTATGTCGCCAGCTACGCCGCGGGGTCCACGGCCGTGCTGACCGTGCTGGCCGGTGACCGTACCAACGTCGGCCGCCTCCATATGGAGGCCCGTCGCTCGGGCGCCCGGCTCGCCGATCTGGTGGGCGTCGCCCTCAGCAGGGCCGAGCAGCCCTGACACCACGACCTCCCCCACCGGCGCGCACCCCGCGCCCACACCCGACCCGACATCAACGGCATCACCGATATCACCGACACCGAAGGGAACAACCACGATCATGGCGAACACCCAGACCGCGCTCAAAGAGGCGATGACGTCCGTAGAGGGCTGCCTCGGCGCCGCGCTGGTCGACTACTCCAGCGGTATGGCCCTGGGCACCGTGGGCGGGGGAAAGGACCTCGACCTGACGGTGGCCGCGGCGGGCAACACCGATGTGGTGCGCGCCAAGGTGCGGACCATGGAGCAACTCGGCCTCCAGGACACCATCGAGGACATCCTCATCACCCTCGGCAGCCAGTACCACCTGATCCGGCTGCTGAAGGGCCGGGATAGCCAGGGCCTCTTCCTCTATCTGGCGCTGGACAGGAACCGGGCCAATCTGGCGATGGCACGACACCAACTGCGCAAGATCGAGGCCGGGCTGGAGATCTGAGCCGTACGGCCCCGTCCCGTGGGCCGATCCGGCCCACCGGACGGGGCACGCTAACGCACCAGGCAGGGACGCTTGTTGTCGAAGGTCCAGCCCGGAATGAGATAGCGCATGCCCACCGCGTCGTCCCGCGCCCCCAGCGCCTTCTCCTGGTAGAGGGCGTGGGCGGCGAGGAGCCGGTCCCGGTCGAGCCGGATTCCCAGGCCGGGAGTGTCCGGGATGGCGATCTCGCCACCGGTGATCCGCGGCGGATCGACGGTGAGCCGCTCCAGCCCCTCCTGCCAGATCCAGTGGGTGTCCAGGGCGTTGTACTCGCCCGGGGCGGCGGCTCCGCAGTGGGCCACCATCGCCAGGGAGATGTCGAAGTGGTTATTGGAGTGGCATCCCCAGGTCAGGCCCATCTCATGGCACAGCTGGGCCACCCGTACCGACCCCTGCATGGTCCAGAAGTGGGGGTCGGCCAGCGGGATGGAGACCGATTGCAGCGCCAGCGCGTGGGTCATCTGCCGCCAGTCCGTGGCGATCATGTTGGTGGCCGTGGGCAGTCCGGTGGCGCGCCGGAACTCCGCCAGGATCTCCCGGCCCGAGTAGCCGTCCTCGGCCCCGCACGGGTCCTCGGCGTAGGCGAGCGTGCCGAGCAGCGGGCGGCACAGCTCGATCGCCTCGCGCAGCGACCAGGCGCCGTTGGGGTCGAGGGTGATACGGGCCCCGGGGAAGCGCTCCTTGAGCGCCCGTACCGCCTTGACCTCCTCGTTTCCCTCCAGCACCCCGCCCTTGAGCTTGAAGTCCCGGAAGCCGTAGAGGTCGTAGGTGGCCTCGGCCTGGCGGACTATCGCCTCGGGGGTGAGCGCCTCCTCGTGGCGGACGCGGTACCACTCGGCGGCGGCGTCGGGTTCGCGGACGTACTCCAGATCGGTCCGGTCGGGATCGCCGACGTAGAACAGATAGCCCAGGACCCGTACCGAGTCACGCTGCTGTCCGTCGCCCAGCAGCGCCGCGACCGGCACCTCGAGATGTTGCCCCAGCAGGTCCAGCAGGGCCGACTCGACGGCGGTGACGGCGTGCACGGTGGTGCGCAGATCGAAGGTCTGGGCGCCGCGGCCCCCGGCATCGCGGTCGCCGAACCGCTGTCCGATCTCGCTCAGCACCCGCTTGTAGTCGCCCACCCGCGCCCCGACGACGAGGGATCCGGCGTCGCGCAGCGTCTGGGTGATCTTCTCCCCGCCGGGGACCTCCCCCAGTCCCGTACGGCCCTCGGAGTCCTCGAGGACGACCACGTTGCGGGTGAAGTACGGGCCGTGGGCGCCGGAGAGGTTCAGCTCCATGCTGTCCCGGCCGGCGACCGGATAGACGGAGAAGGAGGTGACGGTCGGCTGGCTCATCGTGGCGTCCTTGGGTCGGAGGCGGTCAGACATTCAGTGCTTCGAGGGTCCATTCGACGGCCAGGACACCGCCGAGGCCGAGGACCGCGAGCACGGTGGTGTAGGTGGTGCGCGCCTTGATGGCGTCGATGACGGAGAGGTTGAAGTACTCCTTGAACATCCAGAAGCCGGGGTCGTTCACATGGCTGAAGGCGATCGAACCACAGGAGACGGCGAGGACCATCAGCTCGGGGTGGACTCCGCTGTTCTCCAGGAGCGGCTGCACCACCCCGGCGGCGGTGACCACCGCGACCGTCGCCGATCCGAGCGCCACCCGCAGGACGACGGCGATGAGCCAGGCGAGGATGATCGGCGAGATGGACCAGCTGTCGGTGAGGTCCTTGATGTAGTCGGATATCCCGCCCTCGACCAGGACCTCCTTGAACGCGCCACCGGCCCCGATGACCAGCAGGATCATCGCCATCGCCTGGGCCGCCGAGTTGCAGGAGGCGCTGACCTCGGCCAGGCTCCGGCCGATCCGCGGGCCGAACGCCCACACCGCCAGCAGCAGGGTCAGCAGCAGGGCGATCGGCGCGGATCCGATGAAGGTGATGAAGTGCAGGACCGGGCCGTCGCCGGACACGGCCATGTCGGTCACCGCGGCGCCCGCGATCAGCACCACCGGGACCAGCGCCACCGAAAGCGACCAGCCCAGGCCCGGCATCTCCTCATCGGTGAAGGTGCGCTCGCTGACCAGGCCCTTGGGGATCGCGGGGTCCATCCGGCGGACGAACGGAAGGCGCGGCCACACCAGGGCGATCAGCGCACCGGCCGGAACGGCGATGAACAGCCCGTAGAACAGGGTCAGTCCGACGGAGGCGTGGAAGGTCGAGGCCACCGCGGTGGGCCCGGGGTGGGGCGGCAGAAAGCTGTGCATGGTCGACAGGGCGATGGACATCGGAAGCCCGACCCACAGCAGGTTCTTCCGGGTGACCCGGACGATGGTGAACGCCACCGGCACGATGATGACGAAGGCCACCTCGTAGAACATGGTCACGCCGATGAGCATGGCGGTGACCACCATCGCCACCTGGACCCAGCGCAGTCCGAAGGTGTCGATGAGGGTGGTGGCTATGCGCTGGGCCGCGCCGCAGTCGCCCATGACCCGGCCGACCATGGCGCCGAGACCGACGACGAGCATGGTGTCGCCGATCTGACCCCCGACACCCTCGCCGAGGACCTCGGGGATCTTCTCCATCTCGACCCCCTGCACCAGCGCGACCCCGACGGCCACGAGGAGCAGGGCGATGAAGCCGTTGAGCTTCAGCCTGGTCATGAGGAACAGCAGGATCCCCACGCTGATTCCGACGACGACTAGTGGCATGTCTTCAGTTCCCCTTTGAACTGCGAGCGGTTGGGCGGGAGGCGCCAACGGTTCGCCAGACGGGCCAAGGAGTCCACGTACATGCACTCCGTCTATATATGCAGATGGAGGCTAGAGGGGTGACCACCACCGGTCAATGGGTGTGGCCATGGATCCGCGACCGGCTTCGCGGCGAGCCGGACTCATCGGGTGCCGAACTCCGCGGTGGCGCGCGTCCAGGCGTGGGCCTGCTCGCTGAGGGTGATGCCGAGGCCGGGCCGTGCGGACACCCGCATCCGGCCGTCGCGGATCTCCAGCCGCTCATTGAACAGCGGCTCCAGCCAGTCGAAATGCTCCACCCACGGCTCGGCCGGATAGGCGGCCGCGAGATGGAGGTGGATCTCCATCGCGAAGTGCGGGGCGAGCTGGAGATGGTGCTGCTCGGCGAGGGTGGCCAGCTTGAGGAACTGGGTGATGCCACCGATGCGCGGTGCGTCGGGCTGGATGATGTCCGCCGCGCCGTGGCGTATCAGCTCCCAGTGTTCGGCGACGCTGGCCAGCATCTCCCCCGTGGCCACGGGGGTGTCCAGCGAGGCGGCGAGGGCCGCGTGGCCCGGTGCGTCATAGGCGTCCAGCGGCTCCTCGATCCAGACCAGGCCGAACTCCTCGAAGGCGCGCCCCATGCGCTGTGCGGTGGGCCGGTCCCACTGCTGATTGGCGTCGACCATGAGCGGCACATCATCGCCCAGGTGCTCGCGTACGGCGGTCAGCCGGCGCAGGTCCTCCTTGCCGTCCGGCTGGCCCACCTTGATCTTGATACCGCCGATTCCACTGGCCAGGGAGGCCGTGGCGTTCTCCAGGAGTTGCCCGGTCGGCGTGTGCAGAAAGCCACCGGAGGTGTTGTAGCAGCGGACGGTGTCGCGGTGTGCGCCCAGCAACTTGGCCAGTGGCAGTCCCGCCCGCTTGGCCTTGAGGTCCCACAGGGCGATGTCGAAGGCCGCCACCGCCTGGGTGGACAGCCCACTGCGGCCCACCGAGGCGCCGGCCCACACCAGTTTGGTCCAGATCCTGCCGATGTCGCTGGGGTCCTCACCGAGGAGGGTGGGCGCGATCTCCTGGGCGTGGGCGAACTGGCCGGGCCCTCCCGCGCGCTTGGAGTAGCTGAAGCCGATGCCCTCGTGGCCCTGCTCGGTGGCGAGTTCGACGAAGAGGAACGCCACTTCCGTCATCGGCTTCTGGCGCCCGGTGAGAACCTTGGCGTCGCTGATCGGAGTGGCCAGGGGAAGGACGACCGAGGACACCCGGACCCAGGAGACCCGGTCCAGGGTTGCCTCGCCTGCTTGCTGTGCGATGTGCGTTGCCGTATGCGATGTGGTCACCACGTGTTGTCCCTGTGTGTGGGGCCCGTGTGCGGGGCGAGCGGATGTCGTCGGAGCCGCCCCGGGGCGGCCGACGAACTCCTTTGCAAGCTAAGGTCGCCAGACGATCTACGTCTAACTTAAAATTGGCATGCGTTGATACCGGGAGAGCATCGTTGTTCACGCTCATGCAACTCACCAGCTTTGTGACGGTCGCCGAGGAGCTGCACTTCACCCGGGCCGCGGAGCGGCTGAAGATGACCCAGCCGCCGCTGAGCCGCCAGATCCAGCTGCTGGAGACCGAGTTGGGGGTGCAGCTGCTGGAGCGCGCCAACCGCTCGGTGCGGCTCACCCCCGCGGGACGCGCCTTCCTCACCGAGGCCCGCCGTATCCTGCGCCAGTCCGAGCACGCCGTCCTCGCCGCCCGGCAGGTGGCCACGGGCGAGGCGGGCAGCATCGCCATCGGCTTCACGGCGGCCAGCGCCCACTCCGTGCTCGGCACACTGCTGGAGATCGCCCGGGCGACCATGCCGGGCGCGGAGATCACACTGCGCGAGATGGTCACCCGCGACCAGTTGGAGGCCGTCACCGAGCGGAGCCTGGACCTGGGCCTGGTACGGCCCTCGGTCACCGGACCGGATCTGTGCTCCCGGCCCGCGGCCCGGGAGCGGCTGCTCGCCGCCCTGCCGACGGGCCACCCGCTGGCGGCGCGCGAAGAACCGCTCCAGGTGGCCGACTTCGACGGGCAGGACCTGCTGATGTACTCGCCCATCGAGGCGCGCTACTTCAACGAGTTACTCATCAGCATCTTCCGCGCCGCACACGCCACCCCGGTCTTCTCCCAGTACCTGAGCCAGGTCCACACCATCCTGGCCCTGGTCAACGGCGGCTGGGGAGTGGCCCTGGTACCGGAGACCGCCGCCCGGCCGCGCTACCCGAACATCGCCTTCAAACCAGTGGAGTTGACCACCCCGGAACCGGTGGAACTCAACCTCGTATGGCGCGGCAACAACGACAACCCGGCCCTGCACACACTGCTCCGCCACGCGGCCGCCCTTCTCCCCGACCGAGGAGCCTGACCGCGTGACGCCCAGGACCTCCGGAAAGGGAGTTCTCCCCATGACCGGCTCCCCGGGCGCGACGCGTCGTGCCCGGGAACCCACCCGCGGTGACGGCCCGTCGCCGCGGGCCCCGGCCGCACAGGCCGTCGCGTAGCCCGGCCCATCGGCCCGAGCTACGCTCGAAAGGGAGGGACACTAACGGGGAGGGACTCGGTTCGCCTTTCGAAGGGAGCGCTTCCGTGTCCGTCACATCACGCGCGTCGACCCCGTCCGCGCTCCCCAGACATCGTGACTGCCCCTTCGATCCGCCCAGTGCCTATACGGAGCTGCGCGAGGAGGGCGGTGCAAGTCGGCTCGCCTTTCCGGACGGCAACGTGGGCTGGCTGCTCACCCGCCATGAGGACGTATCCCAACTGCTGGCGGACGACCGGTTCAGCTCGGACCGCCGCCGGACCTCCTCGCCGGTGCACTCGTTTCCGGTCCGCCCGGACGACCGCCGCATGCTGGGCTCGTTCATCGGCATGGACCCACCCGAGCACACCCGCTACCGGCGGCTGCTGAGCAAGTGGTTCACCGCCCGGGGGATGCGCGGGCTCCAGCCCCGGATCGAGGAGATCGTCGAGGACCGCCTGGCCGCGATGGAGCGCGCCGGTCCCCCGGCCGACCTCGTGACGTCCTTCGCCCAGCCGATCCCCTCGCTGGTGATCTGCGAACTGCTGGGGGTCCCGTACGAGGACCGGACCGACTTCCAGCGGTGGGCCACCGTGCTGCTCCGGCTCGGCCAGAGCCAGCAGGAGGTCTACGCGGCCAGGGACGCGCTGTGGGACTACATGCGGGGGCTGATCGACGCCAAGCGGCACCGGCCGGACGAGGCGCTGCTCTCCCGTCTGGTCAACGGCGACCAGGGCGCGCCCGGCGGCCCCGGGACCGCCACGGCGGCCGGGCTGACCGACGACGAGCTGACCGGTGTGGGGCTGCTGCTGCTCGTAGCGGGCCATGAGACGACGGCGAACATGCTGGCCCTGGGCACCTACGCCCTGCTGCGCCACCCCGAGCAGGCGCGCATGGTGCGGGAGCGGCCCGAGGTGATCGACCACGCGGTGGAGGAGCTGCTGCGGTATCTGACCATCGTCCAGTTCGGGACGGTGCGGGTCGCGCGGGAGGACCTCGAGATCGCGGGGGTGCGGGTACGGGCCGGGGAGACGGTGGTCGGGTCGCTGGCCTCGGCCAACCGGGACTCCTCGCGGTTCCCCGACCCCGACACCCTCGACGTCACCCGCGACACACCCGACCAGATGGCCTTCGGCCACGGCATTCACCAGTGCCTGGGCCAGCATCTGGCGCGGATGGAGATGCGGACGGGCTACCCCGCCCTGCTGCGGCGCTTTCCCACGCTCCGCCTCGCGGTGGAGCCCGGCCAGGTGCCCCTGCGCCACGACATGCTGGTCTACGGAGTCCACCGGCTCCCGGTCACCTGGGACCGGGCCGCCGGTTAGGCGACCAGCAGATCCGCCCACCAGGTGATGCCCTGATGGCAGGAGCGACTGCCGTGGCGCGCGGACAGCGCGGTGACGATACCGAGCCCACGGCCGTGCTCATCGGGCTCGATGTCCTCGTCCGCCCGCTGGTCGGCGGGGACCGGGCCGCCGTCGGTCACCTCGATGCGCAGGCTGGAGCGGCCCTCGCACTGGCTCCAGCCCAGCCGCAGCACGGCCGGGGGCAGCGCGTGCAGGATCGCGTTGGTGACCAGCTCCGAGATCACCATCAGCGCCTCGTCGAGCAGTTCGGTGGACAGCTCCCATTCGGTGAGCAGCGCGTGCGCCCGCCGCCGCACGGTGGCGACGGCCTCGCAGAGGTGCGGGACCGGAAGTACATGGGCATCGCCCTCGCTCGCCGAGAATCGGTCCAGGATCTCGTCGGGCGTCGCCGACGACGGCCGGTCCGGCAGCTCGTCGTCAGTCGGAAGCGGCGGCCGGTCCGGAACCTCGTCGTGTTCCGCCGCCGACGCGCTCAAGGCGTCCGGGCCCTGCGCCTGGGAGCCGATGAGACGGGCGCCGGTGAGATCGACGGTCCCCGCGGCCTGCCCGGTGGGGCCGGGCATCGGCATGCTCAGTTGTTCCGCCACGTCTCCTCCTCTCCTAGCCGGATAGTGCTTCTCTGCCGGGCACCCTTCAGGGCACCTTTCGGCATACGGGTCTTCTTGTCCCGATACGGACGCTATGACCCCCATCAAGCGGGGTCAACGAATCCGAGTCGGCATTACCGAACGTTTGGCGTTTTCGCCGACAGGCTGTGCCACTGCCCAACGAGCTACGATCGCGTCATGGCCGGCCCGGTGCAGTCCATCGAGCGGGCGGCGGCGATTCTGCGACTGCTCGCCCGGGGCTCAGGTCGGCTCAGTCTGGGCGAGGTGGCGACCTCGCTCGGGCTCGCGAAGGGCACCGCGCACGGCATTCTGCGCACTCTTCAGAGCGTCGACTTCGTCGAACAGGACAGGGCGACGGGGAAGTACCAGCTCGGCGCTGCGCTGCTGCACCTGGGGACCAGCTATCTCGACATCAACGAGCTGCGGTCCCGCTCCATCAACTGGGCCGACGCCCTGGCCGCCCGCAGCGGTGAGGCGGTCCGCCTCGGAGTGCCCCTGGAGGGCAAGGTCCTCATCGTCCACCACGTCTTCCGGCCCGATGACACCTTCCAGACCCTGGATGTGGGCTCGCTGCTGCCCCTGCACGCCAGCGCGCTGGGCAAGGTCCTGCTGGCGTACGGGGCGACCCCGCTGGAGCCGCTCATGGAAACCGAACAGGAGAGCTACACCCGGCACACCCTGGTCTCCCCCCAGCAGCTGAACCGGGCGCTGGGCGAGGTCCGCGAGGCCGGGTGGGCGGCCGCGATCCAGGAAATGATGATGGGCGAGGCGGACATCGCCGCGCCGATCCGCGGACAGGGCGGTCTGGTGGTGGGCGCCGTCGGTATCTCCGGCGCCATGGACCGCCTCTGCGACAGCAAGGGCCGGCCCCATGCCTCACTCGTCGGGCTGACGCGCGACGCCGCCCGGGCGATCTCCCGCGATCTCGGCGCGACTCGCTGGTGATGTCCATGCCCCGCAGATACGCGCCCGAAGGCAGGCCAGGCCATGGTTGAACGCTATGTGATGTCCATCGACCAGGGGACCATGTCCACCCGGTGCATCCTCTTCGACCACCAGGGGCGGCTGGTATCGGTCGGCCAGCGAGAACATGAGCAGTACTTCGCCAGGCCCGGCTGGGCCGAGCACGACCCGGCCGAGATCTGGTCCCATCTGCGCCGGGTCGTCGTGCCCCGGGCCCTCGACGGCGCGGGGATCCGGCCCGAGCAGATCACGGCGATCGGCATCGCCAATCAGCGCGAGACCACGGTGGTCTGGGACCGCCGTACGGGCGTTCCGGTGGGCCACGCCATCACCTGGCAGGACACCCGCACCAGCGGCTATGTCGAGGAGCTGCGCCGGACCACCGGTGACGACTTCTTCCTGGAACGCTGCGGTCTGTCGCCCACGACCTATTTCTCCGCGCCCCGGCTGCGCTGGCTGTTCGACCATGTCGAGGGTTTGCGCGAGCGCGCGGAGCGCGGGGACGTGCTGTTCGGCACGATGGAGAGCTGGCTGATCTGGAATCTCACCGGAGGGCCCGACGGCGGGCTGCACCTCACCGACGCCACCAACGCCAGCCGCACCATGCTGATGAACATCCGCAGCCTGACCTGGGACGATGAACTGCTGGCCTATTTCGATGTGCCCCGGGCGATGCTGCCGGAGATCCGCTCCTCCGCCGAGTGCTACGGCATGGCCAGCGCCCTGCTGCCGAACGTCCCGATCTGCGCCGCGCTCGGCGATCAGCAGGCGGCGCTGTTCGGGCAGACGTGTTTCGCCACCGGCGAGGCAAAGTGCACCTATGGCACCGGCAGCTTCCTCCTGGTCAACACCGGCACCGAGCTCGTACGGTCCCGGCACGGGCTGCTGACCACGGTGGGCTACAAGGTCGGCGACGAGCCGCCGGTCTACGCCCTGGAGGGCCCGATCGCCGTCACCGGCTCGCTGGTGCAGTGGTTCCGCGACCGTCTGGGGATGATCCACAGCGCCCCCGAGATCGAGACCCTTGCCCGCGGTGTCGAGGACAACGGCGGCTGCTATATCGTCCCCGCCTTCTCCGGGCTGTTCGCCCCGCACTGGCGCAGCGACGCCCGCGGGGTGATCGTCGGGCTCACCTCGTACATCACCAGGGGGCATCTGGCCCGGGCCGTGCTGGAGGCTACCGGCTGGCAGACCCGGGAGGTGGTCGACGCCATGAACGCCGACTCGCCGCGGCCACTGCGTCAGCTGAAGGTGGACGGCGGAATGACGTCGAACAATCTGCTGATGCAGTTCCTGGCCGACGTCCTGGAGATGCCGGTGGTGCGCCCAATGGTCTCCGAGACCGTCTCGCTCGGGGCCGCCTACGCCGCCGGACTCGCCTCCGGCTACTGGCCGGATCTGGAGGGGCTGCGCCGCAACTGGCACCGCGCGGCCCAATGGATGCCCACGATGGACCCCGCACGGCGGGAGACGGAGTACGAGAACTGGCGGCGGGCGGTCGAGAGGTCGCTGGGCTGGGCCAGATCGTAGCCCGGGGCATATTCCCCCGCGGGCCCGGCGGAGGAATCGAGTCCGGGGGACGTGTGAGTTCGATGAGGCGGGGTATTCGAGCCAGCCGCGGCTGTTTCAACCGGCCGCTCTGGGACCCAGAGACCCATGAAGACCCACAACCCGATCCATGGACGGAATCATGACCAGCCCTTCCGATGAAAACGTCTCCGCCACCCAGCAGGCCCTCGGCGAGCTGGCTGCCGACCGGGCGGACGAGTCGGCGCTGAACACCCTTGCCAACAGTGAGGTCCTGCTCCCCTCCGCCGAGACCGGAGAGGAGACGGACCCGCAGGCCGTGACCCTGCCCGTGTTCCAGCAGGAGGACGGCGCGCAGCTGGTACCGGTCTTCACCACCCCGGCCCGGATGCACCAGGCCCTGCCCCAGATCGAGCGGTACCACCTGGTGCCGCTGGGCGCGCTGGCCCAGGGATGGCCCTCCGAAGAGCTTTCGCTGACCATCGACGCGGGCGCCCCGGAGGCAGTCACCCTTTCGGCCAACGGTGTGCGGAGCCTGCTCAGCGGCTCCGGTCCGGCCGCCTGACCCCTTCCCGCGGCGGCTCGTGCCCCTTCCTGTACGGGCACGGGCCGCGGCGATGCCCGGATTCCGCGTCCGCCTCTCCCCACAAGCCCGGCGGAGCGCCGTGGGCCGCCCGCCGGCCGGCCCCGTCGCGCGCCCGGTGATCGGCCGCCGTCCCGCGCCCGCCGATTGGCCACCGTCCCATCGATCGTCTACGGTCCCGTAAACATTCACTGGTTACGGACAGACACCGGCGGGACTGATCACGTGAGCGCGATCAACATCGGACAGGCCGTCGTTCTCGGCGTCGTGGAGGGGGTCACGGAGTTCCTCCCGGTCTCGTCCACCGGCCACCTCAAGATCTCCGAGGGGCTGATGGACATCCCGGTGGACGACAAGTCGGTCGTCGCCTTCACCGCGGTGATCCAGGTCGGTGCCATCGCCGCCGTCCTGCTGTACTTCTTCCGCGACATCCGCCGCTTCGCCACCGCCTGGGGACGGGGGCTGGTCAACCGCGAGGAGAGGTACCACCACGACTACAAGTTCGCGTGGTGGGTCATCTACGCCACGATCCCCATCGTGGTCGTGGGCCTGGCGGCCAAACCGCTGATCGAGGGCCCGCTCGCCTCGCTGTGGGTGGTGGCCGGTTCGCTGATCGTGGGCAGCGGGCTGATGTGGCTGGCCGACCGGATGGGGCGCCACAAGCGCGGGGAGGACGACACCGACGTCAAGGACGCGATGCTGGTCGGCTCCTCGCAGATCCTCGCGCTGCTCTTCCCCGGCTTCTCCCGTTCGGGCGCCACGATGGCCACCGGCCTCATGCTCGGCCTGGACCGCGTGGCCGCCACCCGGCTCTCCTTCTTCCTGGGCATTCCGTCGCTGACCGGCGCGGGCCTCTACGAGCTCAAGGACGCCATGGGCGGCGGCGTGGGCACGGTGCCGCTGTTGGTGGGCACGGTGGTGTCCTTCGCCGTGGCCTACGCCTCCATCGCCTGGCTGCTGAAGTTCGTCGCCAAGCATTCGTTCAACGCCTTTGTGATCTACCGGATCGTGATCGGCGTGGCGCTGTTCGGACTGCTCGGCGCGGGCGTGCTCAACGCCTGACGCCGTCCTCCCAGCCGCTGGCCGGATAGTCGACATAGCCGCCCGCCCCGCCGGTGTAGTACGTGCCCGGATCGCCCGCCGCCAGCTCGCGGTCCAGGGCGAACCTGGCCACCAGGTCGGGGTTGGCCACGAAGTGCGTGGCATAGGAGACGGCGTCCGCGAGCCCCGCCTCGATCACGGCGTTCCCGCTCTCCCGGTCGAAGCCGTGGTTGGCGATCAGCGGTCCGGCGAAGAGCGGCCGGTAGCGGGCGAAGGCGTCGTGGCCGGGGGCGGCGCCGGGCGCGGCCGGGGCCGGTCCCCGTAGATGCAGATAGGCCACGGGGTGGTCGCACAGCTCCGCCACGAGCGCGTCGTAGTCGGCGAGCGTCCGCTCGTCGGCGGTGAACCGCTCGGCGGTCCAGTGCGGCGACAGACGGACGCCCACCCGGCGGCCGTCCCAGGCCGCGGCCGCCGCGTCGACGATCTCCATCAGCAGGCGCCGCCGCCCGGCCGCGTCGCGACCGTAGGCGTCGCGGCGGCGGTTCAGCCGCGGATTGAGGAACTGCGGGATCAGGAACGAGCCCAGGGCGTGGATCTCCACCCCGTCGAAACCGGCGCGGCGGGCATTGGCCGAGGCCGCCCCGTACTCCGCGACCGTGTCCCGGATCTCCGCGAGCGTCATCTCCCGCGGGGTGACCGTGGCCTTGGGCCCGGCCAGGGTGTAGGACCGCTCCCGGGGATCGACCGCCGACGGGCCGGCCGGCCGAGCGCCCCCGAGGTGGTCGGGGTGCGAGGCGGCGCCGGTGTGCCACAGCTGGAGCACGATCCGGCCGCCGAGGGCGTGGACCACGTCGGTGACCCGGCGCCATCCCCTGATCTGCTCCTCGCTGTAGACACCGGGGACGTGAGGGAAGCCGATGGCCCGCTCGCTCACCCACGTCCCCTCGGTGATGATCAGCCCGGCCCCGGCCCGCTGACCGTAGTAGGCCGTGTGCATACCGTTCGGGACCAGCCCCTCGCCCGTGGCGCGGGCCCGGGTCATGGGGGCCATCACCACCCGGTTGGGCAGTCGGAGGTCCCCCAGGTCCGCGGGGCGCAGCAGCGGCCGGTCCAGGGCGGTCGAAGCGATGGTGCTCATGGTGTTTTCCCCTCTCACCTCGGCCTTGTCACCTCGGCCGCGTGGGATACGTCTGAAGACATGACGGAGCACGGCGAGGAAAGGTGACCGATGGACGGGCGGAAGCCGGGGAACGGAGAGCATCCGCAGGACGGGCTGGCGGAGCGGTTCGAGGCGCACCGCGGCCGGCTGCGGGCGGTCGCCTACCGGATGCTCGGATCGCTCGGCGAGGCGGACGACGCCGTCCAGGAGACATGGCTGCGGCTCAGCCGCGCCGACGCCGAGACGGTCGGGAACCTGTCCGGCTGGCTGCGGACGGTGATCTCCCGCATCTGTCTGGACATGCTGCGCTCGCGCGCCGCGCGCCGGGAGGAGCCGGTCGGGCGGGAGCTGTCCGACCTGGCCCCGGCGACCGGGCACGGGGGCGCGCCCGAGGACGAGGCGGTGCTGGCCGAATCGGTCGGCAGAGCGCTGCTCGTGGTGCTGGACACGCTGGGCCCGGCCGAGCGGATCGCCTTTGTGCTGCACGATGTGTTCGCGGTGCCGTTCGACGGGATCGCGCCCATCGTGGAGCGCTCACCGGTCGCCGCGAAGAAGCTCGCCAGCCGCGCCCGCCAGAAGGTGCGGGGCAGCGCGGCGGTGCCCCGCACCGAGCTGGACCGGCAGCGGCGCACCGTCGACGCCTTTCTCGCCGCCGCCCGAGGCGGGGACATGGCCGCGCTGCTCGCGGTGCTCGACCCGGATGTCGTACGGCGCGCCGACCGCGCCGCCCTGCCCGAGGGGGTGCCGACGGTGGCCCGCGGTGCGCGGGCGGTGGCGGAGGAGACCGCCGGGTTCACGCCGAGGGCGCGGTTCGCGGAGCCCGCGCTGGTGAACGGGTCCGTGGAGATCGTCGTGGCCCCACGTGGCCGATTGCTCCTCGCCCTGACCGTCACCGTCGAGGACGGGCGGATCGCCGCGTACGAGGTGATCGCCGATCCCGGGCGGCTGAGCCGTCTGGAACTCGGGGTCCTCGACGACGTTCGGCCTCACGTAACCTCGGCCCATGGGTGATGTGTTGCCGTACCTGATCGTCGCCGGTGTGCTCGCCGTGCTCATGGTCTTCCTCGGCTGGGTGGCGTCCCTCGCCCGTCGGCGTGGTGCGATGGGCACGGCCCTGCGAGCCGCCATGGCCGGCCACCGGGCGCGGTCGCGCCGAGGGCCCGCCGGGTCCTGACCCGGTGAGCCCGGCGGGTGCGGCCCGCGTGCCACAGCGGGTCCGGCCCCCGGGCGGGTCCGGCCTGCGCGCCCAGTGGGCCTAGGAGGCGGCCACGGGGTAGTCGGCTCCGAGGGTGACCTCGCGCCAGGTGTCGAAGGCGGTCCTGAGGGAGTCCAGCCTGGCCAGCGCCCGGCCCAGACCGGTGGGTCAGCCGGTGATGAACCGGACGGGCGATTCATTGACGGTCATGCGGAAGAGTCCTTCGTCTTGGTGCTCATGGGGTCGTGGGGCGTCTCCACCGCGTCGGCGACGAGGCTGCCCAGCAGGGACAGGGCCTGTTCGGACGGGCTGCCCGGTTCGGCCTGGTAGACGATGAGCTGCTGACCGGGAGCGCTGTTCACGGTCAGCGCCTCGTACTCCAGCGTCAGCTCGCCGACCAGGCGGTGCCGGAAACGCTTGATCTCATGGGTCTTCTGGCGGATGTCATGGCGGGCCCACAGCCGCCGGAACGCCTCGCTCTTCAGCGACAACTCCCCGACGACGGCGATCAGTTCGGGGTCCTCCTCATCGACCCCTGCCGCCGCGCGGAGCCCGGCGACGGTGTTGACCGCCACCCGCTCCCAGTCGGGGTAGAACTCCCGCGCGTCCGGGTCGAGGAAGACCAGCCGCACCAGATCCCGGCTGTGGGTGTGGCCGTCGAACAGGGCCCCGCCCAGGGCGTTGTGGGCCAGTACGGTCAGACAGCGCCCCAGGACGACGGCCGGGGTCCGCGGCCAGCCGTCCATCATCCGCAGCAGGGCCGGGCTCACCCGCTCCCGCCGCGCGGCCGGACGGCGCCGCCGGCCGGGGGCCGGACGGGCCAGCCGGTGCAGATGGGCGACCGCGTCCTCCTCCAGCACCAGCGCCCGGGCCAGCGCCTCGACCACCTGCGCCGAGGGATGGCGCTCCCGGCCCTGCTCCAGCCGGATGTAGTAGTCGGTGCTGACCCCCGCGAGCAGGGCGACCTCCTCCCGGCGCAGCCCCGCCACCCGGCGCCGGCCGGCGGGCGGGATGTCCACGTCCTCTGGCCGCACCAGTTCACGGCGGGCGCGCAGAAAGCGCCCCAGGGGGTTCTCGCTGTCCATGTCGGGGAGCCTAGACCTGGGAAAGCGGGGTCCGGAGCCCGTAAGGTGGCCGCGCTACTCCTAGTCTGGGCCGGGAGGTGCCGCCCATGGGCGGGGGATCGCACGAAAGCGCATCGCACCACCACGGATCACAGGACCACGGATCACACGGATCGCGGGACCACGCGGCGCACGAGTACGGAGCGCGCAGGGTCGACCGGGGGCCGGACGCAGGGGGCTGTCCGGTGCGGCGGGGGCCCGACGGGATCTGGCAGGTGTCCGGCTACCAGGAGGCCCGCGCCGTACTGCGCGACACCGCCACCGTGCAGGCCGGGCTCGGCATCGAGACGGTGGAGAAGCTGCCGTCCCGGTTCCGGCGGCCGGTGCTCTACCGGGACGGTCCCGAACACCGCGAGGACCGGCGGCAGACCGCCCGGTTCTTCACCCCGCGCCGGGTCGATGAGCACTATCGCGAGGTCATGGTCCGGGTGGCGGAGGCGCAGATCGGCACCATCCGGGACACCGGCCGGGGCCGGCTCGCCGATGTGGCCTTCCATCTGGCGATCGAGGTGGCGAGCGCCGTGATCGGCCTGACGGAGAGCAGGCCCGGGATCCGGAGGCGGCTGGAGCGCTTCTTCCCCGAGAAGTTCGGCACCCCGGGGCTGACCAGCCTGCACGGGATCCGCTGGCTGCTGCGCCAGAACGCGAACTGGCTGCGGATCTACTGGGGTGATGTCCGCCCGGCCGTACGGGCCCGGCGGCGACGGCGGCGTGACGATCTGATCTCCCATCTGCTGGACGAGGGGTGTTCGGCCGGCGAGATCCTGGGGGAATGCATCACCTTCGCCGCGGCGGGCATGGTCACCACCCGGGAATTCGTCAATCTGGCCGCGTGGCATCTGTTCGCCGACACCGCGCTGCTGACGCGGTATCAGGCGGTTGACGAACCCGGCCGGATCGCGATCCTGGAGGAGATCCTCCGGCTGGAGCCGGTCATCGGCCGGCTCCGCCGTCGTACCACCGCACCGCTCCGGCTGTCCGGCGACGGCCAGAATCCGGGCGCGGAAGTGACGGTGCCGGCCGGGGAGTTGGTCGACGTCATGCTCCACCGCGCCAATCTCGACGCCCGTACGGTGGGCGAGCGGCCGGAGCGGCTCCGCCCGGGCCGTCCGATGGCCGGGGGCGCGGGCGCGCCGGGGCTGTCCTTCGGGGACGGTGCGCACAAATGCCCCGGAGCCGCGATCGCGCTCCTCGAAACGGATGTCTTCCTCAGCCGGCTGTTCGCCCTGCCCGGTATCCGTATGGCGTCCCCGCCCCGGGTCGGTTTCAAGGACGAGATCGGCAGCTATGAGCTGCGCGGTTGCACGGTCACGCTCACCGGCCGGACCTGACCGCCACCCCCACCGCCACCGCCACCGCCACCGCCACCGCCAGGAGGATTCACATGACCGAGTCCGCGATCCAGGGCCACTGCGACCCCAGGTTCGCCGGAGTGCGGGCCGCCTTCGAGGCGAACTTCCGCGACCACGACGAGCTGGGCGCGGCGGTGGCCGTGCGGATCGGCGGGGAGACCGTGGTGGACCTGTGGGGCGGCTGGGCTGACGCCGGGCGCACCCGCCCCTGGGAGCGGGACACCCTGGTCAATGTGTGGTCCACCACGAAGGGGCCGACCGCGCTGTGCGCCCATGTGCTGGCCGACCGCGGGCTGCTGGACCTGGACGCGCCGGTGGCCGCGTACTGGCCCGAGTTCGCCGCGGCCGGGAAGGGCTCGCTGCCGGTGCGGTACCTCCTCTCGCACCGTTCGGGGCTGGCCGGGCTGCGGGAGCCGCACAGCGTGGCGGAGCTGTACGACTGGGAGCTGACCACCGCCCGGCTGGCCGCGGCCGAACCGTGGTGGGAGCCCGGCACCCGGGCCGGCTATCACGCGCTCACCTACGGCTTCCTGGTCGGCGAGGTGATCCGGCGGATCACCGGGCTGCCGCCGGGCGAATTCCTGCGGCGGGAGGTCACCGGGCCGCTGGGCATCGACTTCACCATCGGCCTTCCGGAGAACGAGGCCGACCGGGCCGCCGAGCTGATCGGCCCGGCCGCGCCCTCGTCCGGTGAACGGGCCCCGGCGGGCGGGCGGTTCACACCGGTCGCGCTGGCGGCGCTGGGCAATCCACCGGTCGGCGCCGCCGATGCCAACACCCGGGAGTGGCGCGAGGCTCAGCTGCCGGCCCTCAACGGCCATGGCACCGCCCGCGCCGTCGCCGAGCTGTACGGCATCCTGGCCCACCGCGGTGTGTCCGGTGACCGGCGGGTGCTGTCCGCGGAGGCCGTCGAGCGCGCCCGTGAGGGCCAGGGTTCCGGCCGGGACCTGGTCCTGGGCCCGGCGCTCGGCCGGGACACCGAGGTGGCGCTCGGCGTGTGGCTGAGCGGTCCACACGGCTCCTACGGCCCCAACCCGCGCGCCGTCGGCCATGACGGCTACGGAGGCTCCTGCGGGCTCGCCGACCCGGAGGCGGAGCTCTCCCTGGGCTATGTGATGAACCGCATGGGCCCGCATATCGTCGACGACCCCCGGAAGATGGCCCTGGTGGAGGCGGTGTACGCGGCACTGTGACCGGCGCCGCCGGGCTTCACCGACGGGGCCGCGCGCCCTTACCGACGGGACCGCCCGGCCTCACCCGCGGGGCCGCCCAGCCTCACCCGCGGGACGCCCGGCCTTACCGACCGCTTCCGGCGCTCAGTCCGTCCAGGGTGAGGTCCAGGAGGCGGTCGGCCTGCTCCCGCTGTTCGGGCTTCCCCGAGGCGAGGGCGATGCCGGTGAGCGCGGCGAACATATCGGTCGCGCTGATGTCCGACCGGATCACACCGGCCGTGACGGCGGCGTCCATCAGCAGCGAGAGGGCGTCCTGGATCATCTCGTGGCTCTGGGCGTACGGGTTGACGCCCGACGCGACCACGCCCCGCAGCGCGTCCGCCATGCCCAGCTTGGCGTTGGCGTAGTCCATGAAGCGGCCCAGCCACACGCGCATGGCCTCGCGCGGGGGCAGGGCCGCCAGCAGTTCGGGGGCGGCATCGCAGAGCCGGGCCAGCTCATTGCGGTAGGCGGCCTCGATCAGCAACTCACGGGTCGGAAAGTTCCGGTAGAGGGTGCCGGTGCCCACCCCCGCCTCCTTGGCGATGCGCTCGAGGTGGGCGTTCAGCCCTTCCTCGGCGAAGATCCGCACCGCGGCGGAGAGGATCTTCTCCCGGTTGCGCTGTGCGTCGGCCCGCAGCGGGCGCCCTGGATCCCTGACCATCGACGGCTCTCCTCATTCCCCGGTTGCTAAGTGGAGGCACCTCCACTTACTGTGGGACGAAGTGGCGGCGCCTCCACTTTCCACAGTAGGCCATCGCCGCCTCCCCTTTTCCCTGGAAGGACCACCCATCATGTCGGGTGTCGAAGGCAAGGTCGTCGCCATTACGGGCGCGAGCAGCGGAATCGGCGAGGCGACCGCGCTGCTGCTCGCCGAGCGCGGCGCCACGGTCGTCCTCGGCGCGCGGCGGTCGGACCGCATCGAGGCGCTTGCGGCCCGGATCGCCGGGGCGGGCGGCGAGGCCGTCCCCGTCGCCACGGATGTGAAGCGGCGCGCGGATCTGTCCCGTCTGGTCGCGACGGCACGCGAGCGGTACGGAAAGCTCGACGTCCTGGTCAGCAACGCCGGGATCAGCCCGATCTCCCCCCTCGACGATCTGCGCGTCGAGGACTGGGAGGAGATGGTCGACGTCAACATCAAGGGCGTGCTGTACGGCATCGCCGAGGCCCTGCCCGTCTTCCGCGAGCAGGGCTTCGGGCATTTCGTGCACACCCTCTCCACCGCCGGGCTGACCATCGTCCCCACGATGTCGGTCTACGCCGGCACCAAGAACGCCGTGCGCGCCATCTCCGAAGGGCTGCGCCAGGAGGCGGGCGAGTCGCTGCGGGTGACCACGGTCTCGCCGGGATACACCCGGACGGGGCTCGCGGATTCCATCACCGACCCGGACGCGAGGAGCGCGATCCAGAGCGGCATGGACAAGATCGCGATATCCCCGGACGCCATCGCCCGCGCCATCGCGTTCGCCATCGAGCAGCCGGCCGGTGTCGACGTCGGCGAGATCGTGGTCCGCCCCACCGCGCAGAGCTGAGCTCCGCGCCCGGAGGCCCGGAGGTCAACCGCCGGGCGGGCGCCCGGTGTCCAGCAGCACGGCGTGGACGGCCGCGGTGAGAACCGCGGCCGCGAGTGTCCATGAGATCCAGTCGCCCGGGTCCGGCAGCCACTGCCGCCCGAGCGCGACCGGATAGATGACCACCGCGTACCCGGCGGGCACGGTGCGCGGCACGATCCCCTTTCGGGCGGCGCCGAGGAATAGCAGCGGCGCCAGCAGCCCGGCGGAAAACACCACGCCCACCACCCACAACACCCGGTGCCGCCGGCCGTTGAACAGAGCGGGCCGTACGGATGTTCCCGTGGAAGATTCGTTCACGATCGCCTTTCGTTCGGTGTGGAGTGCAGACGATTGAGTGCGTGATGGGCGCTCACGGCGCCGATGCCGTCCAGATCGCGAAGTTGACGCGCGGAGAAACTGGAGAGCAGTTCGAGATTATCGATACCGGCCCTGAGCAATGCATTGGCCAAACGATGTCCGATTCTGTCGTGTCCGAGGACATCGAAAAGCTCGCCCCCCTCGCAGGAACCGCAGCGCCGTCCGGGTGCGTTCGGCGCCATTTCCCGGGCACCGCACATGCCGCACATATCGATCACCCGGCCATTCCATCGCGCCCTGGACCAGCTCATTTGAACGATGACATCGCGAAGCGCACCGACGCTGTCGGCGGCGGAGGAGGAATGGGTGGCGCCACAGATGTCACATCGAATGGTGATCGAATGGCTCATGTGAGCATGATGGCAGAGAGGCTCTCAACGAGCCTTCCCCGCCATCGCTTTGCGGCCGCCCGACCGTCGATCCAGACATGCGTTTCTCACAGCCGCTTGATGACAAATGCGACTGTTACGCCGCCCGGAGTGGTGAAAGCGTGAGCCATCAGTGGACAGCGAAGAGTCCGGGGGGAGTCCGCGCCAGCCGTCGTCAGCGGCCTGAATCCCGTCGGTGCGGACGGGAACGCATCAGCGAGAATCCGGGATCCGGCCGAGTGCTGTCACCGCGAGCCCCACCGGCTCATATGACCGACAACGGAAACGGCTGGGTGATGAGAGACAACGCCACTCACAAGGGTGCGGCCGAAACCAGGGGGCGCCGTCACCGACGATGGCGCGTATCCGCGGCGCTGGGTCTGACGGCGGTGCTGGCGGGCGGCGCGATCGCCGCCCTCCGGACGGCCGGATCGCCCGCTCCCGCCCCCTCGCAACCCGCGGCGGCCATCGCCTCGCATGCGGGCCGGCTGACCCCCGATGAGTCGCGCGCGGCGTCCCGTATCGCCGTCGACGCCGCCACCCGGCCCGGAACCGCGCCCGCGCGGGGCGGTCAGGACGCGAAGAAGGACGCGAGGAAGGACACCGGAAGCGGGGAGCGGAACGCGGCGGGCGGCTCCGGCGCCGAGCCGCTGGACACCCGCCGTCCGCCCCGGGCCAAGTCGGCCTCCTCCGCCCCGGACGGCCGGGCCGAGGTCCAGCTCTACGACTACGCCTCGGACACCCTCATCACCCGGCTGGTCGACCTGCGCGCCGGCACGGTCCTCGACTCCGCACGTCAGCGCGGTGTCCAGCCGCCCCCCACCCTGGCCGAGGCCCGCGAGGCGGTGAAGATCGTCCTCGCCGACCGCCGTCTCGGCCCGGGGATGCGCGACTCCTACGCCTCGCAGACCGGGAAGCGGCTGACCTCGCCGTCCCAACTGCTCCTCCAGGGCATGTCGTTCCTCGGCTCCCGCGCCAAGGGGGTGGACGGCGCCCGGCAGGTGTCCCGGTGCGGTGAGCACCGGTGTGTGCAGCTGTTCGTACGCATTCCGGGCGGAAAGTGGATCGACACCAGCCGGATCGTCATCGATCTGTCGGCCAGGCGCGCCGCCGTCATCGGCCTGTGAGGGGAGCCTTGTCCGTGTCCAGTCTGTTCCGGTGTGCCCGGGTGCTGATCGCCGTGGTGGGATCGCTGGCCCTGTGGGTGCCGGGCCCGGCGTCCGCCGCGCCCGCGAGGGCCTCGGCGGCCCCGTCCTGCCCCGCCGCCGAGCGCATCGACAACACGCTGAAGAACGGTGCCCGGTGGCAGATGTGCTGGGACATCGACCGCAACACCGGTGCGGTGCTGAGCGATGTGATCTACACCCCGAACCGCTCCACCCCCACCCGTGTGCTGAAGAGCGCCTCGCTGGCCGAGGTGCATGTGCCCTACGACAGCGGTCAGCCGCGGTTCTACGATGTCTCCGCGATCGGCTTCGGCGATCTGGAGCAGGGCACGCTCACCCGGCTCGGCGCCGAGGACTGCCCCGACGGGCGGCTGCGCGACTTCCGCGACACCCCCGTGCTGTGCGTCGAGGAGCAGCCGCGGCCGTTCGCCTACAAGAGCGCGGTGGAGAAGGGCGTTCTGCACGGCACCGACCTGGTCGTCTTCTCGGTCTCCGAGATCGGCTGGTACGACTACATCACCGAATGGCGCTTCTCGGACGACGGTTCCATCACCCCCCGGTCGGGCGCCACCGGAAGCCTCTCGCCGTTCCAGTTCTCCGACGCGGGCAGCGGCTGGCCGACCGGGGTGGGCTCCACCCGGTTCAGCGAGAACCACTCGCACAACATCTTCTGGCGGCTGGACTTCGACGTCGACGGAGAGTCGAAGAACACCGTGGAGCAGTACGACTACCCGGGCAGCGGTACGGCCGCGCGCACCACCAAGCGCACCGTGCTCTCCCATGAGACCGCGGCGGACCTCGCGCCCGCCCGCTTCTGGCGGGTGGTGAACCCCACCGCCGAGAACACCGACGGCCACGTCAAGTCCTGGGAGATCGACAACCACCACAGCGATCAGTACCGGGGCCCGCACGAGACCGAGGAGTTCACCCACCACGACATGTACTTCACGCAGTACCGGGAGTGCGAGCGGCTGGCCTACGGCAACACCGCCCCGGACTGCGCCACCTCGGTCGACAAGTACACCGGCGGCGAGCGGCTCACCGACCCGGTCGCCTGGGTCAGTGTCGACTTCCACCATGTGCCCAGGGACGAGGACCAGGACCCCATGCCGACCCACTGGCAGGGCTTCACGATCGTGCCCCGGGATGTCACGGCCACGAGCCAGCTGCCATGACCCGGCCCCCGTCGCCCGTCCCCTTCCCCGGCAAGGAGTGCACCGTGTTCCGTCCGACCCCGGCGCCGTCCGCCGAGGAGCGGTCGAAGTTACGCCGCGTCCTCGAGGACCGCCTGACCGCACTGGCCCGCCACCATCAGGTGCCCGGAGCCCAACTCGCCGTGCACAGCGGCGGAATGACGTTCGGCGTGGAGACCGGCGTCCTGGACGTGGGCACCGGCGAGCCGTTCACCGCCGACACCGCCGTACCCATCGGCTCCGTCACCAAGGCGTACACCGCGACCGTGGTGATGCTCCTGGTCGCCGACGGCGATGTGGAGCTGGACGACCGGCTCGGTGACCATGTGCCCGAGCTGCGGCGGGCCGGTCCGCCGTGCACGGTGCGCCAGGTGCTCAGCCACACCGCGGGGCTGCCGTCCGGGCCCGACTCGGACCAGGTGGCCTCGGTGACCGCCGCACGCTATCTGCTGGACCACTGCACCGACCGCACCCTGGTGATGCCTCCGGGAACGGACTTCTCCTACTCCAACGCGGGCTATGTCGCGGCGGGCCGGCTGATCGAGACGGTCACCGGGATGAGCTGGCGGGAGGCCATGCGGTCCGTTCTGCTCGATCCGCTGGGCACCGTGCCGTCCTTCATCGGCACGGCCGCCGCCCCGCACCGGCCCACCGCGCGCGGCCACTCGGCCAACAAGGCCACCGGCAGAACGAGACCGGTGCGGCAGAACCTCGCCCCCGCCGAGGCCGCGGCCGGGGCGCTGAGGGTCAGTGCCCTCGATCTGGTGGCGCTGGGCCGGGCCCATCTCGGCGACGGCCCGGCGGGGTTGCCGCCCCGCGAGCTCGCGGAGGAGATGCGCCGCCCCGTGCCCGGCGGCGACCCCGGTGTGCTGGCCGACGGCTGGGGCCTGGGCTGGGCGCTCTTCCACCGCGGCGACACGGTGTGGTTCGGGCACGACGGAAACGCCCAGGGCACCTCCTGCTCCCTGCGCGCCGACCCCGCCACGGGGACGGTGGTCGGCTTCACCGCCAACGCGGGGAGCGGCACGGAGCTGTGGAACGAACTGACCGATGTGCTGGGCGAGATCACCGGTGTCCCGATGCCCGCCGCCCCCGCCCCACGGGGTCCGGCGGCCCCCATGGCCGCGACCTCCCAGTGCACCGGCACCTATCTCAACGGCGATATCGAGTACCAGGTGACCATGGGCGACGGCGGTGGTCTCGCCCTGTCCGTGGACGGTGACCCCTCCGCGCCGCTGGTCTGCCATGAGGACCTCACCTGCGATCTGGTGGACCCCTCCTCCGGACGCCGGATCCCCGGCGGACGGTTCGTCCGCGATCCGCGGACCGGCGCCGTCGACCGGATCCAGCTCTCGGGCCGGATGGCCCGTAAGAGCGCCCTGGTCTGAGGCCCCCACCGCCCACGCGCACGGCCGTCTCCCCACAGCTCCCCCGGCCGGGCGCGGGCGCCCCGGCTCGGCGCCGACCGGTCCGAGCCGTCCCCCATCTGCCATCCGCCCGTGCAACCGCTCCGAAGGGCCACACCCCACCATGACGGACCACTACGAGACCTCTTCGGTGTCCGCACCCCAGGACGTCCCGGATCTGCCTCCGGCGGCGTGGAACGCCACGGACCGCGCCGTCTCCCGCGCACCGCTCGGCGAGCTGTTCGCCGTCCGGGCGAAGCGCACCCCCGAGGCGCCGGCCCTGGTGGCGGAGGAGCGCGAGTGGTCCTTCGGGGAGGTCGAGCGCTGGGCGAACCGGCTGGCCCACCACCTCATCGGGCGCGGTGTGGGGCCGGAGCGGGTGGTGGCCCTGGTCCTGCCCCGCTCGGCGGAGCTGGTGGTGGCGGAACTGGCGGTGGCGAAGGCGGGTGGTGCGTACCTCCCGATCGACCCCGCGCACCCCGAGGAGCGCCGGGCCATGATGCTGGCCGACGCCCGGCCGGTGGCCGTGCTCGACGACCCGGTGTGGATCCGGGAGGTGGAGGCCGGGGCGGGCCCCGATCACGCACCCGGCCAAGTGGACCTGCTCCGCCCGCTGTTCCCCGAGCACCCCGCGTATGTCATCTACACCTCCGGCTCCACGGGTGTGCCCAAGGGCGTGCTGGTGCCGCATGCCGGTCTGGGCAACTTCTCGGCCGCGGCGACGGCCCACTACCGGGTCCGGCCGGGCGACCGGGTGCTCCAGTTCTCCTCGCCCGGCTTCGACGCCTCCGTCCTGGAGCTGTGCTCCTCCCTGCTCGCCGGGGCGGCGCTGGTGGTGCCCCCGGAGGGGCCCCTGCTCGGTGCCGAACTGGCCTCGGTCCTGCGGGAGAGGCGGGTGACCCATGCCCTGATCCCCCCGGCGGCGCTCGCGACCGTGCCCCCGGAGGAGCTTCACGACGGGCTGCCCGAATTCCGCACCCTGATCGTGGGCGCGGAAGCCTGCCCCGCCGATCTGGTGGACCTGTGGGCACCCGGGCGGCGGCTGGTCAACTCCTACGGCCCGACGGAGGCCACGGTCGTGGCCACCTGGACCGACGCCCTGGCGGCGGGCTCCGGCGCCCCGCCGATCGGCCGTCCGCTCCCCAACACCCGGGTGTTCGTGGTGGACGAGGCGGCGCGGCAGGTGCCGGTCGGCGCCACCGGAGAGCTCTGCATCAGCGGCGCGGGCCTGGCCCGGGGCTATCTCGACCGGCCGGGGCTGACCGCCGAGCGCTTCACCGCCTGCCCCTTCGGCCCGCCCGGCTCCCGGATGTACCGCACCGGTGACCTGGCCCGCTGGAACGCCGACGGGGAGCTGGAATTCCTCGGCCGGGCCGACCACCAGGTGAAGATCCGCGGCTTCCGGATCGAACTGGGCGAGGTGGAGGCCGCGTTGGCGCGCCACCCCCGGGTGGGCGCGGCCGTGGTCACCGTACGGGAGGACGAGCCCGGTCGGAAGCGGCTGGTCGCCTACGTGGTGCCGCCCGGCGGCGGCACCCCGCCGAAGGCCGCGGAGGTGCGCGCCGCGGCGGCCCGGGTGCTGCCGGCGCATATGGTGCCGTCCGCCTATGTGGTGCTGGACGCGTTCCCGCTCACCCCGCACCGCAAGATCGACCGGCAGGCGCTGCCCGCCCCGCGCTCCGCTCCGGACGGCGACTCCCGCCATATCGCCCCGCGCACTCCCACCGAGAAGGCCCTGGCCCGCATCTGGTCCGAGGTGCTGCCGGTGGACACCGTGGGCGTGGCGGACGACTTCCTGGGCCTGGGCGGCGACTCCATCCTCGGGGTGCGGCTGCTGACCCGGGTCCGGGCCGAACTGGGCGTGGAGCTCTCGCTGCGCGATCTGCTGGACGCCAGGACGGTGGCTCGGCTGGCCGGACGGCTGCCCGCCGGGGCCGCCGATACGCCCGATCCATCCGATCCATCCGTGGCTGCGATTCCGCCCGCGCCGCGCGACCGTCCGCTGCCGCTGTCCTCCGCCCAGCGGCGGCTGTGGTTCCTGGACGATCTGACCTCCGGCGGCACCGAGTACAACACCGGGGCCGGGCTGCGGCTCGACGGCCCGCTCGACGCGGCAGCGCTGCGCCGGGCGCTGGACCGGCTCGCCACCCGCCATGACGCGCTGCGCACCACCTTCGCCACCGTGGACGGGCACGGGGTGCAGCGGGTGGCCGCGCACGGGACCGTACCGCTGGACCGGGCCGACCTCGGCGGGCATCCGGCGCGGCGGCGCGCCGAGGAGCTCGAACGCACGCTGACCGGTGAGCTGAGCCGCCCCTACGACCTGAGGCAGGGGCCGCTCACCAGGGCGCTGCTGATCCGGCTCGCCGACGAGGAGCACATCCTGCTGCTCGCGCAGCATCACATCGTCACCGACGGCTGGTCGGTCGGGCTGCTGGTGCGCGAACTGGCCGCGCTCTACGCCGCCGAGGTGTCCGGGACGGATGCCGCGCTGCCCGAACCGGCGCTCCAGTACCCGGACTTCGCGGTGTGGGAGCGCGGCCGTTCCGCCACCGCCGGTGACGACGCCGATCTGCAGTACTGGCGGGGCCGGCTCGCCGGAATGCGGATGCTGGAGCTGCCCACCGACCACCCGCGCCCGCCGGTGCGCACCACGGCGGGGGCGGTGCGTCGCCGGGAGCTGCCCGCCGAGCTGGTGGCGGGGCTGACCCGGCTCGGCAGAGAGCGGGACACCACACTGTTCACCCTGCTCGCGGCCGCCGCCGCGGTGCTGTTCTCCCGCTACTCCGGCCAGCGGGACATCGCCTTCGGCACCGTCACCGCCGGACGCCACCGCGAGGAGCTGGAGTCGGTCGCGGGATTCTTCGTCAACACCCTGGTGCTGCGCGCCGATGTCGACGGGGACGCCACGGTCGAGCGGTTCCTGGACACCATGCGCGAGACGGTGCTCGACGCCTTCGGCCATGACCGACTGCCGTTCGAGCGGGTCGTCGAGGAGCTGGCCCCGCGCCGCGATCCCAGCCGTCATCCGCTGGTGCAGGCGCTGGTCGTGCAGCAGAGCGCCATGGTGCCCGCCCAGGAGGCGGGCGGTGTGCGGATCACCGAGCACTCCCTGCCGCGCCCCGCCGCACGGTTCGATCTGGTGCTGGAGTTCCTGCCCCGCGACGACGGCTCGCTGGGCCTGACCGTGGAGTTCAACTCCGATCTGTTCGACGCGACCACGATCGAGCGGATGGCCGGGCATCTGCACCGGCTGCTGACCGCCATGGTGGCCGATCCGGGCGCCACCCTGATCGAGTTGCGGATGCTGGCCGACGCCGAGTGGCATGCGATGCTCGACGCCTGGAACGGGCCGGAGCAACCCGCGACCGAGACCACCCTGCCCGAGCTCTTCGCCGCCCAGGTGGCGCGGCGGCCGGCGGACACCGCCGTGATCCACGGCGCCACCAGCCTCTCGTACGACGAGGTGAACCGGCGCGCCAACCGGCTGGCGCGGCTGCTCATCGCCAGGGGCGCCGGTCCCGAGCGGCTGGTGGCGCTCGCCCTGCCCCGCTCCGCCGAACTCGTCGTCGTGCTGCTGGCGGTACTCAAGGCGGGCGCCGCATATCTGCCGGTGGACCCCGGCTATCCAGCCGAGCGCATCGCGTTCATGCTGGACGACGCCGCGCCGTCGACCATCGTCACCACCGCCGGGGCGGCCGGCTGCCTGCCCTCGGACGCCCAACCGCTGGTGCTGGACGACCCGGGCGTCCGCGCCGAGTTGGCCGAGTTCGCGGACGGCGACATCACCGACGCCGAGCGGATCCACCCCCTGGCCCCGGCCCATCCCGCCTATGTCATCCACACCTCCGGATCGACCGGCCGGCCCAAGGGCGTGGTGGCCACCCACCGCGGTGTGGCCGGGCTCGCGGCATGGGCCGCGGCGGAGCTGGGGCGGGAGCGGCTGACCGATGTGGTCGCCTCGACCTCGCTCAGCTTCGATGTGTCCGTCTTCGAGATCCTCTGCCCGCTGCTGGCCGGCGGCCGGGTGGAGGTGGTGCGGGATCTGCTCGCCCTCACCGATGCCGAGGGGCGGCCGGGCGCGCGGGGGATGCTCAGCGCAGTGCCCTCGGTGTTCTCCCGGCTCCTGGGCGAGAACCCTCCGGCGGACTGGGCCCGGACGGTCGTACTGGCGGGCGAGGCGCTGCCCGCCCAGACCGTACGGGACCTCCGGGAGGCCATGCCCTCCTGCCGCATCGCCAATCTGTACGGGCCGACCGAGGCCACGGTGTACGCCACCGCCTGGTTCTGCGACGGCCAAGTGCCCGCACAGGCCCCGCCGATCGGCCGCCCGGTCGCGGGCACCCGCGCGTATGTCCTGGACCCGACGCTCCGGCTGGTGCCGCCCGGGGTGACCGGTGAGCTGTATCTGGGCGGGCAGGGCCTGGCCCGGGGCTATCTGAGGCGGCCGGGACCGACCGCCCGCCGCTTCCTCGCGGACCCCTTCGGATCGCCCGGCAGCCGGATGTACCGCACCGGTGACCTGGTCCGCTGGAACGCCGACGGGGAGCTGGAGTACCTGGGCCGGGTCGACGACCAGGTGAAGATCCGCGGCTTCCGTATCGAGCTGGGCGAGGTGGAGACGGCGCTGCTGCGCCACCCCGACATCGCCGAGGCGGCGGCCGTCGCCCGGGAGGCGGACGGTCACCGGCGGCTGATCGCCTATGTGGTGGCCGCCGCGGACGCCGCGCCGGACCCGGCGGGGCTGCGGCGGTTCCTGCGGCGTTCGCTGCCCGACTACATGGTGCCCGCCTCGGTCGTCGTCCTGGAGCGGATGCCCCTCAACCCCAATGGCAAGCTGGACCGCGGCCGGCTCCCCGAACCGGACTGGGCCGAGGCCGCGGCACCGGGCTATGTGGCGCCCCGGACCGCCACCGAGCGGACCCTGGCGCGGGTCTGGGCCCGGATCCTGCGGGTGGAGCGGGTGGGGGTGGAGGACAACTTCTTCTCCCTCGGCGGCGATTCGATCCTCAGCATCCAGCTGGTCTCCCAGGCGCGGCAGGCCGGGCTCGCCGTCACCTCGCGCGATGTCTACCGTCACCAGACGATCGCCGCGCTGGCCCTGCGTCTGGACACCGCCACGGCCCCGGCCGGGCCGCCCGGCTCCGACGGAGACGGCACGGCCACCGGGGAGCTGCCGCTGACCCCCATTCAGCACTGGCTGTTCACCACCGACCCCGAGCGGGCCGGTCACTTCAACCAGACCATCTCCCTGACGCTGCCCGAGGAGGTGGACGAGGACGCGCTGCGGTACGCCCTGGACGCGCTGGTGGAGCACCATGACGCCCTGCGCTCCCGCTTCCACCGGCGGGACGGCGGCTGGTACCAGCGGATCGAGGACGCGGCGGCCCTCCGCGTACCGCTGGAGGCCACCGGCGCCGACCACCTGGGCCGCTTCGACCTGGCCGAGGGACCGCCGATGCGCGCGGTGCTCGACCGGGGGGCCGGGCCACGCCCGGTGCTCCATCTCACCGTCCATCACACGGTCGTGGACGGGGTGTCCTGGCGCGTCATCCTGGAGGACCTCGACAGCGCCTACCGGCGGGCGGCCCGCGACGAGGGGGCCGGGCTTCCCCCGAAGTCCTCCCCGCTGCGCCGCTGGGCACTGCGGCTGAACGACCACGCCGGGAGGGGCGGGTTCGCGGACGAGGAGGCGTACTGGACCGGCCTCGCCGCGGCCTGCGACCCCACGCTGCCGACCGACCTGGGCGGGGTTGACGGAGCGAACGGGGCTGACGGAGCGAACGGGGTGAACACCTATGCCTCGGCCCGGTCGGTCACCGTCCGGCTCGGCCCGGAGGAGACCGCCGCCCTCCTCCAGACCCTCCCCGAGGTCTACCGGACGCAGGTCAACGACGTGCTGCTGAGCGCGCTGACCCGGGTGCTGCACCGCTGGACCGGGCGTGCCCGGGTCCCGGTGGACGTGGAGGGCCACGGCCGCGAGGAGCTCTTCGCGGACCTGGATCTGTCCCGTACGGTCGGCTGGTTCACCACCCGCTTCCCGGTGGCGCTCGACCTTCCGGACGGCGGCTGGGGCGAGGTCCTCAAGTCGGTCAAGGAGCAGATGCGGGCCGTACCGCGGCGGGGTCTGGGCTACGGGGTGCGGCGCGATCTGCTCGGTGGCGAGGGCCTTCCCGACGGCCCCACGGCCGGGATCAGCTTCAACTACCTCGGCCGGTTCGAGCCGCCGGGCGGTGGCGACGGCCTCTTCCGCGGTCTCCACAGCGAGCTGGCCCTGGACGCCGACCCCGGCTCGCCGCGCCCGCATCCGCTGGAGGTGGTGGGCCGGGCCTGGGAGGACGGCCTGGAGTTCACCTGGTTCTACTCCGCGCGGCTGCACCGGGAGGAGACGGTCGCCCGGCTCGCCGGGGAGTTCCGCGAGGCCCTGTGCGAGATCGCCCGGCACGGCGGCGCGCCCGGTGCGGGCGGCCGCACCCCGTCGGACTTCCCGCTCGCCGCCCTCGACCAGGCCGCCGTGGACCGGCTGGCCGGGAACGGCGCCACGGTGGAGGACATCTACCCGCTCACCCCCACCCAGGCGGGCATGCTGTTCCACACCCTGGCCCAGGACGACCGGCGGGCCTACTTCCAGCAGCTCTCCTTCGTCCTCGACGGGATGCCGGAGCCGGCGGCGCTGGCCGCGGCCTGGCAGCAGGTCGCCGACCGTACCCAGGTGTTGCGCGCCCGCGCGGTGTGGGAAGGGGTGCCCGAGCCGGTCCAGGTGGTGGAGCGCGGGGCCCGGATCCCGGTCGCGCTGCTCGACTGGCGCCATCTGTCCGGGCCGGACGAGCGCCGGGAGGAGCTGCGGAGGTTCCTCGCCGAGGACCGCGAGCGCGGTCTCGACCTGGCCACCGCCCCGCTGACCCGGCTGGCGCTGGCCCGGCTGTCGGCGACCGAGGTCCAGGTGGTGTGGACCTTCCACCATCTGATCCTGGACGGCTGGAGCCTGTTCCAGGTGCTCTCCGATGTCTTCCACTGCCATGCGCGGGCATGTGAGGGAGCGTCCGGCGCGGCCATGGCCACCGGTCTGCCCGGCCGCCGTCCGTTCGGCGACTACGTGGCCTGGCTGCGGGAGCGCGACGGGGCCCTGGCCGAGGAGCACTGGCGGGCCCGGCTCGGCGATCTCACCGAGCCCACCCCGCTGCCGTACGACCGGGAGCCCACCGAGACCCATCACGCCGAGTCCACCGAGGACGTGCGCGTCGCCCTGCCCGCCACCACCACCCGCCGGCTTCAGGATCTGGCCCGGGACGAGGGGCTCACCCTGAACACCGTGGTGCAGGGGGCGTGGGCGCTGCTGCTGGCCCGGCAGTCCGGCCGCGAGGACGTCGTCTTCGGCACCACGGTGTCCGGTCGGCCGCCGGAGCTGCCGGGCGTGGAGACGATGAACGGGCTGTTCATCACCACCGTGCCGACCCGCCTCGCGGTGCCTTCCGGCGCCACCCTGCTGACCTGGCTGAGCTCGGTGCAGTCGGGGCAGACCGAGGACCGGCGGTTCGACTTCGTACCGCTCACCCGGCTGCGGTCCTGGACGGGTCTGCCCGAGCGGGTGAACCTCTTCGACTCCATCGTGGTCTTCGAGAACTATCCGATCGGCGGGGACCTCGCCGCCACGCACGGCCTCGCCCTGCGGGACCTGGACGGCGTCGAGACCACCAACTACCCGCTGTCGCTGGTGGTCTACCCCGGCGAGGAGCTGGCCCTGCGGCTCGGCTACGACCCGGCGCTGTTCGATCACGCCACCGCGCGGCGAATGGCCGAGTATCTGACGGTGCTGCTGACCGCCATGGCCGACACACCGGACCGGGCGCCCGCACACCTTCCCATGCTCACCTCCGCACGGCGCCACCAGGTGCTCCGGGAGTGGAACGACACCGCGGTGCCGCTGCCCGAGGCCACGGTGGCCGGGCTGTTCGCCGACCGGGTGCGATGCGCGCCGGAGGCGACGGCCCTGGACGGCGAGACGGGCCCGGTGAGCTACCGGGAGCTGGACGCCCGCGCCAACCGGCTGGCCCACCGGCTCATCGGACACGGCGCAGGCCCGGAGCGCCCGGTGACCGTCCTGATGGACCGGTCGGTGGAGCTGGTGGTGGCGCTGCTGGCGGTGGTCAAGGCGGGCGGGGTGTACGTACCGCTGGACACCCGTGCCCCCGAGGACCGGCTGCGGAGCGTGCTGGCCGAGGCGGGGGCGGAGCTGCTGCTGACCGACCGCGCCTGGGAGCGCACGGCGGCGGACATCTCGGGCGACCGGCACACCCTGCTGGTGGCGCCCGGCTCCTACGGTGGCGACGACGGCCCGGCGGAGCCGCCGAACGTGGCGCTCTCCCCCGACAACGCCCTGTATCTGATGTTCACTTCGGGCTCCACCGGACGGCCCAAGGGGGTCGCGGTGCGCCACCGCGATGTGACCGCCCTCGTCGCGGACCGCGCCTTCGCGGACCACGACCGGGTGCTGGTGCACTCGCCCCAGGCGTTCGACGCCTCGACCTATGAGCTGTGGGTGCCGCTGCTGCGCGGCGGCCGGGCCGTGCTGGCGCCCGCCGGGGACGTGGACGCGGACACCGTGCGCCGGGCGATCGGCGAGCACGGGGTGAACTGCCTGTGGCTGACCGCCGGGCTGTTCCGGCTGCTCGCACAGGAGGCGCCGGACTGTCTGCGCGGCGCCCGTGAGGTGTGGACCGGCGGCGAGGCGGTGCCCGCGGGGGCGGTGCGCCGGGTGCTGGCGGCCTGCCCGGATCTGACGGTGGTGGACGGCTACGGCCCCACCGAGACCACGACCTTCGCCACCCGGCGCCCCTTCCGCGCCGGGGAGGAGCTGCCGCGTTCGCTGCCCATCGGGCGGCCGCTCGACAACACCCGCGCCTACGTCCTCGACGACGCCCTCCAGCCGCAACCCCCGGGCGTGCCCGGGGAGTTGTTCATCGCGGGCGCGGGGGTGGCCCGCGGCTACCACGGCCGCCCCGGCGCCACCGCCGAGCGGTACCTCGCCGATCCGTTCGGGCCGCCCGGCTCCCGGATGTACCGCACCGGGGACATCGTGGCCTGGACCGACGACGGTGAACTGCGCTTCGTGGGCCGCGCCGACGACCAGCTGAAGGTCCGGGGCTTCCGTATCGAGCCGGGCGAGGTCGAGTCCGCGCTGGCCCGCCACGAGGCCGTGGCGGAGGCGGTCGTCGCGCTCGCCCGCGTGGGCGACCGCACGCTGCTGACGGGCTATGCGGTGCCGGTCGCCGGGGGCGAGGTGCCCGACGCCGGGGAGCTGCGGTCCTTCCTGGGCGGCCTGCTGCCCGACTACATGGTGCCCTCGGCCTTCGTCGCCCTGGACGCGCTGCCGCTCACCCGCAATGGCAAGGTGGACCGCCGCCGGCTGCCCGCGCCCGAACCGGCGGCGGCAGGAACGGCCGGGTATGTGGCACCCCGTACCGACACCGAACGGGCCCTGGCGGAGATCTGGGCCACGCTGCTCGGCCGGGAGCGGATCGGCGCCGAGGACAACTTCTTCCATCTGGGCGGGGATTCGATCCTCAGCATCCAGGTGGCCTCCCGCGCCCGGCAGGCGGGGCTGGCCCTCACCCCCCGGGAGCTCTTCCGGTATCCCACGATCGCCTCGCTCGCCACCGTCACCACCCCGACCGCGGCGCCCGCCGCCGACACCGGGCCGGTGACCGGCGAGGTGCCGCTCACCCCGATCCAGCACTGGTTCTTCGGTATGCGAACCGCCCGGCCCGGCCACTTCAACCAGTCCGTGGTCGTGGAACTCCGGCGGGACCCGGACCCGCGCGCGCTCCGTGCGGCGCTCGACGCGCTGCTGGTCCACCATGACGCACTCAGGACACGGTTCGAGCCCGGGGATGGCGGAGCCCCGCGGCAGTACTGCCCGCCGCCGGACCTGACGGGCCCGCCGCCGCTGCGGGAGCACGATCTGTCGGGGCTCGGCGAGCCGGAGCGGCGGGCCGCCGAGGACGCGGCGATGGCCGAGGCGCAGACCGGGTTCGACCTGGGGCGCGGCCCGCTGCTGGCGGCGCGGCTGTTCCACCACGGGGACGGGCGGCGGCCGACGCTCTTCCTGACCGTCCACCACCTGGTGGTGGACGGTGTCTCCTGGCGGGTGCTGCTGGAGGATCTCAACACCGCGTACCAGCGGTTGCTCTCCGGCGGGCGGGCCGATCTCGGGCCGCGCACCACCTCCGTACGGGACTGGTCCCGGAAGCTGGCCGAGCACACCGCCGCCGGCGGTTTCGACGCCGAACTCCCCCACTGGCGGGCGGTGAACGCCGAATGCGCCGCGGGGCTGCCCGTGGACGGCGCGGGGGACAACACGGTGGCGGCGATGGCCTCGGTCACCGTCCGGCTGGACCGGGAGCGGACCGACGCGCTGCTGCGGCAGGTCCCCGAGGTCTATCGCACCCGCGTGGACGATGTGCTGCTCGCGGCGCTCGGCCGGGTGCTCGGCGAGTGGACCGGGCGGCGCCGGATCGCCGTGGACCTGGAGGGCCACGGCCGGGAGGAACATCTGCTGGACGGGGTGGACCTGTCCCGCACCGTCGGCTGGTTCACCAGCCTGTATCCGGTCGCCCTGGACGTTCCGGGCGGCGGCTGGGGCGAGACGCTCAAGTCCGTCAAGGAGCAGCTGCGGGCGGTGCCGGCCCACGGGATCGGCTATGGCGCGCTGCGCCATCTCGCCCCCACCTCGGGGCTTTGGGGCGCGCCGGATCCCGGCATCAGCTTCAACTACCTCGGGCAGTTCGACTGGACGGCCGCGGATGAGGACGCCGGTCTCGTCCGCGCCGTACGGGACGGTCTCGGCGGTGACGCCGCGCCCGACACGGTCCGGGCCCATCTGCTGGACGTGGTGGGCCGGGTGGAGCGGCGGTGCCTGGAGATCACCTGGTACTACGGCTCCGGGACGCACACCGAGGAGACGGTGGCCGGGCTGGCGCGGGGGATGCTCCGCGCGCTGGAGGAGATCATCGGCCACTGCGCCGACCCCGCGGCGGGCGGCCGCACCCCGTCGGACTTCCCGCTGGCCCGTCTCGACCAGGCCGCGGTGGACCGGATCGCCGCCGACGGACGGGCGGTGGAGGACATCTATCCGCTGACCCCGACGCAGGCCGGGATGCTGTTCCACGGGCTGGTGGATCCGGCCTCGGACGCCTATGTCAACCAGGTGCAGCTGACGCTGAGCGGGGCGGCCGACCCGCGGGCGCTGGCCACCGCGTGGCGGCGGACCGTGGCGGCCAATCCGATCCTGCGCACCCATCTGGTGTGGGCGGACACCCCGGAGCCGCTCCAGGTCGTGACACGCCCGGCGACGCCCCGGATCGTCCACCACGACTGGACGCGGCGGCCCGAGGAGTGGCGCGAGGCCGAACTGGACCGCATGCTCGCCGAGGACCGGGCCGAGGGGATCGACCTGACCACGGCGCCGCTGATGCGGCTGGCGCTGATCCGGCTGTCCGCCGACGAGGTGCGGATCGTCTGGACCTTCCACCATGTGCTGCTCGACGGCTGGAGCGCGGCGCAGGTCTTCGACGAGGTCTGCGAGCGGTACGCGGCGCTCACCGGGGGACGCGCGCCCGTGGTGCCCGCCCGCCGCCCGTTCCGCGAGTACCTGGGCTGGCTCGGCGAGCAGGACACGGCGGAGGCCGAGCGCTACTGGCGTACGGCGCTGGCGGGGTTCACCTCGCCCACCGAACTGCCGCGGGACCGGCCCGCGTCGGAGGCGCACCGCACCGCCTCCTCGGGCTCGCACCGGGTCACGCTGGGCGCCGAGGAGTCCGCCCGGCTCCGTACGGTCGCGCAGCGCGGCGGGCTGACCATGAACACGGTGGTGCAGGGCGCCTGGGCGCTGCTGCTGTCCCGGTACAGCGGGGCCGACGACCTGTGCTTCGGCACCACCGTCTCGGGGCGGCCGGCCGCGCTGCCGGGTGTCGAGTCCATGGTCGGGGTGTTCATCAACACCGTCCCCACCCGGGTCCGGGTGGCGGGCGGGCGCGGGCTGCTGGACTGGCTGCGGGAGCTGCAATCGGCGCAGTCGGAGGCGCGCCTCTTCGAGTTCGTGTCCCTGGCGCAGCTGGGCGGTTGGAGCGAGGTGCCCGGCGGGGTGAGCCTCTTCGACTCCATCGTGGTCTTCGAGAACTACCCGTTCGACGGCGAGGCCATCGCGGCCCACGGCCTCGGCATCCGGCAGGAGCGGGATGTGGAGCCCACCAACTACGCGCTCAGCGTCGTGGTGGCGCCCGAGGAGCGGCTGTCGATCTCACTGGACTACGACCCCGCGGCCTTCGACGCCCCGACGATCGAGCGGCTGGGCGGCTGTCTGCGGAATCTGCTGGTGGAGATGGCGGCCGATCCGGAGCGCCGGCTGGACGAACTGCCGCTGATCGGCGAGGCCGACACGCGCGGGATCCTCGACCGGTTCAGCGGCCCGGTGCGCGCCGCGCCGCATGCGGTGCTGCCCGCGCTCTTCGAGGCGCGGGCGGCCCGTACGCCGGACGCGGTGGCGGTGATGGGCGATGGCGGACGGCTGACCTACCGGGAGCTGAACGAGCGCGCCAACCGGCTCGCCCGGCTGCTGATCGCCTCGGGCGCCGGACCGGAGCGCTTCGTGGCCCTCGCGCTGCCGCGCACACCGGAGCTGGTGGTGGCCGTGCTCGCGGTGCTCAAGAGCGGGGCCGCCTATCTCCCGGTCGACCCGGCCTACCCGGCGGAGCGGATCGCCTTCATGCTCGGCGACATCGCCCCGGACACGGTGGTGACCACCGGCGAGGTGGCGGACCGGATCCCCGCCGGGGCGGGCGGTGGCCGGATCCTGCTGGACGGCGCGGAGTTCCGCGGACGGCTGGCGCGGCTGCCGGCCCATGACATCGGCGACGCCGAGCGGCGCCACCCGCTGGACCCCGGCCATCCGGCGTACGCCATCCACACCTCGGGGTCGACCGGGACGCCCAAGGGCGTCGTGGTCACCCATGCGAGCGTGGCGGCGCTGGCCGCGTGGGCGCGGGAGGAGTTCGGCGCCGAGGGGCTCTCCCATGTGGTGGCCTCGACCTCCCTCAACTTCGATGTGTCGGTCTTCGAGATCCTGTGCCCGCTGCTGGCCGGGGGCGCCGTCGAGATCGTCCGCGATCTGCTCACCCTGGCCGAGCGGACACGGCCCTGGACGGCGAGCCTGATCAGCGCCGTGCCCTCGGCGCTCGGGCAGGTGCTCGGCAAGGGCTCGGTCTCGGTGGCGGCCGGCACCGTGGTGCTGGCGGGCGAGGGGCTCGCCGCCCGCACCGTCCAGGAGGTCCGCGCGGCCATCCCCGGCTGCCGGGTGGCGAACATCTACGGGCCCACCGAGGCGACCGTCTACGCCACCGCCTGGACCTGCGACCCCGCCGATCCGGACCGCACCCCGCCCATCGGCTCCCCGGTCGCCGCCACCCGCGCCTATGTGCTGGACGCGCGGCTGCGGCCGGTGCCGGTCGGTGTGCCGGGAGAGCTGTATCTGGCGGGGCCGGGCCTCGCCCGGGGGTACTTCGGCCAACCGGGGCTGACCGCACGGCGGTTCACGGCCGATCCGTTCGGCCCCGCGGGCGGCCGGATGTACCGCACCGGCGATCTGGTCCGCTGGGACGAGCGGGGGCGGCTGGAGTACCTCGGCAGAACCGACGACCAGGTCAAGGTGCGTGGTTTCCGTATCGAACTGGGCGAGGTGGAGGCCGCGCTGGCACGCCACCCCGATGTCGCCGAGGCGGCCGCGGCCGTCGTCGACACCGGTGGTCACAAGCGCCTGGCCGGCTATGTGGTCCAGGTCCCCGGCTCCCCGCCGGTGGACACCGCCGCGATCCGCGGCTTCCTCGCCACGAGCCTGCCGGACCATATGGTCCCCTCGGCCGTGGTCGTCCTGGACCGGCTGCCGCTGGGGTCGAGCGGCAAGCTGGACCGGCGTGCGCTGCCCGCACCCGTCTGGACGGCCCGCGCCACCGGCCATGTGGAGCCGCGCACCGAGACCGAGAAGGCCCTGGCCGCCATCTGGGCGGAGGTCCTGGGGGTGGAGCGGATCGGCGTGGAGGACAACTACTTCACCCTCGGCGGCGACTCCATCCTCAGCATCCAGATCGTCTCCGCCGCCCGGCGGGCCGGTATCGAGCTGACCCCGCGCCATCTCTTCGTCCACCAGACCGTGGCGGACCTGGCGGCGGCCGCGCGGGAGGCCACGGATACGGAGACCGCGGCCGAACGGGGTCCGGTCGTCGGCGAGGTGCCGCTGACCCCGATCCAGCGCTGGCTCTTCGAGCAACCGGGCGACGCGGCGGGGCACTTCACCCAGTCGGTCTCGGCCGAGCTGACCGCGTCGGTGGACCACGGCGCGCTGCGGGGTGCCCTGGCCACGGTGCTGACCCACCATGACGCCCTGCGGCTGCGGTTCGAGCGGACCGGGGACGGCGCCGTGCGCCAGCACAACGCCCCGCCGGAGGACCGATCGGTGCTGGACGTCCACGATCTGTCCACCGTGGCGCCGGAGCGGCGGGACGCGGTGGTGCGGGAGACGGCGGGGCGGATCCGGGCCGGGTTCGACCTGGCCCGGGGGCCGCTGCTGCGCGCGGCGCTCTTCACCCGGGGCGCGGGGGAACGGCCCGTACTGCTGCTGACCGCCCACCATCTGGTGGTCGACGCCGTCTCCTGGCGCATCGTGCTGGAGGACCTGGACACCGCCTACCGGCAGCTCGTCGCGGGCCGGACGGCGGCGCCCGGCGCCAGGACCACATCGTTCCGCACCTGGGCGCTGCGCCTGAGCGACCACACCGCCGCCGGGGGCTTCGACGCGGAACGCGGCCACTGGGCCGCCTTCGACGGCCGCACCGGCCTCCCCACGGACGGCGAAGGCCCCAACACAGCCGCCACGGCGGAGGAGGTGACCGTCCGGCTGGGCGCCGAGGAGACCCGGCTGCTGCTCCAGGAGGTGCCGGGCGCGTACCGGACCCGGGTCAACGATGTGCTGCTGTGCGCCCTGGGACGGGTGCTGGCCCGCTGGACCGGCGAGGACCGGGTGGCGGTGGCGCTGGAGGGGCACGGCCGGGAGGAGATCTTCGAGGGCGTCGATCTGTCCCGTACGGTCGGCTGGTTCACCAGCATGTTCCCCGTGGCGCTGGAGGCACCCGCGGATTGGGGGCTGGAGCGGACGCTGAAGGCCGTCAAGGAGCGGCTGCGGGCGGTCCCCGGGAACGGTCTGGGCTACGGCGCGCTGCGCCATCTGTCCGGCGCGGCCGCCTCCGGTCTCCCCGCCGCCCCGGAGATCAGCTTCAACTACCTCGGGCAGCAGGACTGGGAGCCCCCGGCGGGCGGTCTGCTGCACGCCCTGGCCGGTGGGCTGGAGGGCGATATGAGCCCGGCGGCGCCCCGGCCGCATCTCCTCGATGTGCTCGGCCGGGTGACGGACCGGCGGCTCGAGCTCAGCTGGTCCTACTCCCGGTCGCTGCACCGGCACGCCACGGTGCGCCGGCTCGCCGAGGAGATGGCCGAGGAGCTGCGGGCGATCGTCCGGCTGTGCGTCCGCCCCGACGCGGGCGGGCGGACGCCCTCGGACTTCCCGCTGGCCACCCTGGATCAGGAGACCGTCGACCGGCTGGTGGGCGACGGCCGGGACGTGGCCGATATCCATCCGCTGACCCCGACCCAGTCCGGGCTGGTCTTCCACGCACTGGCCCAGCGCGACCAAGGGCTCTATGTGGAACAGGCGACGTTCGTCCTGGACGGGGTCGGCGATCCCGGGATTCTGGCCGCCGCCTGGCAGCATGTCGTGGACCGCACACCGGTGCTGCGCGGCGAGGTGGTGGTGCGCGGTGTGGCCGAGCCGCTGATGGTCGTGCGCCGCACCGCGGCCGTACCGGTCGAGGAGCTCGACTGGACCGGCCTCGCGGAGGATGAGCGCACGGCAGCGCTGGAGCGGCTGCTGGACCGGGACCGCGCCCGCGGGATCGATCTCACCGCGGCCCCGCTGCTCCGCATCACCCTGGCCCGGCTGTCACCCGGTGAGGTGCGGGTGCTGTGGACCTTCCACCATGTGCTGCTGGACGGTTGGAGCGTCTTCCAGGTGCTCGGCGATGTCTTCGCCGCCCATGCCGCCCTGGCCGCCGGTGAACGGCCGAGGCTGCCGGCCCGCAGACCGTTCGCCGACTACGTCGCCTGGCTCGGCCGCCAGGACCGCACCCGGGCCGAGGCCCACTGGAGGCAGGCCCTGGAGGGATTCACCGCTCCCACTCCCCTCCCCTGCGACCACAGGCGGACACCGGAGCTCGCCACCCGGTCCTCGCGCTGGCTCTCGCACCGGCTCGGTGAGCGGGACACCGCCGCACTCCAGGACTTCGCCCGGCGGCACCGGCTCACCATGAATACGATCGTGCAGGGAGCTTGGGCCTTGCTCGTATCCCGCTTGAGCGGTGAGCCGGACGTCTGCTTCGGGACGACGGTCTCCGGGCGGCCGACGGAGCTGCCCGGCGCGGACGACATCACCGGCGTCTTCATCAACACCCTCCCGGTGCGGTGCACGGTGGAGGGCGCCGCCGGTACGGCCGCCTGGCTGCGGGGGCTCCAGGCCGAGCAGGCGGACGCGCGCGGCTTCGGCCATGTGCCGCTGTCCCAGCTCCAGGGCTGGAGCCGACTGCCCGCCGGGGTGGACCTCTTCGACAGCCTGGTGGTGTTCGAGAACTACCCCATCAACAGCGCCGCCGCGGCCGAGCACGGGCTGCGGGTGCGCGATCTGCGCGCCCTGGAGTCCACCAACTACGCGCTCACCGTGGTGGTCTCGCCCGGATCCGAACTGTCCGTGGAACTCGGCTACGATCCGCGGCTGTTCGAGGACTCCACCGCCGAGGCGCTGGCCGACCGGCTCACCCATCTCCTCAACACGCTGGCCGCGGCCGACGACGATCTGCCGCTGGACCGGATCGACATCCTTCCGGCCGCCGAGCGCCACCGGCTCCTGGTGGCGTGGAACGACACCGCCCGGCCGGTGGAGCAGGCGACCTGGGCCGAACTCGTCGAGGCGGCGGCGGACCGCGCCCCCGACGCGACCGCGGTGGACTCCCCCGGCCTCCGGCTGACCTATGCGGAGCTGGACGGCCGGGCCAACCGCCTCGCCCACCGCCTCATCGGCCAGGGCGTGGGCCCCGGGCGGATCGTCGCGCTGGTGCTGCCCCGGTCGGTGGAGTCCGTCGTCGCGCGGCTCGCGGTGGCCAAGGCCGGGGGCGCCTATCTGCCCATCGACCCCGGCTACCCGGCCGAGCGCATCGAGCTGATGCTGGGGGACTCCGCCCCGCACCTCGTGATCGGGCGGACCGCCGAGGTCCACACCACGGACGGTCCGGCGCACCGCCCCACGGACGCGGACCGCCTCGCCGCCGTCCACCCGGACGACCCCGCCTATGTGATCTACACCTCCGGGTCCACCGGAACGCCCAAGGGGGTGGTCGTCACCCACCGCGGGATCGCGGGGTTCGCCGCCGCCGAGGCCGAGCACTTCCGGGTGCGGCCGGGCGACCGCGTCCTGCGGTTCTCCTCACCCGGTTTCGACGCCTCCGTCCTGGAGCTGTGCATGGCGCTGCCGTCCGGGGCCACCCTGGTGGTGCCCGAGCCCGGTCCGCTGCTGGGCGGCCATCTCGCGGACGTCCTGCGGCGGCAGCGGATCACGCACACCCTCATCCCGCCCGCCGCGCTCGCGACACTGCCCGCGGGCACCGAGCGGGAACTGCCCGAGCTGCGGACGCTGATCGTCGGAGGGGACGCCTGCGGCGCGGAGCTGACCGCCCGCTGGGCGCCGTACCACCGCATGATCAACGCCTACGGGCCGACCGAGACCACGGTGGTGGCCACCTGGTCCGAACCGCTCGGCCACGACGGCGCCCCGCCGACGATCGGGCGGCCCATCCCCAACACCCGGGTCCATCTGCTCGACGCGCGGCTGCGCCCGGTGCCGGTGGGTGTGCCCGGCGAGCTGTGGGTCAGCGGTCCGTCGCTCGCCCGCGGCTATCTGGGCCGCGCCGGGCTGACCGCGTCCCGTTTCGTCGCCGATCCGTTCGGGCCGCCCGGCTCCCGGATGTACCGCACCGGCGACCTCGCCCGCTACGACGCCCAGGGCCGCCTCCACCATCTGGGGCGCGGCGACCACCAGCTCAAGCTGCACGGCCATCGCATCGAGGCCGGTGAGGTGGAGACCGCCCTGTGCGGCCACCCCGCCGTCGCGGAGGCCGTGGTGACGGTGCGGGAGGACGAGCCCGGGGTACGCCGGCTGGTGGCGCATCTGGTCCTCGTGCCCGGGGCCGACGCCCCGGCCGACACGGAGCTGCGCACCCATCTGGGCCGTACGCTTCCGGGCCCGATGGTCCCGTCGGCGTTCGCCGTGCTGGAGCGGCTGCCGCTCACGGAGAACGGCAAGACCGACCGCGCGGCGCTGCCCGCGCCCGGCCCCGCCACCACCGCCGTGTCGGCCGCCCATATCGCCCCGCGCACCCCCACCGAGGAGGTCATCGCGGAGATCTGGTCGGAGGTGCTGGATGTGTCGCCGGTGGGCGCGGAGGACGAGTTCTTCGCCCTGGGCGGTGACTCGGTCCGCAGCCTGCTGATCGCCTCCCGGGCCAAGGAGGCGTTCGCCGTCGACCTGACCCCGCGGGACATTCTGACCGCGCGCACCGTCTCCGGCCTCGCCGATCTGGTCGAGGAGCACATCCTGCGCGAACTCGAAGACGCCGCTCTCGGCGGCAGCGACCACGACGACCGGTGAGGAAGGACGACATGACGTCTTCGAGGAAGGACCGCGCCGCCGCGCTGCCCGAGGAGGTGCGGGCGGCCCTGCGCCGCCGCCTCGCGGGCAAGGCGGGGCGCGCCGACGCCATCCCGCGCGCGGACCGCGCGCGGCCGCTGCCGCTGTCCTTCGCGCAGGCGCGGCTGTGGTTCCTGCACACCCTCCAGCCGGAGGAGGCGGGGTACAACAGCGCGCTGGCGCTGCGGCTGACCGGCGCGCTGGACGTGGCGGCGCTCTCCCGGGCGCTGGACGCCCTGGTGGAGCGCCACGAGGCGCTGCGGACCACGTTCGAGGACCTCGACGGCCGGCCCACGCAGGTGGTGCGCCCGGCCGCGCCGGTGCCGCTGCCGGTGGCCGACCTCTCCGGCGCGGATCTCACCGGCCTGGACTCCTCCGGAGCGGACCTCTCCGGCGCGGGCCGGGGTCCGGAGGCGCTGGACGGGCTGCTGCTGGCCGAGTACGCCCGGCCGTTCGATCTGCGCACCGGTCCGGTGCTGCGGGCGCTGCTGATCCGGCTGGCCGAGGACGAGCATGTGCTGCTGCTGACCGCCCATCACATCGTCACCGACGGCTGGTCGATGGGGGTGCTCCAGGACGAGCTGTGCGCGCTGTACGGCGCGGAGCCCGGCGCGGTCCCGCTGCCTCCGGTGCCGGTGCAGTACCCGGACTTCGCCGTGTGGCAGCGGGAGCGGCTCTCAGGGGCCGCGTCGGACCGGCAGCTCGACCACTGGAAGGAGCGGCTGGAGGGCGTCGTCCCCCTGGAGCTGCCCACCGACCGGCCCCGGCCCCCGGCGCCCACCTCGGCGGGCGCGGTCCACGAGTTCACGGTGGACCGCGCCACCGCGGCCCGGCTGCGCGCGCTTGCCGCCGGGGAGCGGACCACGCTGTTCACGGCGCTGGTCGCCGCCTGTCAGGGGCTGTTCGCCCGCTGGTCGGGGCAGGACGACATCGCCATCGGCACCGTCACCTCCGGCCGTGGCCGCACCGAACTGGAGCGCGCCGTCGGCTTCTTCGTCAACACGGTGGTGCTCCGCTCCTCTGTGGACACGGCCCGCTCCTACCGCGGGTTGCTGGCCGACGCGGGGGCCACGGTGCTGGACGCCTTCGCCCATGACGAGACGCCGTACCAGCGGCTGGTGGAGGCCGTGGGGGCGCGCCGGGAGGCGGGCCGCAACCCGCTGTTCGATGTGATGGTGCTGCTGCACAGCGCCCCGCGGAACGCGCCCCGGCTGTCCGGGCTGACCGCGACGAGCGTGGCTGTGCCCCGGCGGTCGGCCACCTTCGACCTCAGCGTCGAATTCGTCGAGGACGGGACGGACGGGACGGAGCTGCGGGGTCTGCTGGAGTACAGCACCGAGCTGTTCGACGCGGCGACCGCGAAGCGGATGGCGGGCCATCTGCTGGTGCTGCTGGACGGGGTGGCCGCCGAACCGGACCGGCCACTGCGCGAGCTGCCCCTGCTCACGGAGGACGAACGGCGGCGGATGACGGCTCTCGGGCGCGGTCCCGAACTCGCGGTCGAACCGGCCACGTTCCCCGCGATGTTCGAGGCGGCGGCGGCCCGTACCCCGGACGCGACGGCGCTGGTGGCCTCCGACGCCACGTACGACTTCGCGGGGCTGAACGCGGCCGCCAACCGGCTGGCGCACCAGCTGATCGCCCAGGGCGTGGGACCGGAGCGCGTGGTCGGGGTGCGGCTGCCCCGGACCTCCGACATGATCGTGGCGATCCTGGGAGTGCTCAAGGCGGGCGGGGTCTATCTGCCGCTCGACCCCGAACTCCCCGCCGAGCGCCTAGCGTTCCTCCTGGCCGACGCCGAACCGGCGCTGGTGCTCGACGAGGCCGCCCTGCGCGCCGTCCCCGCCACGCTGCCGGCGGACGGTCCCACGGACGCGGACCGCACCGCCGCGCTGCGCCCCGACAGCGCCGCCTACGTCCTCTACACCTCCGGCTCCACCGGCCGCCCCAAGGGGGTGGCCGTGGCGCACCGGTCGATGGTCAACCTGCTGGTCGGCCACCGCCGGGGCTTCGTGGCCGAGGCGGGTGGCGGGCCGCTGCGCGCGGCGCTGACCGCGTCGTTCTCCTTCGACACCTCGCTGGAGGGGTTGCTGCTGCTGGCCGACGGCCATGAGCTGCACCTCATCGACGAGACCACCCGGCTCGATCCGGCCGCGCTGGTGGCGTATATCGCCGAGCGCCGCGTCGACTTCCTCGACCTCACCCCCTCGTATCTGCGGCAGCTCCTCCCGGCCGGGCTGCTGGACCACCCCCACCACCGCCCGCGGGTGCTGATGCTGGGCGGTGAGGCCCTCGGCCCTTCGCTGTGGCGGCGGCTGGCGGACACGCCCGGCACGACGGCGTACAACTTCTACGGTCCGACCGAGTGCACCATCGACGCGCTCGCCGCCCGGATCGGCGGCACGGGGCGTGCGGTGGTGGGGCGGCCGCTGGGCAATCTGCGCGCCCATGTGCTGGACTCCCGGCTCCGGCCGGTGCCGGTGGGCGTGGCGGGTGAGCTGTATCTGGCGGGTGAGCAGGTGGCCCGGGGGTACCGGGGGCGTCCCGGGCTGACCGCGTCCCGCTTCGTGGCCGATCCGTACGGGCCCGCGGGGAGCCGGATGTACCGCACCGGGGACGTGGCCCGCTGGACCGCCGGCGGGGAGCTGGACTGCCTCGGGCGCGCCGACGACCAGGTGAAGATCCGGGGCCACCGGATCGAACCGGGTGAGATCGAGGCGGCGTTGCTCGATCTGCCCGGCGTCGCCGAGGCGGCCGTCGTCGCGGTGGCCGACGACCGCGGCCACGCACGGCTGGCCGCGTACCACGTGCCCGCACCGGGCGGTGAGCCGCCCGCCGCCGGTGAGTTGCGCGCGGCCCTCGGGCGCACCCTGCCCGGCCATATGGTGCCCGCCGCCTTCGTGGCCCTGGACGCCATGCCGCTCAGCACCAGCGGCAAACTGGACCGCCGGGCGCTGCCCGCCCCGCGGTTCGACGCGGACCGCCCGGAGCGGGAGGCCACGGCTCCGCGCACCGGGACGGAGCGGGAGCTCGTACGGATCTGGGCCGAGGTGCTGGGCGCCCGGGCGGTGGGGGTGGACGACAACTTCTTCGAGCTGGGCGGCGATTCGATCCTCAGCATCCAGATCGTCTCCCGGGCCCGCCGGGCCGGGCTCGCGCTCACCTCGCGGGACGTCTTCCTGCACCAGACCGTCGCCGAGCTGGCCGCCGCCGTGACGCCGCGCGACGCGCCGGACGTCACCCACCGGGAACCGGCGGACGTGGCGGGTCCGGCGCCGCTCACCCCGATCCAGCACTGGTTCTTCGCCACCCATGGCGCGCTGCGCCACTTCACCATGTCGATGGTGCTCGAGCTGCCGCACGACCTGGACGAGGGCGCGCTGGAGACCGCGCTCAACGCCGTGGTCGCGCACCACCCCGCCCTGCGCACCCGGTTCGTCCGGGGCGACGACGGCGAGTGGCGGCAGCTCGCGGACCGCGCGGCGGACGGGCCGCTGCTGCGCCGCCACGATCCGTCCGAGGCCGCCGACGCGGAGGAAGCGGCCGCGGAGGCCGCCCGCGCCGAACTCGACCTGACCACAGGGGCGTTGCTGCGAGGCGTCCTGCTACGGCGCGGGGCGGGAGCCCGGTCGCGGCTGTTCCTCACCGTCCACCATCTGGCCGTGGACAGCGTCTCGTGGCGCATTCTGCTGGGCGATCTGGAGAGCGCCTACCGGCAGGCCGCCGCCGGGGAGCCGGTGTGTCTGGAACCCGCCTCCACGCCCTTCACCACCTGGGCCCACCGGCTGGGCGAGCGGGTGCGGGAAGGGCTGCTGGACGGCGATCTGGCGTACTGGGACGGCGTACGGCGGGCGGGCGGCGCGGACCTTCCGGTGGACCGTCCGGGCACGGCCACGTCCGGGTCCACCCACACCGTGCGGGTACGGCTCGACCGCGAGACCACCGACGGGCTGCTGCGCCGGGTGCCCGGGGTGTACCGGACGCAGATCAACGATGTGCTGATGAGCGCGCTGGGGCGGGTGCTCGCCGGGTGGACCGGCGAGGACCGGGTGCTGGTGGCCATGGAGGGCCATGGCCGGGAGGAGCTGGACTCGGCCGTCGATCTGTCCCGGACCGTGGGCTGGTTCACCACGCAGTACCCGGTGGCGCTGACGCTGCCAGGGGACGGCTGGGGCGTGGTGCTCAAGTCGGTGAAGGAGCAGCTGCGCGCGCTGCCGCACCGTGGGCTGAGCTATGAGGCGCTGGCGTATCTGAGCGCCCCGGACTCCCCCGCGCGGGCGCTCGCCGGCGCGCCGCTGCCGGGCATCTGCTTCAACTACCACGGCCAGTGGGACTCGGCCGGGGACGACGGCGCGTTCACACTCACCGGGGAGACCCTGGGCCGGGATCTGGCCGCCGATGAGCCCTCGGTGTATCCGCTCGATGTGTCCGCCGTGGTGGCGGCCGGTGAGCTGGAGCTGACCTGGCTGTTCTCCGACCGGGTCCACGACGTGGCCACGGTGCGGGGGCTCGCGGACGGCATGCTCACGGCGCTGCGGGAGATCGTGGCGCACTGCGACGGACCGGGCGCGGGCGGCCGTACCCCCTCCGACTTCCCCCTGGCCCGGCTGGACCAGGACGCCGTCGACCGGTTGGTGGGCGACGGGCGGGAGGTCGAGGACGTCCATCCGCTGACGCCGCTTCAGGAGGGCATGCTCTTCCACCGGCTGGTCGGCGGCGCGGAGGACGTCTACCTCGACCAGGCCACGCTGGTCCTGGACGGGGTGCGCGACCCGGAGGCCTTCGCCCGGGCCTGGCAGGAGACGGTGGACCGCACACCGGTGCTCCGTGGCGGCGTGGTCTGGGAGGGCGTCGAGCGGCCGGTGCAGATCGTGCGCCACCGGGCCCAGCTGCCCGTGACCCATCTGGACTGGCGCGGGCTGTCCGAGGAGCGGCGTGAGGCCGAGCTGGAGCGGTTCCGGGCCGAGGATCTGGCCCTGGGCATCGATCTGGCCGCACCGCCGCTGATGCGGCTCGCCGTCGCCCGGCTGACCGACGCCCGTGTGGCGCTGATCTGGACCTCGCACCATCTGGTCCTGGACGGCTGGAGCCTGGCGCAGGTGTTCACCGAGGTGTGCGAGCGGTACACCGCGGCCGCCCGGGGCAGTGCCCCGGCGCTCCCCGTCCGGCGGCCGTTCCGCGACTATCTGACGTGGCTGGAGGGGCAGGACGGACGGGAGACCGAGAGCCACTGGCGGGAGCTGCTCGCGGGCTTCACCGCGCCGACCCCGCTCCCCCGCGACCGCAGGGCCGTGGAGTCCCACCGGGCCCGGTCCTCGGCGACCGTGGCGGTGTCGCTCACCCCCGAGGTGTCGGAGCAGCTGCGCCGTACGGCCCGGAGGGGCGGCCTGACCGTCAACACGATGGTGCAGGGCGCATGGGCGCTCTTGCTGTCCCGGTACAGCGGTGAGGAGGACGTGGTCTTCGGCACCACCGTCTCGGGCCGCCCGGCGGAGCTGGCCGGGGTCGAGTCGATGGTGGGGATGTTCATCAACACCCTGCCGACCCGGGTGCGGGTGGACGCCGCCCGCGACACCGGGGACTGGCTGCGGGACCTCCAGATGGCTCAGTCCGCCTCGCGGCGCCATGAATCCGTCTCGCTGGCGCGGGTGGCGGGCTGGAGCGACGTACCGACCGGAACCCCGCTCTTCGATTCCATCGTGGCATTCGAGAACTACCCCTTTGACGACACCTCGGCGCGCGATGCGGGCCTGCGGATCATCGAGGTCCGCTCCATCGACGCGACCAACTTCGGTTTGAGTCTGCGGGCGCATCTCTCCGACCGGCTGGGCTTCGACCTCGGCTATGACCCGGGGCAGTTCGACGCGCGGACCGCGGCGGCGGTCGCCGACCGGCTGTGCCTGCTGCTCACCGCGATCGCCGCCGACCCCGGCCGTCCGCTGCGGGCGCTGCCGTGGACCACCGCCGAGGAGCGCCGCCGGACCCTGGTGGAGTGGGGCGGCGGCGCGGCACCGGAGGCGCCGGAGCGGACGCTGGTGGACCTGTTCGAGGAGCAGGCGGCCCGCACCCCCGGGGCCATCGCCGTCTCCTGCGCCGGGGTATCGCTGTCCTACGCCGAACTCGACGCGCGGGCGGGCCGGTTGGCCCATCGGCTCATCGCCGAGGGCGCCGGGCGGGAACGGTATGTGGCGCTGGCGCTGCCCCGTACACCGGACATGCTCGTGGCGATCGTGGCGGTGCTGAAGTCGGGCGCGGCCTATCTGCCCCTCGACCCGGACCAGCCGTCCGGCCGGATCGCCCGGATGCTCGCCGACGCCGAACCGGCCGTACTGCTGACCACCACCGCCCTCGCGGCACGGCTCGGCGAGGAGACGGAAGAAGGCGCTGCCCCCGCCGTGGCCCGGCTGTGCCTGGACGACCCCGCTCTGATCGCCGATCTGGAGCGGCAGCCCGCCGCCGTTCCGGCCGGTTCGGGGCCGCTGCCGGACAGCCCCGCCTACGCCATCTACACCTCCGGGTCCACGGGCGTGCCCAAGGGAGTGGTGATCCCGCACTCCAATGTGGTCCGGCTGTTCTCCGAAACCCATGCGTGGTTCTCGTTCGACGCGAGCGATGTGTGGACGCTGTTCCACAGCTACGCCTTCGACTTCTCCGTCTGGGAGATCTGGGGGGCGCTGCTGCACGGCGGCCGCCTCGTGGTGGTCCCGTACGCCGTCTCCCGCTCCCCCGAGGAGTTCCTGCGGCTGCTGGCGGACGAGGGGGTGACGGTGCTCAGCCAGACGCCGTCCGCCTTCCAGGGGCTGATGCGCGCCGACGAGGAGCGCCCCGGGGCCCGGCTCGCCCTGCGCCGGGTGGTGTTCGGCGGTGAGGCGCTCGACGCGCGGCGGCTGGCGGGCTGGTACGCGCGGCATCCGGACACCGCGCCGGTGCTGGTCAATATGTACGGGATCACCGAGACCACCGTGCATGTCACCTACGCCCCGCTGGACCGCGCCGCCGCGTCCGCTCCGGCGGACACGGCGAGCGGCATCGGCACCGGCATCCCGGATCTGCGGGTGTATGTGCTGGACGAGGGGCTGGAGCCGGTGCCGCCGGGGGCGGTGGGCGAGCTGTATGTGGCGGGGGCGGGGCTCGCCCGGGGCTATCTGCGCCGCCCGGGGCTGACCGCGTCCCGTTTCATGGCCGATCCGCACGGGCCCGCCGGGAGCCGGATGTACCGCACCGGCGACCGCGCCCGGTGGAGCGCGGACGGGGAGCTGGAGTATCTGGGCCGCGCCGACGACCAGGTGAAGATCCGCGGTTTCCGGGTCGAGCCCGGGGAGGTCGAGGCCGCCCTCACCGCCCATCCGGAGGTCGGCGACGCGGTGGTGACCGTACGGGAGGACCAGCCGGGGGTGCGGCGGCTGGTGGCCTATGTGGTGGCGGCCGGTGCGGATGTGCCGCCCGAGGCCGGTGAGCTGCGGGAGTTCCTCCAGCGGTCGCTGCCCGCGCAGATGATCCCGGCGGCGTTCGTACCGCTGGACGCGCTGCCGCTGACCGCCAACGGCAAGCTGGACCGGGGCTCGCTGCCCGCGCCCGGCGCGAGCGGACTCGCGGCGAGCGCCGAGCGGATCGCCCCGCGCACCGAGGCCGAGCGTACGGTGGCGCGGGTGTGGGCCGAGGTCCTCCAGGTCGATCGGGCCGGGGCGATGGACGACTTCTTCGCCCTGGGCGGCGATTCGATCCTGGCCATCCGGGTGGCTTCCCGGCTGCGGACGGCCTTCGGCGCGGAGGTCACGCCGCGCGCGCTGTTCACCCACACCACCGTGGCCGAACTCGCCGCCGCGCTGTCCGCGCCGGAGGACGGCGGGGCCGTCGGCCACGAGCGGGGCGGGGCGGTGGACACCATCCCGGTCGTGCCTCGGGACGGGGAGCTGCCGCTGTCGTTCGCACAGGCGCGCCTGTGGTTCCTGGACTCCTTCGACGACGGCGGTACGGAGTATGTGACGCCGTTCGCACTGCGGCTGCGCGGCCGTCTGGACACCGCCGCCCTGCGCACCGCCCTGGACGGCCTGGTGGCCCGGCATGAGCCGTTGCGCACCACTTTCGCCGAGGTCGCGGGCCACGGGGTGCAGCGGGTGCACGAGCCGTACCCGGTGGCGCTTCCGGTGCACGACCTCACGGCCGGTCCGGTGGCCGAGCGCGAGCGGGAGCTGGAGCGGCTGCTGGAGCGGGAGGGTGCCACGCCCTTCGAACTGCGCACCGGGCCGCTGCTGCGGGCGTCCCTGATCCGGCTGGACGACGAGGAGCATGTGCTCACCCTGACGATGCATCACATCGTCACGGACGGCTGGTCCACGGCCGTCATCGGCGCCGATCTGAGCGAGCTGTACGGCGCGGCGGCCGTGGCACGACCGCCCGCGCTCGCCCCGCTGCCGCTGGGTTACGCCGACTACGCGGCGTGGCAGCGCGATCCGCTGGGCGGCGCGGCCCGGGTGGAGCCGCGGCTGGAGTACTGGCGGGCGCGGCTCGCGGATCTGGCGCCGTTGGAGCTGCCGACCGACCGTCCGCGGCCGGCCGTGCGGACCAGATGCGGGGCGCTGCTGGAGTTCACCCTGCCCGCCGGTCCGGTGGAGAGGCTGCGCGCGGCCGGGCGGCGCGGCGACGCCACCCTCTTCATGACGCTCCTCGCCACCTGCCAGGTGCTGCTCGCCCGCTGGTCGGGGCAGGAGGACATCGCGGTGGGCACCGTGACCTCGGGACGGGAGCGCCCCGAACTGGAGCATCTGGTCGGGATGTTCGTGAACACGCTGGTGCTGCGCACCCGGGTGGAAGCCGACGAGTCGTTCGAGGCCCTGCTCGCCCGGGTGCGGGGCACCGTGCTGGACGCCTTCGCGCACCAGGACGTGCCGTTCGAGCGGATCGTGGACGCGCTCCAGCCGGAGCGGGACACCAGCCGCACCCCGCTCTTCCAGGTGATGGTGGCGCTGCACAACCTGGGCGCCGAGGTGCCGCGACTGCCCGGTCTCGCCGTGGAGGCCGTACGCGTCCCGGGCCGGACCGCCGGTTTCGACCTGGGCTTCGACTTCGTGACCCACCTCGGCGCCCTGACCTGCTTCGTGGAGTACAACACCGATCTGTTCGACGCGGCCACCGTGGAGCGGATGGCCCGTCAGCTGCGGCTGCTGCTGGAGGCGGTGGCAGAGGACCCCGGGCTCCGGGTGGCCGAACTGCCGCTGCTGACCGCCGAGGAGCGGCGGACGGTGCTGGAGGAGTGGAACGACACCGCGCTCCCGGTGGCGGACACCACCTTCCCGCGGCTCTTCGAGGAGCAGGCCGCCCGCACCCCGGGCGCGACCGCGCTGGTGGCCTCCGACGCCACCTATGACTTCGCGGGGCTGAACGCGGCCGCCAACCGGCTGGCCCACCATCTGATCGCCCTCGGCGTGGGCCCGGAGAAGGTGGTGGCGGTCAGGCTTCCGCGCACCGCCGAGCTGATGGTGGCCCAGCTCGCGGTGGGCAAGGCGGGCGGCGCACACCTGTACGTGGACCCGGGACTGCCCGCCGAACGCGCGCGGTTCCTGCTTCAGGACGCGGCGCCCGAGGTCGTCCTCACCCCCGATGTACTGCGGGACGCGCCCCTCGACACGCTGCCGGACACCGATCCCACCGACGCGGACCGGGCGGCCCCGCTGCTGCCCGGCCACACCGCGTACATCACCTACACCTCGGGGTCCACCGGCCGCCCCAAGGGCGTCGCGGTCGAGCACCGCCAGCTGGTGAACCTCTGCCTCGACCACCGGGCCGGGCTCATCGCGCCCCACCGGGCCGAGGCGGGCCGTCCGCTGCGCTCGGCGCTGACCGCCGCGTTCTCCTTCGACACCTCCTGGGAGGGCGCGGTGTTCCTGGCCTCGGGCCAGGAGGTGCATCTGGTCGACGACGCGGTACGGCTCGACCCGGCCGCCCTGGTGGCACTGGTCGCGGACCGTGGCCTGGACTTCCTCGATGTCACCCCGTCCTACCTCCATGAGCTGATGGCGGCCGGGCTGTTCGCCGGGGACCGCCATCGCCCCCGGATCGTCATGGTGGGCGGCGAGGCCCTCGGGGCGGCGCTGTGGCGGGAGCTGCGCGCGGTGCCGGACGTGGCGGCGTACAACTTCTACGGGCCCACCGAATGCACCGTGGACGCGGTCTACGGCGACCTGGCCGGTCTCGGCGACCGTCCGCTCATCGGACGGCCCGGCCGCAATCTGCGGGCGTACGTCCTGGACGGCGCGCTGCGGCCGGTGCCGCCCGGGGTCCCCGGTGAACTCCATCTGGCCGGGGCCCAGGTGGCGCGCGGCTATCTGCGCCGCCCCGGGCTCACCGCGCGGCACTTCGTCGCCGATCCGTACGGCCCTCCCGGCAGCCGGATGTACCGCACCGGCGACCGGGCGCGCTGGACGGCTGACGGCGCGCTGGAGTTCCTCGGCCGTGCCGACGAACAGCTCAAGATCCGTGGCTTCCGGATCGAGCCCGGCGAGATCGAGGCCGCGCTGCTGGACCATCCGGCGGTCCAGGAGGCGGTGGTCGTGGCCCGCGAGGACACCGGCCACCGGCGGCTGGTGGCCTATCTGGTGACCGCCGGCTCCCCCGATCCGGTGGAGCTGCGCGCCCAGCTCAAGCGCACCCTGCCCGACTACATGGTCCCGGCCGCCTTCGTGCCGCTGGACCGGATGCCCCGCACCGACAGCGGCAAGGTCGACCGGCGCGCGCTGCCCGCTCCCCCGGACCGGCCGGAGCAGGGCTCGCCGTATGTGGCGCCCAGGACCCCCGCCGAGACGGTGCTCGCGGGCATCTGGGCCGAGGTGCTGGGCGTCCCCGAGGTGGGCGTGGCGGACAACTTCTTCGCCCTGGGCGGCGATTCCATCCTCAGCATCCAGATCGTCTCCCGCGCCCGGCAGGCCGGGCTGACGCTCACCTCCAAGGACGTCTTCCGCCACCAGACCGTCGCGGAACTCGGATTGAGCGTGGAGGCCGCCCGGCTTCAGCCGCTACCCGAACCGGCCGGGGCGGTGGCCGGACCGGCGCCGCTGACCCCCATCCAGCACTGGTACCTGGACGGGCGGCGGCCCGGCGACCGGCACCACTTCACCATGAGCCACCGGCTGGAGCTCACCGGCGACCTCGACGAGGCCGCCCTGCGACAGGCGGTGGACGCCCTGGTGGCGCAGCACGCGGCGCTGCGCACCCGCTTCCTGACCATCGACGGCCGGTGGCGGCAGGAGGTCCTCCCCGCCGCCCCCGGCGGTGTGCTGGAGCGGCACGACCTGTCCGGTCTTGACGACACGGCACGCGCGGAGGCCGTACGGGAGGCCACGGTCGCGGCCCAGACGGGCCTGGACATCGCCGAGGGGGCCGTGCTGCGGGTGCTGCTGTTCGCCTTCGGCCCCGGGCGGCCGCCCGAGTTGCTGCTCACCGCCCACCATCTGGTGGTGGACGGCGTCTCCTGGCGCGTACTGCTCGGCGATCTGGAGACCGCCTACCGCCGCGCCGCCGCCGGTGGCGCGGCCACCCTGCCCCCGGCGAGCAGCGCCTTCACCCGGTGGGCCGCCCGGCTGGCGGAGCATGTGCGCTCCGGTGGGCTCGACGGCGAGCTGGCCTACTGGACGGGCGTGGCACGCTCGGCGCCCGCCACCCTCCCCGTCGACCGTGAGGGCCCCAACACCCATGGGACGGCGGCCACGGTGAACACGGTCCTCGGGCGCGCCGAGACCGGGGCGCTGCTGCGCCAGGTCCCGGGTGTCTACCGGACGCGGATCGACGAGGTGCTGCTCGCCGCGCTCGGCCGGAGCCTGGCGCGCTGGACCGGTGGGGACACGGTGCTGATCGGGGTGGAGGGGCACGGCCGCGAGGATCTCTTCGAGGACCTGGATCTCTCCCGTACCGTCGGCTGGTTCACCGCCGAGTACCCGCTCGCGCTGGCCGTCGACGCCGAGGCGGGGTGGCGCGAGACCCTGCGGTCGGTCAAGGAACAGCTGCGCGCCGTCCCGCACCACGGGCTCGGCCATGGTGCGCTGCGCCATCTGGCCGCCGACGGCTCCCCGGCCGGGGAGCTGCCGGGCGGTCCTTCGCCCCAGATCGTCTTCAACTACCACGGCCAGTGGGATGTGGCCGCGGACGACGACGGCGCGGCGGCCCCGGGCCTGTACCGCGCCGCCCTCCCCGTGACCGGCCAGGACGCCCCGCCCGAGGAGACCCGGCCGTATCTGCTGGAAGTCACCGGCGCGGTCCAGGACGGCCGTCTGGAGCTGGGCTGGAGCTATCCGGCCCGGATGTACGACGAGGCGACCGTGCGCCGGCTCGCGGACGGCTGTCTGGCCGCGCTGAAGGAGATCGTCGCGCACTGCGCGGAGCGCGGCGCGGGCGGCCGCACCCCCTCCGACTACCCGCTCGCCCGGCTCGACCAGCGCCAGGTGGATCTGATCGCCGGTGACGGCGGCGCGGTGGAGGACATCTATCCGCTGACCGGGCTCCAGGCCGGGATGCTCTTCCATGGCCTCGTGGACGGCGCTGCCACCGGTGGCGCCTATTTCGACCAGATCGCGATCCGCATCGGCGGGATCGCCGACCCGGACACCTTCACGGCCGCCTGGCGGCGGGTGGTGGACCGTACGCCGGTCCTACGGAGCTCCGTCCGCTGGGAGGGGCTCGCCGAGCCCGTCCAGGTCGTCCACCGCCGGGCCGAGCTGCCCACCGCGCGCATGGACTGGCGGGGGCTGACGCCGTCCGGGCGGGAGGAGGCGCTGCGGCGGCTGCTGGCCGAGGACCGCGCCGCCGGGATGGAGCTCACCTCGGTCCCGCTGAGCCGGATCGCGGTGGCCGGGCTGCCCGATGACGAGGTCATGTTGGTGTGGACCGCGCACCATCTGATGCTCGACGGCTGGAGCACCGGGCAGATCTTCGCCGAGGTGTGCGAGACCTACGCGGCCCTCGTCGCCGGGCGCACCCCCCAGCCGCCCGCGCGCCGCCCGTTCCAGGACTTCCTGCGCTGGCTGCGCGAACGGGACCAGGAGCGGGCCGAGCGCCACTGGCGCCAGGTGCTGACGGGGTTCGGCACCCGCACACCGCTGCCGTACGACCGGCCGCCCCGGGAGGCGCACCGCACCACCTCGACCGCGCTGACCCGGCTGGAGCTGGCCGAGGAGGTGTCCGCCCGGCTGCGCGAGACGGCGCGCGGCGGCGGGCTGACGGTCAACACGGTGGTGCAGGGGGCGTGGGCGCTGCTGCTGTCGCGGTACTCCGGTGCGCGCGATGTGGTGTTCGGCACCACCGTCTCGGGCCGTCCGGAGGGGCTGCCGGGCGTGGAGACGATGGTCGGCATGTTCATCAACACGGTCCCCACCCGGGCCGTGGCCGAGGGCGGCCGTGAGGTCGTGGAGTGGCTGCGGGAGCTTCAGGAGCAGCAGAGCGAGTCCCGCCGCTTCGACTTCGTCGCCCTCCCCCGGATCCAGGCCCTGAGCGCGCTCCCGGCCGGTGAGACGCTCTTCGACAGCATGGTGGTGTTCGAGAACTACCCCTTCGACGAGTCGTCGGCGGCCGGTGCCGGGATCCGTGTCCTGGAGGTGCGGGCCGAGGACGCCACGAGTTTCCCGCTGTGTCTGCGCGCCTATCTCGGCGACCGGCTGGGCTTCGACATCGCCTACGATCCGGCGCTGTTCGACGCGGCCACGGTGGAGCGGGCCGCGGCCCATCTGGAGACACTGCTGACCGGGATCGCGGACGGCGCCGGGCAATGTCTGGACGAGCTGCCGCTGCTGACGGAGGCCGAGCGCCGACGGGCGGTACGGGAGTGGAACGCCACCGCCCGGCCGCTTCCGGAGGGCTCGCTGGCCGAGCTGTTCGCCGAGCGGGTCCGAAGCACCCCGGACGCCGTCGCCGTCACCGACGGCGCCACCTCGCTCGGCTATGCCCAACTCGACGACTGGGCAGGGCGGTTGGCGGGCCATCTGCTGCGCTCCGGCCTCCGGCCGGAGGACCGGGTGGCGCTGCTCATGGACCGGTCGGTGGAGCTGGTCGTGGCCCAGCTCGCGGTGGTCAGGGCCGGTGGGGTGTACGTACCGGTGGACACCCGCGCCCCGCGCGACCGGCGGCGGACGCTGCTGGACCAGGCGGGCGCCACGGTCGTGCTGACACCGGATGAGGTGGCCGCCGCGCGCGAATACGAGCCGGTGGCGCCCGCGGTGCCGGTGCACCTGGACCAGCTGGCGTATGTGATGTTCACCTCCGGCTCGACCGGTGTGCCGAAGGCCGTGGGGGTGCGCCATCGCGATGTGGCGGCGCTCGCCCTCGACCGTGCCTTCGCCGGTGGCGGGCACGAACGGGTGCCGATGCACTCGCCGGTGGCGTTCGACGCCGCCACCTATGAGATGTGGGTGCCACTGCTGGGCGGTGGCCGGGTGGTGGTGACACCGGGCGAGCTGGACGCCGCCGCGGTGCGCCGGCTGGTGGCCGGGCAGGAGGTCACGGGGCTCTGGCTGACCGCCGGGCTGTTCCGGCTGCTGGCTCAGGACGCGCCGGACTGCTTCGCGGGGCTGCGCGAGGTGTGGACCGGCGGCGATGTGGTGCCCGCGGCCTCGGTGCGCCGGGTGCTGGCACACTGCCCCGGGCTGACCGTGGTGGACGGCTACGGACCGACCGAGACCACCACCTTCGCCACATCCTTCCCGATGTCCCGCGCGGATGAGGTGCCCGAGGTGGTGCCGATCGGCCGGCCGCTGGACAACATGCGGGTCCACGTCCTGGACTCCGCGCTGCGGATCGTGCCGCCGGGTGTGGTCGGGGAGCTCTTCATCGCCGGGGAGGGGGTGGCCCGTGGCTACCTCGGCCGTCCCGGTCCGACCGCCGCGGCGTTCCTCCCCGATCCGTACGGGCCCGCCGGGGAGCGGATGTACCGCACCGGCGATCTGGCGCGCCGACGGCCGGACGGCACGGTGGAGTTCGCCGGCCGCGCCGATGACCAGGTCAAGATCCGTGGCTTCCGGATCGAACCGGGCGAGGTGGAGGGGGTGCTGGCCGGCCATCCGGAGGTGGCGGATGTCGCGGTGGTGGCCCGGGAGTACGGGCCGGGCGGAAAGCGGCTGGTGGCCTATGTGGTGGCCGGTGGCGACGCCTCGGTGGACGGCGCCCGGCTGCGGGCGTACGCGGCGGAGCGGCTTCCGGACTACATGGTGCCGTCGGCCGTCGTCCCGCTGGACGCGCTGCCGCTCGGCCCCACCGGGAAGCTGGACCGGGCGGCGCTGCCCGCCCCGGGCCCGGAGATCCGCCGCACGCCCTACCGCGCACCGCGCGAGGGGCTCGAACAGGCCGTGGCGGCGGTCTGGGCCGAGGTGCTGGAGGTCGAACGCGTCGGCGCCGGGGACAGCTTCTTCGAGCTCGGCGGCGACTCGATCCTCTCCCTCCGGCTCACCTCACGGCTGCGCGAGGTGCTCGGAGTGGAGCCCTCGCCCCGTCTGGTGTTCACCCATCCGACCCTCGCCGCCCTGGCCGAGGCGCTCGACGGCGCGGACGGCCGCGCCGGGGACCGGCCGGCCCCGATCACACCGGTGCCCCGGGACGGCGAGCTGCCGCTGTCGTATCCGCAGCAACGTCTGTGGTTCCTGGACTCCTTCGCACCGGACAGCGCCGAGTACATCACCCCGCTGGCGCTGCGGATGCGCGGAGCCCTCGATGTGGACGCGCTCGGCGCGGCGCTGACCGCGCTGGTGGCCCGCCATGAGTCGCTGCGGACCACCTTCGACGCGGTGGACGGCCGCGGGGTGCAGATCGTCCACGACCCGTGGGAGATCCGGCTCGAACCGTACGACCTGTCCCATCTACCCACCGACGAGCGGGAGATGGAGCTGGCGGAGCTGCTGGAGTACGAACGGGCGCGCCCGTTCGACCTGCGGCGTGGCCCGCTGCTGCGGACCGGTCTGGTCCGGCTCGGCGCCCAGGAGCACATACTGAGCCTGACGCTGCATCACATCATCACGGACGGCTGGTCCACCGGTGTGCTCACCGGCGATCTGCGGGAGCTGTACCGGGCGGCGCTGAGCGGTGGGCCCGCGGCGCTGCCCCCGCTCCCGGTGCACTACGCGGACTTCGCCGCCTGGCAGCGGGCCGAACTCACCGCACCCCGCGCGGAGGAGGAACTGGCCTACTGGACACGCCAGTTGGCCGAGGTACCGCCGCTGGAGGTGCCCACCGACCGGCCCCGCCCCGAGGTGCGGACGAAGTACGGCGCCACCGTGGAGTTCACCGTGCCCGCCGAGGTGAGCCTGCGCCTCAAGGAGTTCGGGCGGGCGCGGGGAACCACGCTGTTCATGACGCTGGTGGCGGCGTCCCAGATCCTGCTCGCCCGGCTTTCGGGCGGGCGGGACATCGCGGTCGGCACCGTCACCTCGGGGCGGGAGCGCGCCGAGGTGCAGCGGCTGATCGGGTTCTTCGTCAACACCCTGGTGCTGCGCTCCACGGTCGATCCGCGCGCCCGTTTCGGCGACTTCCTGGCCGAGGTGCGCGGCACCGTCCTGGACGCCTTCGCCCATCAGGCGGTGCCGTTCGAGCGGGTGGTGGACGAGGTGCGGCCGCCCCGGGACACCAGCCGGACACCGCTGTTCCAGGCGATGGTGGTGCTCCAGAACGCGCCGGGCCGGACGCTGGAGCTGCCCGGTCTGGAGCTGGCGGACGTGGAGCTCGATACGGGGACGGCCGCCTTCGACCTCACCTTCGAGTTCGCCGAGGCAGAGGGAGGTGTGCTGCGCGGGCTGATCGGCTACAGCACCGATCTGTTCGACGCCCCGACCGTGGAGCGGATGGGCACGGCCCTGCGGGCGCTGCTCGCCGGGATCGCCGAGGATCCGGAGCGGCCGGTGGGCGCGCTGCCGCTGACCACCCCGGCCGAGCTGCGGCGCACCCTGGTCGAGTGGAACGGCACCGGGCGGGAGGTGGAGCGCGCCACGCTGCGCGAGCTGTTCGAGCGGCAGGTGGCCGTCTCCCCGGACGCCACGGCCGTGCGGTACGGAAAGGGCGATCTCACCTTCGCCGAGCTGGAGGTGGCCGCGAACCGGCTGGCGCACCGGCTGATCGGCCTGGGCGTGGGACCGGAGCGCCTGGTGGCGCTGGTGCTGCCGCGTTCGGTGGAGATGCTGGTGGCGCAGCTGGCCGTGGTGAAGGCGGGTGGCGCGTTCCTGCCGGTGGACCCCGGCTATCCGAAGGAGCGGGTGGCGTTCATGCTGCGGGACGCCGCGCCCTCGGTCGTGCTCGACGACGCGGTCTCGGTCTGGGCCGAGGACGGCCCCGCCGGGCCACCGCCCGGCCGTGGACTGACACCGGACCATCCGGCGTATGTCATCTACACCTCCGGTTCCACCGGTGTGCCCAAGGCGGTCGTGGTCACCCATGCGGGGCTGGCCGGTTTCTCGGCGGCCGCGGCCGAACACTACGGCGTGCGGGCCGGGGACCGGGTGCTCCAGTTCTCCTCCCCCAGCTTCGACGCCTCCGTTCTGGAGCTGTGTGCCTCGCTGCCCCGTGGCGCGGCGCTGGTGATCGGTGACGAGGGGCCGCTGCTGGGCGAGCGGCTGGCCGAGGTGCTCGACGGGCAGCGGATCACCCATGCGCTGATCCCCCCGGCCGCGCTGGCCACCGTGCCGGAGGCGGCGTGGCGGGCGGGGCTGCCGGATCTGCGGACCCTGATCGTCGGCGGCGACGCCTGCTCGGCCGAACTGGTGGACCGCTGGGCGCCGGGCCGGCGGATGGTCAACTCCTACGGCCCGACGGAGGCCACGGTGGTGAGCACCTGGTCCGAACCGCTGACGGCGGGGTCGGGGGCCCCGCCGATCGGGCGGCCGATCCCGAACACCCGGGTCTATGTGCTGGACGAGGCGCTGCGCCCGGTGCCGGTGGGCGTGGCCGGGGAGCTGTATGTGGCGGGCGCGGGCCTGGCGCGGGGCTATCTGGGCCGTCCGGGGCTGACCGCCGCACGGTTCATGGCCGATCCGTTCGGCCCGGCGGGCGGCCGGATGTACCGCACCGGCGATGTGGTGCGGTGGACCGGCGAGGGTGTGCTGAGGTTCCTGGGCCGGGCCGATGACCAGGTCAAGGTGCGGGGCTTCCGGATCGAACCGGGCGAGGTGGAGAGCGCGCTGCGGCGCAGCCCGGAGGTGCGGGAGGCGGTGGTCGCCGTACGGGAGACCGCCCCGACCCCCGAGCAGCCCTCCGGTGGGAAGCGGCTGGTGGGCTATGTCGTCCCGGCGCCGGGCGCCTCGCCGACCGCCGCCTCGCTGCGCGACGCCCTGGGGCGGACCCTTCCGTCCCATATGGTGCCGTCGGCCTTCGCCACCCTGGACGCCCTTCCGCTCTCGGCCAACGGCAAGGTCGACCGCCGGGCCCTGCCCGATCCGGATGTGGCACCCGCCGCCTCCGGTGCGGACCATGTCGCCCCGCGCACCCCGATGGAACGCCGGATCGCGGACATCTGGGCGGATGTGCTCGGTCTGGAACGGGTGGGCGTGGCGGACAACTTCTTCGAGCTCGGCGGGGATTCCATCCTCAGCATCCAGGTGGTCTCCCGGGCCCGCCAGGCCGGGCTGCGGCTGACCACCAAGGATCTGTTCACCCATCAGTCGGTGGCCGCGCTCGCCACCGTGGCCACGGCCGAGCGGGACGAGGGCCGTGCGGAGCCGGTGACCGGGGCGCTTCCGCTCACCCCGATCCAGGACTGGTTCTTCGCCACCCGTACCGTCAATCCGCACCACTTCAACCAGTCCACCTTGCTGGAGCTGCACCAGGAGCCGGACGAGAAGGCGCTGGAGGGGGCGCTGGCCGCGCTCCTGGTCCACCATGACGCGCTGCGCACCCGGTTCACCGAGGAGGGCGGCGAGTGGCGGAGCCACGTCCCGGCGCCGGAGGCCGACATCGCCGTCCTGGACCGCCACGATCTGTCCGGTCTGCCGGCCAGGGAGGCGGACGCGGCGATGGAGAAGGCGGCCGACGCGCTCCACGCGGACTTCGGGCTCGGCCGGGGGCCGCTGCTGCGGGCCGCGCTGTTCCGCTTCGGCGAGGCCCGGCGGCCGTTCCTCTTCCTGACCGCGCACCATCTGGTCATCGACGGGGTGTCCTGGCGGATCCTGCTGGACGACCTGGACATCGCCTATCAGCAGGGCGTACGGGGCGAACCGGTGGACCTCGGCCCCAGGACCACCGCATTCCGCGACTGGGCGAGGCGGCTCGCGGAGCATGTCGCCGAGGGCGCCCTGGACCATGAGGCCGACCACTGGTGCGGGGCCCTCGACGCCCGGCCACTGCCGGTCGACCACCAGGTGGCCGCGCCCGGGGCCGAGATCCGTACGGTGCCGGTCACGCTCGACGAACGGGACACCGAGGCGCTGCTGCGCTCGGCGCCCACCGCCTATCGCACCCGCATCAACGATGTGCTGCTCGCCGCCCTCGCGCTGGCGCTGTCCCGCTGGACCGGCCGGGAGCGGGTCTCCGTGGAGCTGGAGGGCCATGGCCGCGAGGACATCCTGGACGGTGTCGATCTCTCCCGTACGGTGGGCTGGTTCACCACCATGTACCCGGTCTCCTTCGAGTTGCCGGACATCCACGAGGGCGGACCCGCCGACTGGCGCGGGCTGGTCAAGTCGGTCAGGCGGCGGCTGCGGACCGTCCCCGGCAACGGCTTCGGCTTCGGGGCGCTGCGCACGTTCGGCCCGCCCGCGCTGCGCGAGCGGCTGTCCCGCGACGGCGCCGGGCCGCAGATCGTCTTCAACTACCTGGGCCAGTGGGACGCCCGGTCGGCGCGGTCCCAGGGCGGTCTGGTCCACGCCGAGCACGGGTCGTTCGGCCAGGACCACGATCCGCGCGAGGGCGGTTCCCATCTGCTGGAGGTGGTGGGCGCGGTGCAGGACGGCCGGCTCGGTTTCACCTGGCGCTACCGCCCCGATGTGCACGAGAGGCGGACCGTGGAGGCGGTGGCCGGGGACTTCGCGGAGGCGCTGCGCCGGATCGCCGCGGACTGCCGGGGCGCCGTATGACCGCGGCCCCGCCGGTTCCCCCGCCGGTGCCCCTGTCGCGCAACCGGGACTACCGGCTGCTGTGGGGCGGTCAGGCGCTCTCGGAGTTCGGCTTCCACTCGGCGCTGATCGCGTTTCCGCTGCTGGTCCTCGCGCTCACCGGCTCGGGCGCCGCCTCCGGTCTGGTCATGGGCACCATCGCCGCCGCGCAGATGGTGGCCGGGCTCCCGGCGGGTGTCCTGGTGGACCGCTATGACCGCAAGGCCATCATGCTGGGCTGTGAGGCGGCCCAGGCGGTCTCCGCCATCAGCCTGGTGGCGGCCGTGTGGGCCGGTGCGGCCACCGTCTGGCACATGGTGGCCGTGGCGGCGGTGTTCGGGGCGAGCGCGGCGCTCTTCGAACCGGCGGAGAGCGCGTCGCTGCCGGCCCTGGTGGCGGACGAGCATCTGCCCACGGCGGTGGCGATGAACACCGCACGTGCCTCGATGGGGCAGCTGGCGGGCACCGCGACCGGCGGATTCCTGTTCGCCGTGGGGCGGTTCGTCCCCTTCCTGGTGGACGCCGTGACACACACGCTCTCCTTCGTCGTGCTGCTCTTCGTCAGGCTGCCCCGGCGCGAGCGGCCCACGGGCGGTGCGGGCCCGCTGGGCCGTGAGGCGCTGGCCGGGTTGCGGTGGGTGTGGCGGGAGCGCCGGATCCGGGTCACGGTGGTGTGCGCGGTGGTGCTCAACCTGTTCTTCAGCGCCTACTACCTCGTCGTCATCGTGCTCGCCGAGTCCCGGGGGGTGCCCTCAGGCGAGGTCGGTGTGATGGCGGCCATGCTCGGGGTGGGCGGGGTGCTCGGCGCGCTGGTGGCGCCCGTACTGCACCGGCGGCTGGGAGCGTACGGCGGCATCATCGCGGTGTTCTGGGCCCTGGCCGTGCTGGCCCCGGTCACCGTGCTGATGGACAGCGGCTATCTCATCGGGGTGCTGTTCGCCCTGATCGCGCTGTTCCCGCCGACGGCGAACACCGCGATCATGACCGAGCAACTGCTGCGCACCCCGGACGAGTTGCGCGGCAGGCTCACCAGCACCCTCGTTCTGGCCTGCGGTGCCGCGAGCGCGGCCGGTCCCGCGCTGGGCGGATCGCTCGCCCAGGCCCTGCCGGGCGACCGGGCGCTTCTGCTCTGCTCGGCGGGGATGGCCGCCGCGGCCGTCCTGGCCACTCTCAGCCCGACCCTGCGCACGCTGTCCCGGCGCCACGAGAGCGGGCGGCCCGCCACGGCCGGCTGACCGTCATCCGTCCACTTCACCGACCATCACCGATATCACCACTACGCCCGATCCTCGACAGGAGAGACCGACCATGGACGACAACGCCCGCTACCAGGTGCTGCGCAACGACGAGGACCAGTACTCGCTGTGGCCGGCCGATCTCGAGGTGCCCGAGGGCTGGCACCCCGTCGGCAAGGAGGGCACCAAGGACGAGTGCTCCGCGCACGTCGACGAGGTGTGGACCGATATGCGCCCGCGCAGCCTGCGCGAACGCATGGACAACGTGGCCTCCTGACCGGAGCCGTGGCGGCGGGTGCGGCCGGCGTGTGGGGGCGCCGGCCGCTTCCGGGCCCCTCAACTTCCTCGTACGATCGCGCGGTTACCATCCATGGAACCAGTCGGCCGCGGCGCGAGGGATCGCGCCCGGATACGGAGGAGAACACCACGTGACCGCGCAAGGGGTAGCATCCCAGACCGGAAGCGGGCCGGAGCCCCCCAACACCCCCCTCAACCAGGGGCGACCGCACAGCGCCCGGATGTACGACTACTTCCTGGGCGGCAAGGACAACTACGTCGCCGACCGTGAGGCCGCCGCCAAGGTCCTCACCCTGTGGCCGGGTGTCATGATCGCCGCCCGGACCAACCGGGCCTGGATGCACCGCGCGATCCGGTTCCTCGCCGCCGAGCGGGGCATCCGCCAGTTCCTCGACATCGGCACCGGCATTCCCACCCGGCCGAATCTGCACGAGGTGGCCCAGGGGATCGCCCCGGAGTCCCGGATCGTCTACGTGGACAACGACCCCATCGTCCTCGCCCATGCCCAGGCCCTGCTCAAGAGCCGCCCCGAGGGCCGCACCGCCTATGTGCACGGGGACATCACCGAGCCCGAGACGATCCTCGCCTCGCCCGACCTCACCGAGGTGCTGGACCTGTCCCAGCCGGTCGCGCTGAGCCTGGTCTCGCTGCTGCACTTCGTGCCCGACGACTGGGGCCCGTACGACCTCGTCCGGCGGCTGGTCGACGCGCTCGCTCCCGGCTCCTATCTGGTGCTGAGCCATATCACCCCGGACTTCGACCCCGAGGCCACCCAGAAGACCGTGCAGGTCTACCACAGCGGCGGCATCCAGGGGAAAATCCGCACCAAGGACGAGGTGGAGGGCTTCTTCACCGATCTGGAGCTGGTCGAACCGGGCCTCGAGGTGCCGCACCGCTGGCGGACCGACCTGGCCGAAAGGGACTCCCATGTGGAGACCGGCGATGTGACCGACGCCGAGGTGTCGTTCTGGGCGGGCGTCGCCCACAAGCCCTGACACGGGGCTTCCGGAGCGGGGTTCAGGGACGCGGTCCGACGGTCGTGGTGCCGTCGCGGATGGTGATCGCCAGCGCGGGACAGGAGTCCGCCGCGTCCAGCACCCGCTCCTCCTCCGGGACCTCCTCGCCCAGCGGCCGGGCGTGTTCCTCGTCCAGGACGAACAGATCGGGGGCGATCCCGGCACACATGCCGGACGCCATGCACCGGCCACCGTCGACCTCGGCCTTCCAGGTCATCCGGCTCACCACCCGACCGGCATGACCCGGGGCCCGCGGACCAGCATCCGGCCCTTCCACTCCACATCCCCGGCCAGCCGCAGGTTCGGGAAGCGGGTGATCAGCGCGCCGAGCGCCTCCTGGAGCTCCAGACGGGCCAGCGGCGCGCCCAGGCAGTGGTGCACACCGTGGCCGAACCCGAGGTGCTGGGTGGCGGGGCGGGCGACGTTCAGGGTGCCCGGCTCGTCGAAGCGCAGCGCGTCGCGGTTGGCCGAGCCGACGGCCACGAGCACGGGCTCCCCGGCGCGCACCAGGGTGCCGCCCACCTCGATGTCCTCGGTGGCGTAACGGGGCATGGAAGCCGCCATGCCCAGCGGGACGAAGCGCAGCAGCTCCTCGACGGCGCCGTGCAGCAGGTCGGGGTCCTCGCGCAGCCGCCGCAGTTCGTCCGGGTGCTCCAGCAGTGTGAACACGAAGTTGGGGATCTGGGTGGCCGTGGTCTCGTGCCCGGCCACCAGGATGCCCACGCACAGATCCACGAGTTCCAGCTCGGACAGCCGGTCGCCCGCGTCCCTCGCCTCGATCAGCGAGCTCATGATGTCGTCCCGCGGGCTGCTGCGATGGTCCTCGATCAGCCCGGCCATATAGGCGCGCAGCTCCTCGGTGTTGCGGGTGTGCTCCTCCGCGCTCAGCGAGCTGGTGGACAGCGCGGCGTCGCTCCAGACGCGGAACCGGGGCCGGTCCTCCTCCGGGACGCCCAGCATGGCGCAGATGACGCCGACCGGAATGGGCAGGGCATAGCGGTCCACGAGATCGGCGGGCGGCCCCGCGGCCTCCAGGCCATCCAGCAGGTCATGGGTCAACTGCCTTACCCACGGCCGGAGTTTCTCCACCTGGTGGACGGTGAACGCCTTGGCGACGAGCGTGCGCAGCCGGGTGTGGTCGGGCGGGTCCATGGTGAGGATGCCGCCGTCGCGCCGGCCCTCGGACTGCCGTGGCTCGTCGTGGTGAAGCACCTCCGCACGGCTGAAGCGCCGGTCCCCGAGCACCAGCCGGGCGTCGGCGTACCGCGTGGCCAGCCAGGCGGGCTCGCCGTAGGGCATGCGCACCCGGAGTAATCCGGTGCGGTTCCTGGCCTCTTCGTACGCCTCGCTGAGCGCCAGCCCGTCGGAGGAGTTGAAGGGGTAGGCGATGGGTGTCGTCTCCGCTGTGGTCATCGTGACCTCCCTTGCGTAAGCACGTGCTTACAAACGTAGGAGGCATCGGCTGATACGGTCAACGGCCCCTTTGCGCCGTTGATCTGACGGGCCGACGGGGACTTCGCCGGAAGCAGACGAGAGGGGTGTCGTGATGGGGACGACCGTGTCCGAGAGGCAGCACCGGGACGCGCGGGACACACGCCGGCGGTTGCTGGAGGCCGCGGCGGCGCTGTTCGCCGAGCGGGGCTATGAACGGGCGACGGTGCGGGACATCGCCGATCGCGCGGGGGCCAACCAGGCGCTTCTCTTCCGCTATTTCGGCTCGAAAAGCGCGCTGTTCGGCGAGGTGATCGCGCGCAACGGGGAGGAGCAGCTGCGCACCACCCCACCTCATGAGCTGCTGGAGGCCGCCCTGCGCGGGCTGCTGGGGCCGGGCGGTAAGGAGCCGGGCGGCCGTGCGCTGGCCACCCTGCTGCGCTCGGTGGACAGCGGTGACGAGATCGGTACGGCGGTGCGCGCCATCAGCGACGACTACGCGCGGGTGCTGGCCTCCCTGTCCAGCGCGGACAACCACGAGCTGCGGGCGGATCTGGCGCTGTCCTGGTTGCTGGGCATAGGGATGATGCGGGTGCTGGTGGGCAAGGAGCCACTGGCCGACGCCGATCCGGACGAGGTGTGCGCGCTGGTCACCGCCGCGCTCGGCACCCTCCTGGACGGTCTCCCGGCAGCGGACGGCAGGCCGTAGAAGGGCAGGCCGTTAGGGGCAGGCCGTAGAAGGGCGGTTCATGGCAGTGCGGGCTGTGGCGGGCCGGGCCACGCGGGGGCCGAGCGCTACCCGCGGAACTCCCCGCGGGGCGTGGTGACGACGCGACGCGCCCGGGCCGGGGTGATCACCTCGCGGAAGGCCGGATCGGTGAGAAGGACGACCGGGGCGATGCGGTGCGGGGAGTCGCCGTGCCAGTGGGGCAGGGCGGCCTCGATCACGGCCCACGACTGATCGGTGGCACCGCGGTCGGCCAGTGCCCTGGCCAGGTCCAGGGCCTGCTGGAAGGTGCGGGATTCGGGGAGGGCCTGCGGGGCGAAGGCGGCGGCCCTGGCCATCCAGGCGGCGGTGTCGTCGCCCTCGGTGGCGGCGCCACCGGCGGCCACACCGCCCGCGCCCACGACACCGTCGACGCCCTCCGGGAGCCGCGGCAGGATGTCGCCGAGGGCCGGGAGATAGCCGCCCGGGGCGCCGGTCCACTCCTCGGCCGCACAGCGCAGATAGAGCGGGGCGGCCTCGGCCCGTAACTGCTCCATCCCGATCGCCTCCATGACGTGCGCGTTGCCGAGGATGCCGGTGCGTATCCAGTGGTGGGCGGCGCTGATGTCGAGGAACGCCCCCAGGATGATCCCCAGATACGCGCCCGCGCCCGACCCCTTGACCGTGGCCTGCTCGAAGGTGGCCATCGCCTTGCGCACCTCGCCCCGCAGGGCCTGCGCCCTGCCCTCGGCCACCAGCTCCTCGGCGCTCTCGGGACGCGCCGTACGGACCTCGGGGGCCGCCTGGTCCTCGAAGCCGGTGCGCTCCTCGGCGACCAGCTCGGCGAACGAGGCGTGCCGGTCCCCCAGGGCCGGATACCAGCTCGCCCAGATGTAGGCGGCCCACTCCCCGTCCTCGGACACATCGGCGGGGTCCAGCAGCCAGTGCTGGGCGTCCCCCTCCTCGGAGATCAACAGCACCCGGTCCATGAACGCGGTGTCGTCCCAGTCGTCGCCCTCGCCGCCCCGGATGAGACGCCAGGTCTCGTAGTCGGCCTCGCGCAGCCAGCCGACCGCCTTGGCCGACCGCATCCGCCACATGAACGGGCTGATGTTCAGCCAGCCGTCGGAGGCGCCCAGGAAGGCTCGGTAGCTGGGCGGGAGCCGGGTGCCGAGCCGCTCCTCCAGGGCGAGGACGCTCTCCTCGTCCGCGCCCTCGAACCCGAGCCAGCCGGCGGCCCGCTGCTCGTCGCCGACCTCGCTCAGCTCCTCCTCGTCGGCCACCCGCAGGATGGTCGCGCTGTACTCCGCGAGATACGACCGCCACTGTTCGATGGTCCGCGGCAATGCCGCCGCGGACTCCGGCTCCGCGGCGGCCGTCACCGATGTGCCGCGGTATCCGGTGGGCGCCTCGCCCGCCCGCTGGTAGTGGCCGATGAAGCCCTTCGGCTGGGGCGCGGAGGTGAAGAGCCGGACCTGGGAGAGCTGGATCTGGTCCTCCCCCGCGTTCCGGGTGATCTCCAGGCGGTAGTGGCGATAGGCCGTGCGGGCGGGGAAGGTGAATCCCCTGGGCTGATGGCGGTGCGCGAAGCTCTCCTCGATGCGGAAGTCGAGGTCCACCCAGTGCTCCCCGTCGTTGGAGCCCTTGAAGGTCCAGTCCCTGGGGTCGCGGCCCGGGATGTCGTTCGCCGAGGTCAGGACGTAGTGACCGACGGCGGCCGGGCGCCGCAGGGTGAACTCCAGCCAGGCGCTGTCCCCATGGCCGAGCCACTTGTGACATGAGTCGTGCAGCAGGTTCTCCGCCACCTCGCCCGCCTCGGTGAACTCGCTGTGCGCCCGGACCCTGGTGACCAGGTCGGTCACCTCGGCCTCCGGGCCCGGCTCGGCGGCGAGCAGCGACACCGTGCCCGAGTGCCCCGCCGGGTCGCCCCAGATGACCCGCTCGACGGGCGGTCCCCCGTCCTCGATCAGCAGACGCAGCTCCCGGCCGAGGTGGCGGCCCCCGGCCCCGCCGCCCTCCACCGTGCGGAAGCGGTGCATCACCTCCTCCAACGCGCTGTCCCGGAGCGGTGAACGCCCTTCCAGCGCCCCCCGGTACTCGGTGAGCGCGCCGTCGGCGGCCCGGCGGTGTCCGTAGAACTCGGTCATCGCCGGCTGGAAGCCGATCGACGCCTCCGCACCGTCCTGCCCGCGCCAGGCGAGCCGGACCGGGAGCGAGCCCTCGCCCCGGTCCAGATGGACCAGCAGCCGCGGGGCGGGCCGCCAGGCGGCCGAGCCCGGGGCGCGCCACTCGGTGCGATAGGCCCACACCGCGGCCTCGGCGCGCTGCTCCTCCGCCATGAGGTGCATACGGGCGCGGATGCGTGAGGGCTCGACGGTGATCCGGTACAGCCAGAGCAGGCCGCGCGCCTCGTCGCAGCCACGGACGTACAGCGTGTTCGCGCCCGCCACCAGCGCCTCACCGGGGACCGCGAACGCCACCTCCCGGGGCCGGGCGCCACCGGGCACGGTGAACTGCTCGATCACCGCATGCCCGTTGACGGTGATGTCGATCGGCGCCCATCCCAGGGATTCCCCCAGTGGTGAGACCCGTGCGATCAGGGTCAGCGTCAGCTGCTCCGGCAGCTCGTCGCGGTCCAGAGCGAAGTCGAGTTCGACACTCGCGCCCGCGCCGATCGCGAGCCGGTCACGGTCGGGGTGGCACTTTGCGTACCGGGCCGTGGCATTGCCGAATCGAGGCGGATCGATGGCGAAATCCGCGAAAGTCGCTCGCACGCTGTGCTCCTGATGGGGCGCCGTCTGGTGGTCCGTTGACATGGGTCGGGGCATGGGTCCGGTATGGCCTCAACACCCGGATGCTGCCGATGCTAGGGCGGTCCACCAGCACCGTCCGTACGCCGTGACGATCACTAGGGGGATGCGGGTCGGCCGCTTCCTCCCCCGCGTAAAACGGACCTCAGAACGGCGGGGCGCATCAGCGCGGTAGGGGCTGCGACCAGGGACATCACCTCGTGCAGGGCGTTGCAGACCGCCGGGTCGACGGTGGCCCGCCGGATGACCCGGTCCAGATAGCGGTGCTGGGCGCGGACCGGCAACCCGGCGGGGCCGCCGGTGGTGGCGGGGAAGCGCACATCCTCGCTGGAGGACAGCATCCAGGCGGTGTTCGTGGCGGCCGCGATGCCCTTACGGGCGGTGTCCGCCATACGGTGGCCGATGGAGCCGTGGCGCTCGGCGGCGGCCCGCAGGGCGCGGGCGCCGAGCGCGGCCACGGTGATGCCCTGGCCGTAGACCGGGTTGAAGGTGCACACGGCGTCTCCGATGACCACCAGGCCGCCCGGCGCCCGGCGCTCGTAGTGACGCCGCACACCCGGGCCGGGCCAGAAGCCGCGGACCGCACCTGCGGGCTGGGCCCGGGCCAGCAGCTCGCGCAGGCTCGGGTCGCGCAGCAGCCGCAGCTGCCGGTCGAAACCGGCCGTACCGGGCTCCGCCTGCGCACCGCGCATACTGCCGAGGCTGGCGATCCACCGGCCGTCCTCCACGGGCAGCACCACACCGAGCCTGGGCACGTCGGGGGCCCTGGTCTGGAGATAGAGCGCGTCGAAGCCGGGATCCGGCCCGGCCGCGCGGTGGTACAGCCGGCTCACGTACGACACGCCCGCGTCGACGCGCTCCTCGGGGGCGGGCGGGCAGCCCAGCTGGGCCAGCCAGGAGGGGAGCGAGGAGGTGCGCCCGGAGGCGTCCACCACCATCTCGGCACGCACCTCGCGCACCTGGGCGCGGGCGTCGCCACGTGCCCGGACCTGGACGCCCGTCACCTCGGCCGGTGTGCCGAGGAGTCCGACGACGTCCGTGTTCTCCAGCCAGCGCACCGTGGGCTCGCCGCGCACCCGGCGCAGCACGGTGTGGTCGAGCAGCGGTCTGGTGCACGAGAGGAACGCGACCTCGCTCTCGTACTTCGCGAGCCACCCGGCCGCGCTAAGCCAGCGCACACCCGACATCGGAACGCGCACCGCACCGGCGGCCCGCAACTCCTCGCGCGTACCCGGCATCAGCTCCTCCAGCGCCCGGTGTCCGGCCTCGAGCAGCAGATGCGCGTGGCGCCCCTGCGGAACGCCCGAGCGGAACGCTGGCCGCTCGGGATAGCGGTCGCGCTCGACGACGACAATGCGCTCGGCATATCCACGCAGCGCCCATGCGGCCAGCACCCCGGCGAGACCTCCGCCGATCACTACCGCGGTCCCTCGTCCCGTTCGTTCCCCCAAAACCCCCATGCTACGGAGCGTAGTGCATGATCACCCTAGAGTCACCACCCCCTTTGGGGGGGCGTGCAAGCGCTTCGACAACCCGGGCGGGGTCAGGGCAGTTCAGCCGGTCTCCGCCGGTTCCGCCGACTCGGCCGACTCGGCGATGAATGTGTCGAGCACCCCGTCGGCGATGCGCACCGGCCCCTCGGGGCGGGTCTCACCCGGGATGGTGCGGATCTCCCCGGCCCGCCTCGCGTCGGCCGCCGCCTCGGCGAACCACCGGGCCGCATCGGCGTCGTGGCCGTCGAGACGGGCGCCCAGCGCGTCCAGGGTGCGCTCGAAGGCGCGCCCCCACAGCGACAGCGCCTCGAGCCAGGGCGCGCTGTCCGCCACGAATCCCCGGTCGGCCGCCCCGGCCCTGATGCGCTCGGGGGCCTCGGCCAGCAGCCTGGCGTACGGGCGCAGATCGCGCAGGGCCGTCCGCTCGTGCCCCGCCTCCCAGGCGGTACGGAACCGGTCGAGCCGGGCGGCGAGTTCGGGGGCCTGCGGCTGCCAGGGTTCGGCGCCGAAGGTGGGCGCGAGATGCTGGGTGTCGAAGAAGGCCAGCAGTGAGCGAACGGTGTCGTCCGAACGCCCCGGCCGCGTGCCAGGGGCGCTCCCGGCGAGGTGGCGGGCGGCGGCCTCCCAGGTGCGGGTGGCGTCGTAGCCCGTGTCGTTCCAGGCGAAGTCCGCTCCGCCGAAGAGGGCCACCTTGCTGGCGGCGGCCTGGTTCATCGGGTTGAGGACCAGACCCGAGAGCTGCCGGTGCAGTCCGGGCTCACGGGCGTCGTACGGAGCGAGCAACAGCCGGCCCTCGGCCTGGCCGTAGTCGTTGACCGGATAGTTGTCCCAGACGAAGACCTTCCGCCCCCACACGCCCGCGGCCCGCTCCGCGTCGGCGACGGTGATGCGCGGCGGCACCACATCCGTTCCGGTCCACATCACCTCGACCCGTGTGTCCAGCCGCTCGCGCAGAACACGCTTGTACGGGGTGTCGGTGACGTCCCCGTACTCGGTCGGCACCATCTGGAGCGGCCTGGTGCCCGCCCGTTCGTCCAGATACGCCTTCTGCACCGTGTTGAGCAGGTCGGACTGCGCCTCGGCGGCGGCCTTCGACGAGGGGTCTCCGTAAGTGGCGCGGTCGGACTCGCAGTTCCAGCGGGTGTAGCTGATGTCGTCCAGCGGCATGGAGAAGCTGCGCACCCCGAGCTCGTAGACCGCGTCCAGCTTGGCCTCCAGCGCGGCGATGTCGGCGGGGTCGCTGTAGCAGATGGAGTTCCCCGGGGAGACGGCGAAGGTGAACCGCACATGGTGGTCGGTGGCCTGCCGGACGAGCTCGCCGAGCTCGGCGAGCTCGGCGGCCGGGTACGGCTCGCGCCACTTCTCCCGGTGGTAGGGGTCGTCCTTCGGCGCGTAGATGTAGGTGTTCATCTTGACGTCCCCGTAGAACGCCAGCTGGTCCATCCGCTCGGCGTGGGTCCAGGGGCTTCCGTAGAAGCCCTCGATCACCCCGCGCAGCGGCATCAGCGGTTGGTCGGCCACCGCGACGGAAGCGATCGCCCGGTGGCCGGAAACCAGCTGACGCAGCGTCTGCGCCGCGTAGTACACGCCGTCCGAGTCCGCGCCCGCGAGCGCCACCGAGGTACCTCTCGCGGCGAGCGCATAGCCCTCGGCCGGAAGCGGGCCGCCCGGCACCCGGCCCCCGGCGGCCCGCAGCGCCCGCACGACCCGTGGATCGGCGATCCGGCCGACGGTCACGGTCAGCTTCGGCCCGGCGCCGTCCTGAATGCGCGAGGCCCCCGCGCGGCGGAGCACCGAGGTGATCAGATCACGCGTCGGGCGGTCCACACCGTCCGCGATGACGAGGCGGACCCGGTCGGGGACATGGACATCCGCTCCGATGCGGGACATCTCCTGCGGGCGCGGGGTGACGACCGGCAGCGGCCCGGGGGCGGTGGCCGCGGTGGCGGCCGCGCCGGTGGGCAGCAGCAGGGTGAGCAGGGTGAACAACACCGTGACACGGGCCAGGGTGCTGGAGCGACTGCGCATGGGCCATCTCCTCCGTGGCGTTCGGCGGCCTTCGGGGGCGGTGCGGTGATGCCGGGGCGGGTGCGGTGCGCCGTACGGGATGCTGGGTGCTGGGGGCCGTGTGCGATATGGGCCCCGGCGTATCCCTACCCAGCCGCGAGCGCGGATGATCGTGCCGGGCGATGGCCGTCAAATGCCGTACGGGGCAGGCCACTTGAAGAGCGCCTCATACGTTCGGGACGGGCGCCCGTCACTGCTTGAGCAGCGCGTCGACCACACGGCCGAAAAGCAGTCGGCCGGACCAGGCCGTGGGCGGGTCGAACAGCCGGGGCAGCCCCCGTAGCCGCACCTCCTCGCGCCACTCCACCTCGGACCCGCCGCCCCGGGGGCGCACCTCGATCTCGGCCCATCCCAGGACCACCGGGCCACGCTTCTCCAGCCTGCACCCGCCGGGAGCGTCACCGGCGGGTGGATCCCAGCGCACGACCTCCATGGGGTCGTCGAATCCGGCGGGGCCCACACCGGTGCGCACCACGACCACCGTGCCCACCCGGGTCGGCCCCTCCGGACGCACGGTGACGCCGCTCAGTGGTACATGGGCGCCGTGGCGCCGCCAGTCGGTGAGCCGTCGCCAGGTCTCACCGGCGGGCAGCGGGGAGCGCCGCTGGATGCGGAAGTGGGCCACAGCGGGATCGTAGGCGGTCGGCGGCCGGAAACGCGGCTGCCGAAGCGATCGGAGGGGTCGAGGCCGTCTTCGGACTGTGGCGGGTGTCCCGCGCGACAGCCGCCCCTGGCAGGAGCGGCTCCGGCGAGAACCGCTCCTCAGGACCGGCGGCGGCCGGTCCACACCTCCCGGGTCACGCCCGCCACCAGCGGCGCAGCACCTGCTCGGCGGGTTTGCCATGGGGGGTGTAGGCCAGCCGGGGCGCGGTCTCGCCGCTGTCCGGCCAGTCGTCCCACATCCACCAGCACACCCCGGCCCACCACGGCCGGCCGTCGAGGGCGGTCAGCAGCGCGTCATACGCGGCGGACTGCTCATCCGCCGCCGCGCGCTCGCTGACGGTCCAGGAGTACGGCTCGGCGGCGGTGCCCCGCTGGCTGACGTAACCGGCCTCGGTGAACAGGATCTTCTTGTCCAACCGGGCCGAGAACGCGGCGAGTTCGGCGACGATCGGCTTCCAGCCCTTCGCCAGCCGGGCGGGGTCGGCGGTGGCGGAGTCGGCCAGTGGCCAGTAGGCGTCGATGCCGATCAGATCGAGGGAGCCCCAGAAACGGATACGGGCGTACTCGTCGTAGTTGGCGGCGTAGGTCAGCGTGCCGTCGTAGGTGTCGCGCACCGCGTCGATCACATGGGTCCAGCGGCGCCGGTCGGTGGAGGTGCCGGCCAGTTCGGTGCCGACGGCGAACTGCTCCACGTCCAGTTCGCCGGCCAGCCGGGCGTAGTGGGTGATGAAGCGCCGGTACGCGGTGAACCAGGCGTCCGGGTCGGCGGGCCGGATACCGGCCCGGTCGCCGCCGTCCACCAGGTCCACATGCGGTTTGAGCATCACCTTCAGCCCGGCGCCGTGGGCCAGGCCGACGATCCGCCGCACACTGCGGTCGCTCGCGGTCTCCTCGGTGGTGTGCGGCGTGGAGCGCCGGGTCCCGTTCTGGTACCAGGTGGGGGTGAAGACCACCCACCGGGCGCCGGTGCCGGCGATCTGGCGCAGATAGCGACGGGCCTCGGGGCGGTCGTAGTCATCGGTGTTCCAGGCGGGCAGGGTGATGCCCCGCACCTGGCCATGGGGGGTGGGCCGGTCGTCGTCCGTATCGGACGAGCATCCGGTCAGGACGGCGACGGCGGCGGTGACCGCCGCGGTCGCCCGCCTCAGCGCTCTCATCGGGGCAGGGCCTTCCTCGGGCAGGGACCCGGTACTACGCGGCCGTTCCCGGCCCGCGCGGGGCGGACCGGGAACGGCACACGGACGGTGTGACGGTGGATCAGGCCGGGCTCAGATCAGGCTCTCGGGGCTGACGAAGGTGTAGCCGAGGGCCAGGATGCCCTCGACGGTCTCCTTCAGCGGCTCGACCGGCTGGTAGGGGTGGTAGTAGAAGCTGGCGAAGCCGTCCCGTACCGCCAAGTTGGCCTTGGCGTTGTTGATCAGGTCGGCCGCCAGCCGGGGCGGGTTGTTGTTGTGGGCCTCGGGCTCGTAGCTGCCCAGGTTCTCCGGGAGCACCTTGGTGCCGTAGACATCGGTGACCGGGTACGGGAAGAACTGCCCCAGGTAGCGGCTGGAGTCGGTCGGGGTGCCGGAGAGAGTGCCGGAGAAGTACAGCGGACGCTCCATGCGGGCCGCGAAGTTCTGCGCGAACACCTTGTAGTCGGTGGCCGAGGCCGCGTAGTGCGGAGTGGTCCACAGCTTCGGCGTGGGCAGGCTCACCCGCGCGAACTCGGCCAGGGCGGCGGTGACCCGCTCCTGTGCCCACTCGGCGGAGTCCTCGGCCGCCGGGCCGTCGTAGACCACCGTGTCGGTGGCGTCCACATGGGCCCGGAAGAACTCGAAGTCATCGGCGGTGAGCCCGTTGTACGGGTTGTCGACGTTGCCGTACTGATGGGTGTAGCCGTGGTCCATCAGCACCGCGCCATTGCTGAGCATGTACTTGAGCGTGTTCACCAGCGCCGGGCGCTGGGAGAGGCGTACGGTCCGCGGCACACCGTTGTTCTGTACGCCCTTGGGGTCGCTGTAGACCGGGATGACATTGATGCCGTAGGCGATGTTCTTCGACTTCAGGTAGTCCGCGATCGCCCGCAGGCTGGTGGTGTCGGAGAGCGGGGTGATGTCCTCCAGGCGCACCATGGCCCGGTGCTGCTCGGCGGTGTCCGGGGCCAGCGCGTCGAAGAGCAGGTCCTGGAAGGCGATGACCCGATCGGACTCGGAGACATAGGTGAAGGGGATCTCACCGACGTAGGTCAGGTTGCCGGAGCGGATCGCCCACGGGGAGTTCTTCTCCGCGCCACCGGCGGTGTCGACCGCCTGGGCCAGCTCGGTCACCGTGGCGTTGTCCCCACCGGGTGTGATGTGGGGGTGCAGAACACCGGGGTCCTGGCCCGCCGGGATCTTCCGGGTGAGCTCCTGGCCCTTGTAGTTCACCTTGGTGATCTGGCCGACGCTGCCGTCCACGTCGTAGAACGACGAGGTCGGGTCCCAGCCGTACCGGTACGCGAACTCCTGGAGGCTGACGGAGTTCGCCATGTTCCAGATGTTCTCGCCGATCCAGGTCACCGGCCGCTCGGAGAGCAGGGTGTCCAGGTAGAAGTCCTCCGGTATGGCGTCGGGGATCTCGTCGCCGTAGTAGGTGGAGCCGATGTACACGGTGGCGTCGTAGCTCTCCAGCAGGCCGGGGGTGTACTCCTGGACCGGCTTGGTGGTCACGGTGCCGAAGTGGCCGCCGAGGTTGGCCACGCCCATCGCGTACAGCTCACCGAGGTGTCCGTACGGGCCCGCCGTGTCGTACAGGACGAGCGTCTTGGCCTGGCCGGGCTCGGGGGCCCGCGGTGCGCGGTTCGCCCGCGGTCCGGCGGCCCGGAGCGCCTGCCGGATGTGGGTCGATGTCCGCTTTTCGCCGGTGTGCCTTCCGGCCATCTCGGCGCGGCGCTCCCGGTCGGCGGACCGCTGGGCGGCCGCCCAGCCCTTGAGGTCCTTGGCGTTCACACCGGTCGCCGGGCTCTGTGCCGCCGACCCGGCGGCGTCCCCCCGGCCCTCCCGGGCCGACGCCGCGGGTGCCAGGAAGCCGCCTCCCAGCAGGGCGGCGATGGCGAGGGCGATCAACGCCAGCCAGGCCGGCCGTGTTCTTCTTAAGGGTTCCGTCATGCTCTTTACCCCCCTCATTCGGGTCCCGCATTGCATGGAACGGGACAGCGGGGAAACAGCGGATCATGGCCGATTACGGCCTGAGGATCATGGCCGGTCGGCGCATACGGATCATGGCTGGTTCCCCGCGGAATTCCATCAGCGGGATCACGGAGCTCAACAATCCGGAGATTGTTCTGATGATTCCCGCCGCCTGTCAATGGGGCCGATGGGGCAGAAAATTACGTCTTGAAAGTTCAACTGGAGCTCACCTCCGGCCGTGTTGTGTCTGGTACCTTCCGTAAGCGCGCAGAGGTCGGCCCATGGGGAGGCGTCCGGCACTCCTGCGCCAACTTCAAGTGGGGGGACCGATGTATGGTAGGTCTGCTGTGGGATCAGTGCTGCCCTTGGTCGGCCTGGCCGCGGCACCGGAAATGATTCCTGGAATTCCGGTTGCCAGAGCTTTGCAGGCAACCGCCGGGGCGGGTTTTCTGTTGTACTGCCTGATTGTTCTCGGCCTGTTGGCGGCTCGAATACGATTACGTGCCCGTGGTTCCGCGACCGGTTCCAGCGCCTCCGGGGCCAAGGACCTGTCCGCGGTGGACCGGACGTGACCGATGAGCCGCTGATATGGGCCAGCGTCGCCATCATCGTGATGGCCGGTACCTATAACTTCGGTCTGTTCCTGCTGTCCCGCCGCCGGTTGCCACACCGTTCCGGCTCCGGTGAACAACGCTTCTATGTCTTTCTGCTCGCCTGTCTGAACGAGGAGAAAGTACTGGGCGAAAGCCTTGCGCGAATCACCGCCCTGCCCGCCGGAAAGTGCGTCGCCCTGGTCATCGACGACGCCTCCGACGACCGGACCGCCGAAATCGCCCGGTCGGCGGATCCCGAGCGAGTCTGGCTCCATCAGCGCGAACTGCCGCGCGCCCGCCTCGGCAAGGGCGCCGCGCTCAACGACGGTGTGCGGCTGCTGCGCGCCTCGGGGCTGCTCGGCGGCCGCGATCCGGACCAGGTCATCGTCTGTGTGGTGGACGCGGACGGCCGGCTGGACCCGCATGTGATCGAGGCGGTCGATCCGTTCTTCAACGACCCGCGGACCGGCGCGACCCAGATCGGCGTCCGGATGTACAACCGCCGCGCGGGACTGCTGGCCCGGATGCAGGACATGGAGTTCGTCGTCTACGGCGATATCTTCCAAAGCGCCCGCCGCTTCATCGGCAGCGTCGGCATGGGCGGCAACGGCCAGTTCATGCGGCTGTCCGCGCTGGACTCACTGGGCGACAACCCCTGGAGCGACAGCCTCACCGAGGACCTGGACCTCGGGGTGCGGCTGATCGCCAAGGGCTGGACCAATCAGCACTGCACCACGGCGGCCGTCTCCCAGCAGGCCGTACTGGATCTGCGGCGGCTGATCCGCCAGCGGTCCCGGTGGTTCCAGGGGCATCTCCAGTCGGCCAACCTGGTCCCGCTGATCCTGCGGGAGGTGCCCGGCCGGGCGGCGATGGATCTGATCTACCACCTGTCCAGCCCGGTGCTGATCCTGCTCACCTCGCTGCTCCCGGCCTCCTTCATGGTGGCGGTTCTCGGCACGATCGCCGGTTCCCTCCAGGCGGGACGGCCGCTGGTCTCCACCATGTGGTTCCTGGGCCCGTATCTGCTCTCGTTCACCGCGGCCTGGATCTACGGCTTCGTCTACCGCCGGCGCGAATCCTCGCTCGGCGCGCTCCACGCGGTACTGCTCGGCCACATCTTCGTGATCTACGGCTACATCTGGTTCGCCGCCGGCTGGTGGGGGCTGTGGCGCGCCGTCACCGGAAAGCGCACCTGGCTCAAGACCGCCCGTAGCTGAACCTTTCGCACCTCACGCACCGCCTGCGCACCTCACCACCGGTTTCTCTCGCACGTCCTGTGCCATCCCGCTTGTGCGGTTGCTCCTTCCCTCTTCGCTCCTCTCGTCAAGGAGACCCATGTCCCCCATCGGCAGACCCGTGTCCCTGTCGTCCATGGACGCCGCCCCCGCGCCGCGTCCGCCGCGCACCGTGCGCACCATGCTGGTGCTCGGAACCCGCCCGGAGGCGATCAAACTGGCCCCGGTGGTCCGGGCGATGGCCGCCTCCGCGCGGTTCCAGCCGGTGGTGGTGACCACCGGTCAGCACCGCGAGATGCTTCAGCAGATGCTCGGTCTGCTGGGGGTCGGGGTGAAGACCGACCTGGCCGTGATGCGGGACCGGCAGCGGCTGTCGGAGCTGACCGCGCGGCTGGTGGACGGTCTGGGCACGGTGATCCGCGCCGAACGGCCGGATCTGGTGGTGGTCCAGGGCGACACCACCACGGCGCTGTGCGGTGCGCTGGCCGCGTTCTACGAACGCACGCCGGTGGCCCATGTCGAGGCGGGGCTCCGCACCGGTGTCCTGGACAACCCCTTTCCCGAGGAGCTCAACCGGCGGATGATCGGCCGGGTGGCCCGCTGGCACTTCGCCCCCACCGACCGCTCCGCCGCCCAGCTCCGGGCCGAGGGCGTACCGCCCCTGCAGGTGATCACCACCGGCAATACGGTCATCGACAACCTGTTATGGGTGCTGGAGGAGGGCGCCGGGCGCAGCGCCTTCCGCACCGCGCACCGCAAGGTGCTGCTGACCCTGCACCGCCGGGAGAACCAGGGGGAGAGGATGCGGGCGATGGGCGCGGCGCTGCGCCGACTGGCCGACCGCGGCGATGTGGAGCTGGTGCTGCCGCTGCACCGCAGCCCCGCGGTGCGGGAGGCCCTGCTGCCGGAGCTGGACGGCCATCCGGGGGTGCGGGTGGTGGATCCGCTGGACTACCTGGACTTCGCCGCCACCCTCGCCGACTGCGATCTGGTGCTCACCGACTCCGGCGGGATACAGGAGGAGGCCCCGAGCCTGGGCAAGCCCGCACTGGTGCTGCGGACCACCACCGAGCGCCCCGAGGCGGTGGAGGCGGGGGCGGCCCGGCTGGTGGGCACGGACCCGGACGCGATCCTCTCCGCCGCCGGGCGGTTGCTGGACGATCCGGAGGAGTACGCGCGGATGGCCGGGGCGGGGAACCCGTTCGGCGACGGCCGGGCGGCCGACCGCATCATGGCGCGGCTCACCGAGGACTTCGGATATGAGGAGGCGGTGAACACCGCACGGCGCGACGCGTCCGGCTCGTATGATCCGGTGGCATGACGTCGTCGTTACGAGGGCGCACAGGGTGGCGTTCCGGGGGGCTTGTGCTGGCCGTCGTCCTCGTGGTGGTGGTGGGGGCGCTCGCGCTGTCCGGCGCATGGGACCGGAAGCGGCCGCCTTCGATCGTCGAGACCTGGCGGGACGGTTCGGTGCACGGCCCATGGCGGTCGGTGTTCCACGGCTACGGCGGAAACGCCGGCGGGGCGGACGAGCTGACGCTCACTCCGCGAACGGCTCGCCGTGAGGACCTCACCCACGCCTGTCTGGTGGTCTCCACCGCACGCTACGGGCGCGTGGACTTCCGGGCCCGGATGCGCACGGCGGAGCAGCTGCGCACACCCGAGCCCAATCCCTGGGAAGTGGCGTGGCTGGTGTGGGCGTACACCGACCCCGAGCACTTCTACTACGTGGCGCTCAAACCCAACGGCTGGGAGCTGGGCAAACGGGACCCGGCGTATCGGGGCGGGCAGCGGTTCCTGGCCACCGGCACCCGCCCCTTCCCGGTCGGTGACTGGTCGGACGTACGAGTCCGGCAGCGCGGCCCGCGGATGACGGTGTCGGTGGACGACCGTCATGTGGTGGGCTTCACCGACCGGGAGCGCCCGTACACGGCGGGGAGCGTGGGCGCCTACACCGAGGACGCGCGGGCCGAGTTCCGGGACATCACCGTCCCCGCGGAGCCGTCGGACCCCTCGTGATCGGCCGGCTCGGTCGGCTCGGTCGGCTCGAACAGATCGGCCGGCCCGGTCAGGTCGCGCAGGCCCTCCGGGAGCGGCCCGGTGTGCAGCACGCCCAGCCGCTGGGTGGCCCGGGTGAGCGCCACATAGAGGTCGCTGGTGCCGAACTCCGCGGGCTCGGCCACGATCACCGTGTCGAACTCCAGCCCCTTGGCCTGCCGGGGGTCGAGCAGCACCACCGCGCTGGTCAGGTCCGGGGACCGGCCGGTGGACGCCTGCGGGAGGGCGGCTGACAGCCCGTCATGGCGGTCCCTCGGGGCGATCACCGCGAGCCGGCCCTCGGTGCGGGTCTCCCGCGCCACCGCCGCGGCCACCGCACCGGGCAGATCGCCGGTGTGCGCCGCCCAGGGACGCACGCCCGTGGCGCGCACCGAGCGCGGCGGCTGGAAGGCGGGGTCGACGGTGCGCGCCACCCGCGCCGCGACCTCCATGATCTCGGTCGGGGTGCGGTAGTTGACGCCGAGCCGGGTGTGCTCCCAGCGGTCGCCCACATACGGCTCCAGGATCGAGGACCAGGAGCCGCAGCCGCCCGGTTCCGCGGTCTGCGCGGGGTCGCCGACCAGTGTCATCGAACGGGTCGGGCTGCGCCGCATCAGCAGCCGCCAGGCCATCGCGGACAGCTCCTGGGCCTCGTCCACGATGATGTGGCCGAAGGCCCAGGTGCGGTCGGCGGCGGCGCGTTCGGCGGCGCTGCGGTGGTCGCGCTCCTCGGCGCGGTCCGCCAGCCGTTCGGCGTCGATGAGGTCGTGGGCGGCCAGCACCTCCGACTCCTCGTCCTCGCGGTCCTCGAACTCCAGGGTGCGGGAGCCGTAGGAGAGGTCGAGCACGCCCTGTGCGTAGTCGATGCGCTCCTGGCGCTCGGCCTCCTCGGCGGCGCGGGCCGCCGAGTCGTCGTGGCCGAGGAGTTCGGCGGCCTCGTCCAGCAGCGGGACGTCGGCGGGGGTCCATTCGCCGTCGGTGCGCCGGATCGCGGCGGCGTCGGCGTCGGAGAGGTGGCGGGGGTCGTCGAGGAAGTCGGCCACGAGCCGCTGCGGGGTGAGGGCGGGCCACAGCTCCTGGATGGCGGCGTGCACCTCGGGGTTGACCGCGATCGCCTTGCCGAGCTGGGCGATGTCGTCCGCGCCGAGGAGGTTGGGCCCGCCGTAGGGGTCCGCGCCGATCCGGTCGACGAGCTGGTCGGTGAGGGCGTCGATGACGCGGAACGCGAAGTGGGGGCGGGCGAGGTTGTGCGGCAGTCCGGTCTCCCGGGCCTTGTGGCCCGCCTCGGAGGCGATGTCCCTGTCCAGCACCAGCTCGCCGTCGTCGTGGGGGATCACGATGGCGGGGTCGGGCAGCGTCTGCCGGTCCCGTACGCAGCGGGCCAGGGCATCCGCCATCTCGGCGCGGCCCTTGACCTCGGCGGCCTCGGGGGTGTCGGTGCCGGTGGCCGTCACACCGGGGAAGAGCTCGCCGACCGTGGCCAGGAGCACACCGGTCTCACCGAGCGAGGGCAGCACCTCGCCGATGTAGCCGAGGAAGGCCGGGTTGGGCCCGACGATCAGCACCGCGCGGCGGGCCAGCGACTCCCGGTGCGCATAGAGCAGATACGCGGCACGGTGCAGCGCGACGACGGTCTTCCCGGTGCCGGGGCCGCCCTCGACGACGTGGACGCCGCGGTGCGGGGCGCGGATGATCTGGTCCTGCTCGGCCTGGATGGTCTGCACGATGTCATGCATCCGGCCGGTGCGCGCGGCGTCGAGCGCGGCCAGCAGCACGGCGTCCGCGTCGGACCCCTCGTGCCCGGTCCGTATGGTGTCCGAGAGGTCCAGGATCTCATCGTGCAACCCGGTGACCTCAGGGCCTTCGGTGGTGATGTGGCGCCTGCGGCGCAGCCCCATGGGGGTGTGCCCGGTGGCGAGATAGAACGGACGCGCCACATCGGCCCGCCAGTCGACGACCAGCGGGGTGCGGTCCTCGTCATCGCGCCGGATGCCGATCCGGCCGATGTGGTGGTCGCGGCCGTCGCGGAACATCAGCCGGCCGAAACAGAGCCCCCGCTCCCCCGCCTCGAACGCGGCGAGCAGCCCGGACCGCTCGGCCACCAGCACATCGCGCTCCAGCCGCGCCTGGAAGGTGGTGCCCTCCAGGGTCAGCGCCTCGGTCACCGCCTCCTCGGCCTGTGCCCTGAGCTCGGCGAGGCGACCGTTGAGCAGATCAAGGAATTCTTGCTCACGGTCCCATTCCTCATTTGACAATTCGACTCCCGCCGGGATACGATGACTTCATCAGGTTTCCCTATGCCATGAATGCATTGGCACATGGAAATCCCCAATATACGCCGAGAAACGCCCCGGCCGTCAAGGCAGCCGGGGCGTTTCTCTGTTTATGGCCTCATATCACCTGGATGACGTGTTTGCCGCGAACACCGCCGGCTTCCATGGCCCGATGCGCCCGACCGATATCGGAGAGCGGATGGACGGTGTCGATGACCGGCCGGATCGCCCCGTTCTCCACATACGCGGCGAGGTCCGCGAAGAGCTGGTGCATGGGATTGCCGGTGAAGAACCGCATCCGCCGTGAGCCGTGCACGGTGGACAGGAGCACGGAGCCCAGCGAGGACAGCGGGCGGTCGGTATCGAAGGCGATGGCCACCATGCGCCCGCCGGGCGCCAGCAGCTCGCGATAGGCGCCGAGCCCGGTGCCCACCGTGTCCAGCACGGCGTCGAACGGCCCGAGGGCGGTCGGGCCGGTGGTCCGGTAGTCATGTGCCTCATCGGCGCCGAGCTCCCGGACGAGGTCGAGCGTCTTCGCTCCGGCGAGCGCGGTGACATGGGCGCCGAGCGCGTGTCCGAGCTGGACGGCGACGCTGCCGACACCGCCGGCCGCGCCACGCACCAGCAACCGCTCGCCACTCCTCAGACCGATCTTGTCGCGCAGCGCCGTGATGGCCGTGGTGCCGACCCCGGGCAGGGCCGCGGCCCGGACGAGATCGATGCCCTCGGGGGCGTAGGAGAGCTGACGGGGCCGGACGGCCACGTACTCGGCGGCCGCCCCGAACGTCAGGTGCGGCATCGCACCCCACACCCGGTCGCCCACCGCGAGATGGCGCACGGAGGAGCCCACCTCGGCGATCTCCCCGGCGATGTCGACGCCGATGCCCTTCGGGAACCTCCTCCCGGTCACCAGCTTCAGCTTGCCCGCCCGGCCCGAGAGCTCGCCGCCGTTCACACTCGTGGCGTGCACTCGGACCAGCACCTCGTCCGGACCGGCCACCGGCTTGGGCAGCGTGCCCTCGTACAGCACCTCGGGAGGTCCGTACCGGTCGTAGCGCGCCGCGCGCATCTCGTTCATCGCCCTCATCGTCCCTTTCGCACATCGGGGTGGCCGCCCACGCTAATGCGCGCAAGGGGGGAAACCGCCCGGTCGGCGTAAGGTGAGAAACATGCCTGCTCACGTCTCTCATATAGCGCCCGTCACCGGTGTTCGGGACACCGGGAGTCCGGGGTTGCGGTCCGACGCGGCGTCCAACCGCCGGCGCGTCCTCGATGCGGCACGGGCGCTGTTCGTCTCGCGTGGGCTCGATGTGCCGATGGCCACCATCGCCCGTCGTGCCGGGGTCGGGGTGGCCACGCTCTACCGGCGCTTCCCCACCCGGGAGGCGCTGGTCGCGGAGGTGTTCTCGGACGAGTTCACCGCCTGTGCGGCGATCGTCGACGACGCCCTGGCCGACGACGACGCGTGGCGGGCCTTTCGCCGGATCATCGAGACGGTGTGTGCTTCGCAGACGCAGGACCGGGAGTTCAACGACGCCTTGCTGTCATCGTTCCCCGACTCGGCCGGCTTCGAGCGGGAGCTGCCGCGCATCGAAGAGGGCTTCGCCGAGGTGGTCCGGCGCGCCAAGGCCGCGGGGCGGCTGCGCGAGGACTTCGACGTGTCCGACCTGAGCCTGGTCTTCCTGGCCAACCGAGGTGTCATCGGCGATGCCACGACCGCACCGGCCGCGTCCCGGCGGCTGGTCGCCCACCTCCTGCGGTCCTTCGAGGCGGGGCGGGCCGAACCGGCCCGCCCCCTCCCGCCGCCGGCGCCGCTGGGGCTGGGCCGGTTGCCCCGGACAGCCGGGGGATGAGCTATCGGGCGGTGCCGAAGTCCTGCGTCCAGTAGTTGCCGGGCTGCGCCAGGCCGACGCCGATCTCCTTGAAATCGCAGTTCAGGATGTTGGCCTTGTGGCCGGAGCTGTTCATCCAGCCCGCCATGACGCTCTTGGGCGAGTCATAGCCGTAGGCCACGTTCTCGCCGTAGGCCCGCCAGGAGTAGCCCGCGCGCTCGATCCGGTCGCCCGGGGAGGAGCCGTCGGAGCCGGTGTGCGACATATCGCCGTGGGCCGCCATGTCCTCGCTGTGGTCCTGGGCGGCCTTGGTCAGCTTCTCGTTCACGGTCAGCGGCTCACAACCGGCCTTGCCACGCTCGCTGTTGACGAGGTCCACCACTTCCTGCTGGTCGGTGGCGGCCGCGGAGGAGGAACCCGCGGGGGTGGCGGAGGGGGAACCCGCGGAGGTGGCGGACGGGGAGCCCCCGGGGGTCGCGGAGTGGGAGCGCGCGTGGGCGAAGTGGGAACGCGCGGGTGCGCCGGACTGTGATGCCATCGCGGCGGAGGGAACGCCCACGGCGGCCACGGCGAGCGCGGCGATGGCTATCTTGCGGCGGTGTGTCGTGCTGCTGCGGTGCTTGCTCATTCGGGACCTCACACTCGGTTGAGGCCCGTCATTCTTGAAGCCGTCCGCCCCACGGGCAACACACGTGTTCGTACTACAGGGGTTCGTAGTGAGGGCGGCGCTTGCGCTCAGTGGCGAGACATGCTGAGCCGCCGCCGGGGAGGGCCCGCACAGCCCGATGTCTCATCAGAAGACGCGGCGGCCAGGCGAGTGGAGGCCGGGCCCGGACACGGACGAACACGGCCAAGCGGAATCAACCATTCCCGATAGGGCGGACAAGGCGCACTATGTCGCCTAGTCGATATGCCCTCTACGCCCCCTTTACTCGGGCGTCCGGTGTGAGAGATGTCATGACATCGCCTGGGCGATCAGCGGCGGTAGATGGTGATCGAGTGGCCGACCTCGTCGATCGGCTCACTGCCGTCGATCAGCGCCGCCAGCCGGCCGGTGGCCTGGGCGATCGAGGAGTCCGAGACCACGAGCAGCCCGCGCACCTCCTCCGGCGGGATCCGGCGCGGGTCGGACGCGCGGATGCCATAGGCGGACGGCACACCGCTGCCCTTGTAGACGAGCCAGACACGCTCGCCTCGGTATCGCTCCCGGAGGCGGTCGGCCAGCCGCCCCAGGTCCTGACCCCAGTCGACGTTCGAGTCATGCAGCCGCAGATGGGTCCGGGAGGGGCCGCCGAACGCCTCGTTGGAGTACGGCAGGTAGTACGGATACGTCCGCAGCGAGCTGACCGCCACGAACAGGACCAGCGCCGGCGTGGCACCGTACGCCCATCGCCGCCGTAAGGCCATCGGCGCGGCCGCCGCCACCGCCAGGAACATCGGCAGGAAGACGGCGTACCGCACCCCGAGGTTGCGGGCCCCGTCCAGGGCGGCGAGCAGCAGCACCGCCGCGGGGACGAGCACATACGGCGCGGCGTGCCGCAGCCGGGGAACCACCAGCATGGTGACCGCCCCGGCGAACCACAGCACGAGCATGCCCAGGGGCGTCTTCACCAGCAGCGCGACGGGCAGGTAGTACCACAGCGACCCGAGGTAGCGGCGGCCGAGCAGAAAGCCACGCCAGGTGTCGTACTCGAAGCCGAACTGGACGCGCATCCCATCGCGGTACGCCTCCGGAAGCGGCAGCCAGTCGACGGCGAGCCCGCGCAGCCCGTGCACGGCGGGCACATGACCGGTGGGCGTCCAGCGCGGCCGGGGGTCCACCAGCACATAGACGGCCCACACCACGGCCACCGCGATCAGCGCCACGCCCACCGCCGCCGCCACCCCGATCCCGAGCGACCGCAGACGGCCGCGCGCTGTGCGGTGGTGCGCACGGCGGGCGTACCAGACCGAGAGCACGGCCAGGAGCAGCAGCACCGGAACCGCCGCCAGCATGCTCATCTTCGTGGCCAGGGCCGCGCCGAGGGCCACCCCCGCGAGCGGAAGGTACGGCCGCGGCCGCCGACGCGCCCGCCACAGCAGCCAGACCGATGTCAGCAGGAAACCGGCCGCCGGTACGTCGAGCGTGGCGAGGGAACCGTGCGCGATGACGTCCGGCGAGAAGGCGTACAGGGCGAGGGCCACCGCCCCGCCCACGGGGCCGGTCAGATCGCGGGCGAACGCGAACACCACCAGCCCGAACAGCAGCGTCAGCGCGATCATCGGCAGCCGTGCGCTCAGCATCAGCCGCCAGGGGTCGTTGCCCGATGCGTAGAGCACCTGCCGCCCGAGCGCCGTCTGGTCACCGGTGAAGCGAGCGTCGAGGCGCGGATGCGCGAACGCCACCCCCGTCGCGATGATGAGCTTGCCCAGCGGTGGATGCTCGGGGTTGTACCGCACCCGGTGGTGGTGCAGCGAGTCCACCGCCGTGCCCACGTACACGGGCTCGTCGATGGTCGGGGTCTGCTCCACCGCGGTGGTGACCATCGCGACGGCCATCTGGAGGAGGAGCGCCACGACGGCGGCCGCCACCAGCCACCGCCGATGCCGCACCGGCCCCGCCACCGACCGGCCCTTCGGCACGCCGACGGCCCTGGTCGCCCTGTCGATCACACCGGCCCACCGCATAGCGACAGACGCTAACGCCCGCGTGCCGCCGCGCCCGGTATCCGCCCGAAACTTGAGCCAAGTCCGCAAACCGGCCCGGATGTCGCCGTGGGCGTCGCCTGCCGGGAGTGGGCCGGCCGTGTTCGAGGAGCGCCGAGGCGGGGCGGCTTCCCGGTCGGAGTCCTGATCGAAAAGCGGGGACTTCTCCATTCGATGTGCTCTTCTGTTGCGGAGCCCACCTCTTTCAGGACCCCCGCCCCGCCCCCTGCCCTTTCGGGATCCCGACGCTTTCGGGGCCCACTCCCGCGCGACCCCGCGCCGAGCGCCTTGAGAAGGAAGTGATCAGACTTGTCCGTATCCGACGCACCGCCGTCCGGCGGTGCCACCGCGCCGGAGACCGTCCCGAAAAGCGTCCGTCCGGCCCTGCTCGGTGTGCTGCTCGCGATGCTGCTGTCGATGCTCGACGCCACGATCGTGGGCACCGCGATGCCGACGATCGTGGGCGACCTCGGCGGCCTGGAGCACATCTCCTGGGTGGTGACCGCCTACACCCTGGCCACCGCCGCCTCCACCCCCGTCTGGGGCAAGTTCGGCGATCTGTACGGCCGCAAGCACATGTACCTGATCGCCGTCGTCGTCTTCGTGCTCGGCTCGGCGCTGTCCGGCGCGGCCCATTCGATGACCCAGCTGATCCTCTTCCGGGCCCTCCAGGGCCTGGGCGCGGGTGGCATCGGCGCCGGTGCCTTCGCCCTGATCGCCTCGCTGGCACCACCCCGGGAGCGGGGCCGCTACCAGGGCATGACCGCCTCCATCATGGCCATCGGCACCATCGGCGGCCCGCTGCTCGGCGGCTTCATCACGGGCCATTTCGGCTGGCGCTGGGCCTTCTTCATCAATCTGCCGCTCGGTGTCCTCACCCTGGTCTGGTGTCAGCTGGTGCTGCGACTGCCCGCCACCCGGGCCAGGGCCCGTATCGACTGGCCGGGCATCACCGTGATGACGGCGACCATCTGCGCCCTCACCCTGGCCGCCACCTGGGCCGGTTCCAGCTACTCATGGACCTCGTGGCAGATCCTGGGGCTGTTCGCGCTGGCCGCGGTGGGCCTGCCCGCCTTCGTGGCCCGGCAGCGGCGGGCGGCCGAACCGCTCATGCCGCTGCGCATCTTCACCGGGCACCGCAACTTCTCCCTGGCGTCCTCGCTGATCCTGGTGGGCGGGGTGGTGATGTTCGGCTGCTCGCTGTATCTGCCGCTGTACCAGCAGACCGTCCAGGGAGTCTCCGCCTCCCGTTCCGGTCTGCTGCTGCTCCCCCTGATGATCCCCGTGGTGATCATGTCCCAGGTCGGCGGCAAGGTCATGTCCGCCACCGGCCGGTACAAGATCTTCCCCATCGTCGGCACCGTGTGCATGGCCGTCGGTCTGTTCCTGCTGGCCACCATGGACGCCACGACCTCCCGCACGGCCACCGGCTGCTTCATGGCCCTGGTGGGCACGGGCATGGGCTGCCAGATGCAGATGGTCACCACCATCGCGCAGAACAGTGTGGAGATGCGGGACATGGGGGCCGCGTCCGCGTCGGTCACCCTGTTCCGCACCATCGGCGGCTCCCTGGGCGTGGCGGTCTTCGGTTCGCTGTTCACCGGCGCGGTCCAGGGCCACGCACCCGCCGGGGCGGAGACGGGCGAGGCCCGGCCCGACCCGGCGGCGCTGGCCCGGCTGCCGCAGGCCGCCAGGGACGGCTATCTGCACGCCGTCGCCACCGGCACCCAGCGGATCTTCCTGACCGCGGGCGTCGTCTGTGTCGTGGCCTTCATCGCCGCCCTGTGCGTCCAGGAGGTACCGCTGCGGGGCAGGCCCGGCCCGGCGGTCCAGCCGCACAAGGCCGAGGAGGCCGCCGGCACGGCCGCCCCGTAACGCCCGATGGCCCGCCGTGCTAGAGCGTCTGGCGCCGCACCAGCTCGTGCAGCTTTCCGCCCGGGATGGCCATCAGCTCGGCCGGTGCGCCCTGCTCCACGAGCCGGCCGCCCTCCATGACCAGCACGCGGTCGGCGTCCATGACGGTGGACAGCCGGTGCGCGATCACCAGCCGGCTGGCGTTGAGACGGCGGGTGCTGTCGATGACGATGCGCTGGGTCTCGTTGTCCAGGGCGCTGGTGGCCTCGTCGAAGAAGAGGATGCGCGGACGGCGGATCAGGGCCTGGGCGATCATCAGCCGCTGCCGCTGGCCACCGGAGATGGCGCCGCTGCCGGAGATCATGGTCTGGAGTCCCATGGGCATATGGCGGATGTCCTCGGCCAGACCCGCCAGTTCGGCGGCCTCCATGGCCTCCTCGGGGGTGTACGGCTCGGCGCCGCGGATGCAGTCGAGGATCGTACCGCCCAGGGGCTGGGCGTTCTGGAGGACCACCCCGCACTGGCGGCGCACCGCCGCCTGGTCGAGGGCGGCGAGGTCCTGGCCGTCGTAGAGCACACTGCCGGACACCGGCCGTTCGAAGCCGATGAGCAACCGCAGCAGGGTCGACTTGCCGCAGCCGCTCGGGCCGACGACGGCCACGAATTCGCCCGGCCGGATCTCCAGCGAGACATCGTCGAGCACCAGCGGCCCGTCGTCGCCGTAGCGGAAGGTGAGGTTTCTGGCCCGGAGGTCACCGGAGAGCACTCCCGGCTGGGCGCTGCCGCCGCGGACCTCGGGCGGCTCGTCCAGGATCGGCTTGACCTGCTCGAACATGGGCAGGACCGCCACCGTGGAGACCAGGGAGTTGGCGAGCTGGGTCAGCGAGGTGAGCAGCATGGTCACGGAGGTGTTGAACGTCAGGAAGGCGCCCGCCGACATGCTGCCCCGCGCCGGCCCGGCCAGCAGCATGAACACGGTGAGGGAGACCAGCGGAAGGTAGACGGAGTCCAGCACCTGGGTGAGGTTCTTGATGCGCCCGGTGCGCTGATGCAGATCGCGGGAGTGGGCGAAGCCGCGGGCCCATGCCGCGTAGGCGAAGTTCTCGGCCGCGGCGACCCGCAGTTTGGGCAGTCCGCGCAGGGTCTGGAATGCCTGGTTGTTGAGCTTGTTCTCGCTCTCCACCAGCCGTCGCTGCCAGCGCACCTGCCACAGCCCCATTCCGAGGAAGACCCCGGAGACCACCAGCAGGATGGCGATCACCACAAGCGCCAGGGAGGCACTGTAGTACAGCAGCAGAGCGAGGTTCATCGCGCCCACGGTGCCGGCCTGGAGGACCGTCGGCGCGATCCCGGACAGTACCCGGCGCATGGTGCTGATGCCCATTGCCGCACTGGCCAGCTCTCCGGTGGAGCGCTCGGCGAAGAAGGTGGTGGGCAGCCGCAGCAGCCGGTCCCACACCGCGGGCTGGAGGGTGGACTCCAGCCGCCCCTCCAGCCGCAGCAGGGTCAGGTTCTGCATCAGCATGAAGGCGGCCGCGACGACGCTGGAGACGATCAGGGCCAGGGCGATCTGGACGATGGGGCTCTTCTCGGCGCGGGGTACGAATCCGCCCAGCACCTGGCCGGTGGCGAGCGGCACCAGCGCGCCGAGCGCCACCGTCACCAGCCCGCTGATCACAAGGTTGCGGAAGTCCCCGGTGGCGCCGCGCACGCTGAAGCGCATCAGCCGCCACATGGTCATCGGCCGGTCGGGCAGCGGACGGTAGAACATCACGGCCCGCGGCTCGAACTCCTGCGCGGTGCCCTTGTCGACGCGGATCCGCAGGCCCGAGGCGGGGTTGACCGCCTCGTACCGGCCGCGCCGCCACAGCAGCGCCACCGGGGCCCCGGACTTGGCGCGGTAGCCCACCAGCGGTCCGGCGTCGTCCCGCCACCAGCTGCCCTCCAGCCGGACGGCGCGGGTGCGGATCCGGGCATGGGCGGCGATGCGCTCGACCGGGTCGACACGTTCGTCGATGGCGCGGCTCCTGGACGGCTCGGGCAGGGTGATCCCGGCGGCCTCCGCCACCCGGCGGCACACCGCGTGGACGGCGTCGTCGGTGGCCTCCTCCGACACCCGCGCGCGCCGCGGCCCTCCGATGGAGGCGATCAGCGCCTGGTCGGCGCGGGTGCGCACGGCCTCACCGGCCCGGATGCCGGCCGCCGTACGGTCCGCGTGGGCCCGCTCCATGGTCTCGATCCAGCGGTCCACGGCGGTGCCGAGGCGGTACTGCTGATTGACCATCCGCTGCCACAGCGCACCGTCGATCAGCAGGTCACCGGCGGCCTGGGCGCTGTACTCGGCGCCGTAGCGCACACTGCCGGACGGCACCGGAAGCCAGAGCAGGTCCTCGTCGGCCGCCTCGGGCGCGGCGCCGCCGTCCAGCGGGGCCTGGAAGAGGACGCCGAGGCTGCGGCTCACCCCGAGCGCCACGGCGTGCTCCAGCGGAGTGGGCGGGGTGTCCTGGAACCCGCCGTCCCCGTAGGTGCCGTACGGATCGCCGGTCCTGGCCGCGCCGTACGCGTCGTACGCCTCCGGGCGGTACAGCTCGCGCAGGGGGATGCGGCGCACCAGGCAGTCCTGGGAGGGCCGGCCCAACAGGGTGTGGCGCGGGCCCTCGACCGGGCCCGGGAGCGCCGCGCCGGTCTCGAGCCGGCCGAGGAAGTGCCACTGGCCCTCCTCGGCGGCGTCCACCGCGAACAGGTCCAGGGCGCCGCCGACGACGAGCCAGAGCACCTGCGGGCCCTCCAGCGGGAGGCTGCGCAGTCCGGCGCAGTCGACGGGCGTGCCGAGCGCGCCCAGCGCCTGGACCACCGCGTCGCCGCCGTCCGCGGCCACCGCCGGGGCCGGGTGAACGGACGCCATGTCAGTGCTCCTTCATCAGCTCGGCGTACGGGCCTCCGGCGGCGGCGAGGTCCTCGTGCCGTCCGCGTTCGACGACCGTGCCGCGGTTCAGGACGAGGATCTCGTCGCTGTCCCGTACGGTGCTGAGCCGGTGGGCGATCACCACACACGCACAGCCGCGGCGGCGCAGGTTGTCCATGACGATCTGCTCGGTCCGCGCGTCCAGGGCGCTGGTGACCTCGTCCAGCACCAGCACGCTGGGGCGGCGCACCAGGGCGCGGGCGATCTCCAGCCGCTGCCGCTGGCCACCGGAGAAGTTGCGGCCGTCCTGCTCCACCCGGCAGTGGATCCCCTCCGGGCGCCGTGCGATCACATCGTCGTAGAGCGCGGCGTCCCGCAGGGCCTCCAGCACCGCGTCGTCCGCGATCGACGGGTCCCATAGCGCCACGTTGTCCCGCACCGTGCCCTCGAACAGGAAGACCTCCTGGTCGACGAAGGAGACCGAGGCGGCCAGCGCACCGCGGGGAATGTCCTCCAGACGCTGTCCGTCGATGCGGATGACGCCTTCCCAGGGGGTGTAGAGGCCGGAGACGAGCCGGGAGACGGTGGACTTGCCGCTGCCGGAGGCACCGACGAGCGCCACCTGCCGGCCGGGGCCCACGGACAGCGAGAAGTCGCGCAGCAGCGGTTCGTCCAGCGGGCTGTAGCCGAAGGTGATGTTCTCCAGTGTCACCTGCCCGGTCAGCCGGCGGGTGTCCTCGCGCGGCTCGTCGCGGGTGTAGAGGGAGTCCACCGGGAAGTTCTCCACGTCCTTGAGCCGGGCCACGTCGGCGGAGAAGTCCTGGATGCGCCCGGCCACCGAGTTGAGCCGGGTGATGGGCGCGGTGAAGCGGGTCACCAGCGCCTGGAAGGCCACCAGCAGACCGATCGAGATATGGCCCTCCACGGCCCGCAGCCCGCCGATCCAGAGGATGAGGGCGCTGTTGAGCGTGGCGAGGGTGGGGGCCACCACGGCCAGTACCGAGCTCGGTACGCCGAGGCGCTGCTGCTCCTCCAGGGTGATGGCGTGCTGACCGGCCCAGCGGCGGAAGTAGCCGGTTTCACCGCCGGTGGCCTTCACGGTCTCGATGAGCTGGAGTCCGGTGTACGAGGTGGTGGTCAGCCGCGCGGTGTCGGCGCGCAGCTTCTGGGTCCTGGTGGCCCGCAGCCGCACCACCACCCGTATCGCCACCACGTTGAGCAGCGCCAACCCGACGCCGATGAGGGTGAGTTGGGGGTCGTAGGTCCACAGCAGCACGGCGTAGAGGACCACGACGATCCCGTCGACGGCCGCGGCGGCCAGATCGCGGGCGAGGGTCTCGGCGACGGTGTCGTTGGAGCGCAGCCGCTGGACCAGGTCGGCCGGGCTGCGCTGGGCGAAGAAGGTGACCGGCAGCCGCAGCAGATGCCGCAGGAACCGCGCGCTGCTGAGGGTGGAGGAGATGATGCGCCCGCGCAGCAGATTGGCCTGCTGCACACCGGTCAGCACGGCGGTGAGGACCACCGCCACGCCCATGGACGCGAACAGCGGCTCCAGCGTCGAGTCCTGGCCGCCGATCAGGAAGGTGTCGATGAAGGTGCGGCTGAGCGCCGGGACCGCGGCCCCCACCGCCACCAGCAGCAGGCTGGCCAGCAGCGAGGCCAGCAGAGTGCCCGTGGTGCCGCGCATCCGCGGGGGCAGGGCGCCCAGCACCCCGGGGCGGCGCCCGCCCCGGCGGAAGGAGTCCTCGGGTTCGAGCACCAGGACCACACCGGTGAAGCTGGTGTCGAACTCCTCGACGGGGATGAAGCGGCGTCCCTTGTCGGGGTCGTTGATGTGGACGCCGCGCTTGCCGAACCGCCGCCCCATGCCATCGAAGACGACGTAGTGGTTGAACTCCCAGAACAGGATCGCCGGGGCCTGGACCTCCGCGAGGGCCTCGGGCTCCATCTGCATGCCCTTGGCCCGCAGACCGTAGCTCCGGGCAGCCTTGAGCAGATTGCTGGCGCGCGAGCCGTCCCGGGAGACCCCGCAGGCGATCCGCAGCTCCTCCAGCGGCACATGGCGGCCGTAGTGTCCGAGCACCATGGCCAGCGACGCCGCACCGCACTCCAGGGCCTCCATCTGGAGCACGGTGGGGGTGCGCACGGTACGGCGCCGTGGTTTCCTCGGCCCGGCTCCGCCGCGTGGCGCGCGCCGCCGTCCGCGGGCCGGCTGGGGGCGGCGCGCCCCGCTGCTTCCGGCGGGTGCCGGCCGGGGCGGTCCGCTCTCGTTCGTCGCGGTCACGGGAGCAGCCAATCGATGGGGTGGTGGGCGGCCAGGTGGACGGTGCCGCTGGTCAGGGTCATGGAGCCGAGGGCGAACGGCGGGCCGTCGGGGGACGACCAGCGGTAGCCCGAGCGGGTGGCGGAGCTGCGGTCGAGGCGCACCTGGACGGCGACCGGCGGGCCGTGCTTGGAGAACTCCTCGCCGAGTTGCTCACTGCCGAGGTAGGAGCCGATCTGCTGGCTCGACTGGGCGGTCCGGCCCACGGCCCGCACCTCACCGCGGAGCACACCGTAGGTCTGTGTCGGCGCGGACTGCACACTGAGGTCGACCGACGCGCCGACCCGTACCGAGGCCGCCCGGTCCGCGGCTACGAACAGGGTCGCCACCAGCGGGTCGTCGGAGTGGCGGACCCGCTCCACGGAGGCCACGTTCGCGCCGGTGTTCAGCACGGCGCCGATCGAGGCGGAGAGGGTGGTGAGCCGGCCCGCGGCGATGGTGCGCACGACCGTGGTGCCACTGGTGGTGCGGACCTTCAGCAGCGGCGCGCCCGCCGGGAGGGTGCTGCCCTCCTGTGCGAGGACGGAGGTCACCTGGCCCGCGATCGGGCTCTGGAGCACATAGCTGCCCTGTCCGTGGGTGAGGATCCCGGTGGCCTCGAGGGTGTTGGACACGGTGCCCGTGACGGCCCATACGGCCGATCCGGCCATGACCGCCATCGTGACCGCGAGTGCCAGCCATCCCTGGGGGCGGGCGTAGCGCACCGGCAGGTCGATGTCCTCTGCCGACTGGAGCTTGGAGAGGGCCTGCTGGCGGAACTGCACGAGAGTCTTTCCTCAACCGCGAGGGGGCGTTCGGACGGGGCCGTGGACCGCCGAGTGCCCCGGACCAGGCAGGCCCGGGGCACAGGGAAGGCGGTGTGTCAGCCTCAGAGGCTGCCGACAACCCCACCGACGATGCCGGTGGTGTTCAGGCCGGTGAGACCGTCAACCGTGCCGGTCACGGTGCCGACGGCGCCGGTCACCGGGCCGGTGATGGTGTCGACGGTGCCGAGGACGTCGCCCACCGGGTTGCCGATCCCGCCGGCCACGTTGTCCAGTTCGGCGTCGGAGATCTCCTGGGTCGCGACCTTGGGCGCGTTGTTCATTGTTGCGTCTCCCTTGGGTGACTGTCTCGTTGAGCTTGCAACAGCGCACGGGGGCCGAAGGGGAATCGGCTCCCACGGTATGGCCACGAGGTTCCGGGAGGACCCGGATCCGTGGATACCTGAGCGCGGAAAGGGATGTAACCACGGGGCTCGCCACGCTGCGAATCAGCCAAGCCCCGGAACCGGGCATTCCGCCACTTTCCGATCACACCACGAACACATCCGTGCACCTCATCGGCGCTGTTCCATCACAGAAAGGTCACCGAACTCCGCTGGCATCGCACCCCTGGAGCGAGGTGACGCGCGTCATTTCCAGCCATGTCACCATGGCCGGGGCCGAGGTGGCACATGAGCCGGGGGGAGCGCATGGCATCTGTGTAACAGGTGTGCCGATCGCTTGAAGACCGGGCGAACAACCCCGCATGCGAGGGCGAACGCCGCAGGAAAGACGACATGTGCGACTTCAGAGCGCCCGGCCCTGCTCCGGCACCGCCTCGCCGTCCGGCGCCGGTCCTGGCGCGGTGCCGTCGCCGAACGGGCGCCCGCCCAGCTCCGCACGGTGATGCGGTGTCAGCCACCCGGAGAGGTCGGGGCCGAGCGGGACGATGCGCCGGGGATTGATGTTGGTGTGCACCTGGTAGTAATGGCGCTTGATGTGGTCGAAATCGACCGTGTCCCCAAAGCCCGGTGTCTGGAAAAGGTCACGGACATAGCCCCATAGCACCCGATTCTCACTGAGCTTGTTGCGATTGCACTTGAAGTGGCCGTGATAGACGGCGTCGAAGCGGACCAGCGTGGTGAACAGCCGGATATCGGCCTCGGTGATGGTGTCGCCGACCAGATAGCGCCGCGTGGACAGCCGCTCGGACAGCTCGTCGAGGCGGGCGAAGAGACGTCGGTACGCCTCCTCGTAGGTGCCCTGGTGCTCGGCGAAGCCCGCCCGGTACACACCGTTGTTCACATCGCGGTAGACCCCCTCCGCCACTTCGTCGATCTCGTCGCGAAGCTCCTCGGGGTAGAGATCCGGGGCGCCCTCGCGATGGAGGGCGGTCCACTCGGTGGCGAGGTCCAGGGTGATCCGGTGGTAGTCGTTGGTGACCAGCGCGCCACTGGGGACGTCCACGACCGCGGGCACGCTCACCCCGCCCGGATATCCCGTCTCACGGGCGTCGTACGCCTCACTGAGGAACGCGATGCCCAGCACCGGGTCCCGGCCCCCCGGGTCCAGGGTGAAGCGCCAGCTGCGCTCGTCCTGGATGGGGTCGGTGATGGCCACCGGGAGGGCGGACTCCAGGCCGAGCAGCCGCCGTGAGACCAGCGCGCGGCTCGCCCAGGGGCAGGCCCGGCTGACCACCAGCCGATAGCGCCCGGCCTCCACCGGCCAGCCGTCCCGGCCGTCGGCGGTGATCCGGTCGGCGAAGTGCGGCGCGGATCGGCGGAACTCCTCACGCGCGCGGGGTGTCTCCTGGTCAGCGGTGTTCAACGGGACCACCTACCACCTTCCGAAGCGGGAACCGTCATGGACGGTCCGGGTCACGGGTCGGCCTCCGAGGCTTCGAGGCTCCCGTGCCACGGAGGACACCTACCCGGTTCCACATCTCGGGAAGGGGTATTCCTCACGGATCGGACAGAGTGGTGGCGATACGGCGGCGCGCCGGCGACGGTCCGCGCCCACCGCGGGAACGAAGCCCTCGCACCGTACGGCGCCGGACTGCATCACTCCCCACGTGGTGATACAGGCCGGCGTCTCGCGGAGGCGGGGCTTCGTTTCCCGCGCTGTGCGGCAGAAGTGACGCTAAAGCGGATCACCAGGGCGGGCAACGGTGCACGGTGCGCATCGCATGCCCGCGACATGTGCACGGTGCGCAGTCAGCCCGCCGGGTGCAGCCCGGTGATATGCAGTGCGTGCACCAGGTCGTGGATCCCCGAGCCGGTGGTGAGCAGATCGCGGCTGAGCAGGTGTTCGGCGGCTCGCAGATGGGCCCTGACGGTGTTCCGGCTGAGACCGAGGTGGCGGGCGGTCCGCTGGGCGTCGGTGTTCGCGTCGATCCAGGCGCGCAGAGTGGTGTGCAGATCACGGCCACGGGTGTCCTGGAGCGGGCGGAGGAACTCCCGCGCCCAGGCGTGGGCGGGCTCGGTGCGGAGCAGCTCGTCCAGGGTGGGCACCGGCCGCCCGCGCTCGGCGCCGAAGCCACCGTCCAGCGGCCCTCCGGCCAGGCCGAAGGCCAGATCGAGGGCGGCCCGGGTGCGTACGTCGCCCAGGTCGAGGCCGAGGGTGGTCTCCACCCGGTTGAGGTGGTGGGAGACGGTGTTGCGGCTGATGTCCAGCAGCCGGGCCACCGCGGACCGGGGGAAGGTGACGGCGAGCCGGGTGATGTCGAGGGTGGCTCTCGGGGTGGATCCCAGCGGCCGCAGCAGGGCGCGGGCCCAGGTGTCCGCCTCCGTAGGGTGCAGCAGCGGCACCAGCGGTGTCCGGCCGAGGTAGGCGGCCACCCGCTCGGAGGTATGGCGCGCCGCGGCCAGGGCGTGCAGCGCCTGCCCGTACGCCTCGGCCGTCGCGCCGAGCGGATACGGGCTGCTGATGCCCAGCGCGTAGTGCGAGTTCTCCCGCACCAGGCGGCGCAGCACCGCGCCCTGGCCGTGGGTCGCCCCGGGACCGTCGTCGAAGTCGTCCGGGCCGGAGGGGTCATCAGGGTCGGCTGGGTCGTCCGGACCGGACCGGTCGGCGAAGTCGGCGGGACCATCCGGGCCGGCGGGGTCGTGGGGCCAGGCGCCGGGCTCGCCCTCGGCCTCCTCGGCGACAAGACAGATGAGGTGCTCCTTGAAGGCCGGGCAGTGCACCATCAGGCCCGTGCCGTGATAGCCCGAGCCGTCCTGGTAGGTCTGCGTCAGCCGGTCACGGTCCTCCGTCGGGCAGTGCAGCAGATAGACACGTAGCCGTTCGGCGTCCAGCAGCGCGGGGACGGCGCCGGTGGTCATCCGGCGGGCCAGGGTGAGATCTCCCGCCAGCAGGGCGCTGAAGACGGCGAACCGCATCTGCCGCGCCTTGTACTGATAGCCGCGGAAGGTCGTGTCCGCGTCCTGCGCCCGGTCCAGGAGCGCGATGAGACTCCCGGCGTGCGAGACCAGCGAGGCCGCCTCGCGGGTGGGCGCCGAGGTCCCGGCCACCACCAGGACGGGGCGCGGCGCGCGCGAGCCGAGCGCCTCCAGACGCACCTGAAGGGCGCCGCTCTCGGTGGCCGCCGCGGCCATCTGCCCACCGGCCAGCCGCGTCAGCGTCGGTTCGAGTGTGGGCAGGATCCGCCGCGGGAAGCGCGCGGTGGCGGCCTCGACCGCGCCCTCGCTCCCGACCAGCGCGACATCGGCGTCGATCTGCCGGCCCAGCCAGTCCAGCACCGCCCGCGGATCCGCCCCGGCCCCCCGGCTCATCTGTCGCCGCACCTCGTGCAACAACTCGTCCAGCCGCCCGGTGTGCGCCCGTGCCTCCACAGCAGTGCTCCTCCTCACCCCCCGCGGTGCGCCATGCCGCGCGGACCGATCGGCGGTCCGCGCACCGACGTACTTTATTGACCGGTTCACGGGGCCTCGGCGAGGGGCGCATGGATCACGCCGGTCCCGCGGGGCGGGTCCGCCCGGATCGGGGGGTGTCCGCGCAGGCCAGGGGCCTTTGTGGAGGTCGTGGCGGGGCCTGTGAGGTTGACCTGCCACTGGTAACGGGGAAACAGCGGGGAAAGGGCGACGACGCCCTGGCGATCAACCGGAAGGGCCCCTCAGCGGTCGCGCATTCAGGCCACCGACCGGAACAGGCCCTCCAGCGCCATCGCCACCTGGTCGGTCGAGAGCGGGTCGTCGACCCCGCCCACCGCGTAGATGCCCCGGTCCAGCTTGATGCCCCGGGTCATCGCGCCGAGCAGCGCGGCCATTTCGGTGCCGCGCAGCGCGGGCTGGTGACCCGCCCGGTCGAACAGCGCGTCCAGCATGGTGCCGATGCGGCGGCTGAACCGCTTCTCGTGTTCCACCAGCGCGGAGGCGGCATCGCAGTCCCGCAGCGCCATCAGCCGGAATTCCAGGTGGATGAAGACCCACCGGGCGTCCAGGTGCTCACCGTTGAAGATCTCGGCGAAGGTCCCCGCGAGCTGGGGGGCCAGGTCCCGCCCGGTGTCCATCTCGGCGATCCGCTCATCGATGTAGTCGGCGGTGCGGTCGCTGTGCCGCCGGAAGACATCGAGGAAGAGCTTCAGCTTGCTGTCGTAGTTGGAGTAGAAGGCCCCGGTGGTCCTGCCCGCGCACTGGCAGATGTATCCGATCGAGGCCCCGTGGAAGCCGCGTTCGGCGAACGCCCGCTCCGCCCCGACGATCAGCGCTTCCACGGTCTTTGACCGCTGCGGCGGCATCCGTGTGCCCCTCTCCCCCAGTTGTTCGGAAACCTGGCCAGATCCGTACGGTAGCCGATCCGCCCCCCTGTTCAGTAGGGAACCCTATCGGTAGCGTTCCCTATCGAAAGCTGTGCCTGACGGCTCCCGGCCGTTCGCCCCGGGAACTCGAGGACCACGAAGGAGAGCCATCGTGAACGCTCCGCCTCCCACAACCCATGACGACCTCCGAGATCTCCATGACCTTCCGATGTATCCGAAGGAGCGGGACGACTACATCAACCCGGCACAGGCGCTGCTGACGGGGCCGCCGGTGAGCCCGCTGAGGTTCGCCGGCGGCAGCGTCGGCTGGCTGGTGACCGGGTATCACGAGGCGCGGGAAGTGCTGCGGGACCCCCGCTTCAGCGCCGAGCGCTGGCGTGGCGACGACGCGATGCGGCCGGTCCCCGAGTCGATCCGCAGGGACCGGAGCAGCGGGGCGGGGTCGTTCCTGGCCATGGACGCGCCGCAGCACGGGCACTACCGGGGCCAGCTCACGCGGTACTTCACGGTGCGTCGGATGCGTGAGCTGGAGACCCGTATCGAGGACATCGTGGCCGCCCAGCTGGAGGCGCTGGAGGCAGCGGGCAAACCGGCCGATCTGGTGCGCCACTTCGCCATGCCCATCCCCTCACTGGTGATCTGCGAGATGCTGGGGGTGCCGTACGAGGAGCGGGAGCTCTTCCAGTCCGTCGCCGCGCGCCTGCTCCGCCAGGACCGCACCGACGAGGAATTCGTCGCCGGGAAGATCGAGCTCGACACCTTTCTGCGCACCCTGGTCGAGGCCAAGCGCAAGGATCCGCAGGACGATCTGATCTCCCTGCTGACCGCCGTCGAGGAGCTCGACGACGAGGAGATCGGTGGCATCGCGGGGCTGCTGCTGATCGCCGGTCATGAGACCACGACCAACATGCTCAGCCTCGGCACCTTCGCCCTGCTGCGCCGGCCCGAGCAGCTGGAGCGGCTGCGGGCCGACGAGTCGCTCCTTCCGCAGGCCGTCGAGGAGCTGCTGCGCTACCTCAGCATCGTCAACGCCTTCCCGGTCCGCATCGCGCTGGAGGACGTGGTCGTCGGCGGTGTCACCGTCACGGCGGGCCAGTCGGTGGCCGTCTCGGTCCCGGCGGCGAACCGGGACCCGGCGCTGGTGGACGACCCGGACACGCTCGACGTCGGCCGTCCCCGCAGCAGCCATCTGGCCTTCGGCTACGGCATCCATCAGTGTCTCGGGCAGCATCTGGCCAGGATCGAGCTGGTGTCGGGCTACCGCGGGCTGATCCGCCGGTTCCCGGGGCTGCGGCTCGCCGTGCCCCCGGAGGAGGTCCGGATGCGCAGCGACATGGTCATCTACGGAGCACACGAGCTGCCCGTCACCTGGTGACGCCCCCCCGGGGCGAGGCCCGGCCTCCGCGCGGCCGAAATCGTCACATGAGCTCCACGCATGGGGAGTTCATGTGATGATTCGGTGACCCCGGCCCGTCCGGTCCGGGAGTGTGGAGGGAAAATACACGTGAAGTCAACGAGCTTCAGATCCGCCGTGGGGGCCGTGCTGACGGCGGCCCTGTCCGCCGTGGTGCTGCCCGCCTCCGCCGCGAGCGCGGCGGAGAACCCGGCGGCGGCCGGCACCGTGGACACCGCGACCGCGCAGTCCTTCGGCCGCCTCGCCGACGCGGTGCTGACCCAGCGCACGGCGGCGCTGCTGGACACCGAGCGGTCGGTGCGGAGCGCGGCCCCGCTCGCCGAGAAGAACGTCCGTCTGTCGGCCGGGCAGACCCGGACCGAGGACACCGCACTGTCCACGCTGCGCACCCGCAAGGCGCGGCTCGCGGCCCTGGGCGAGGCGTACACCTCCGCCGACACCCGGGTGGCGGTGGACCGGGTACGGGTCGAGGCCGGGCGCGCCACGGTCCAGGCCACCGAGACCACGACGCTGACGTACAAGAAGATACGCGGCGACGAGCCCGCGACGACCGGCTTCCAGGCGCACCACCGGCTGAGCTTCGCCGCCACGGCGGACGGGAAGTGGCAGCTGACCGGCCTCACCTCGACCGACGACGGCCCGCTGGCGGTCAACGAGCCCAGCACGGCGCGGGTGGCGGCCGGGACGACGGCCCTGCCCGAGGCGACGCCCGCGGCCATCTCGGTGCCGTCCCGGCCCCAGACGAAGCCCGCGGGCAGCTACGACTACACGGCGATGGCCTCGTACGCGGAGAAGTACTGGCAGAACTACAACCCCGCCTACCGGAAGTTCAACGAGGCCGGTGGGGACTGCACCAACTTCGTCAGCCAGGCCCTGAAGGCGGGCGGCTGGGCCAACAAGTCCGGCGACGCCGAGGACTACCGCAGCTGGTGGTACGACACCTCGTACCAGTCGACCTCCTGGGTGGGCGCCAACGAGTGGTCCTGGTTCACGCTGGACGCCAAGCGGGCCACCAACCTGGCGAACGTCTACTACATGGGCGTCGGTGACGTCATGCAGATGGACTTCGACAAGGACGGGTCGAAGGACCACACCATGCTCGTCACCTACCGGAGCTCGAGCGGGGTCCCGTATCTGACCTACCACTCGGTGAACACCTACCGGAAGTCCGTGGCCAGCATCATCGCCTCGTACCCGAACTCGGCCTACTACGCCTACCGCACCTGAGTCGTCCGGCGCGCGGCTAGGGTCTGTCGTCAAAGGGGGCGCCCGGCCGCGAGCAGGGGGCACCTCCCAGCGGTAGCTGGGGGAGTCTGGTGCGGTCGATCGCAAGGCGGA